>NZ_AP018828.1:0-155000 GCF_003966695.1 Asticcacaulis excentricus
GGGCGGCGCGGTCGAAAGCGGCCCGCGCTTTTTTGCGCAGCCGACCTGCCACTGGGCCCCCGACGTCACCGGCGGCGTGCTTGAGGCCGAGACGGGTCAGGTGCTAAAAGACTTTTTCAGACAGCGGCGTAAAACCCGGTCCACGACAGCAGAGGGGGATTGATCATGAAATTACTGGCAAGTGTGGTCTTTGGGCTCGGTCTTCTCATGACCACTACGGCCCACGCCGACACGGTCACCCAGACGGTGTACGAGGGGACCATCGGTAAAAGTCCCGTTGTTGTGGAACTGCGATCCGCCACGGTAAAGGGCAAGACCGTCTATATTGGTCAATACTATTACACCCGCTATCGTACCCTTATCTCACTGAAAGCCAGTGGTGCCGCCCTCACCTTTCAGGAACACCCCGGCTGCTTCGTAGGGCCGGATTGCCCGGTCACGGGGACACTCACTCTCAAACCTGCACCCGCAGGATTAACTGGTACATGGACCGCCAAGGGCAAGAAGGCCAGCCTGCCGGTTAGCCTTACGAAGAACGTGACGCGGTCTTTGACTTCGACCCTGAGCCTCACCCAACCGGGGGATCTGTACGCAGTTGACGACACACTCAATCAGGGGAGAGGCGAACTGGCGCGTAACGACCCGTTCCGCGCCCGCCGCGTCAACCAAAACAATGTCTATGGACCGGAGATCAGCGCCGGACAGATCGCCTACCGGACCGTTACAGACAAGGCGACCGGTGTGCACTATCTGCAACTGACACGGCATCCTGATCCGGCGGTCCTTGCCAAGGTCAATGCGACCCTGGACGTTGAACGGTTTTTCCGGGTGGAGAACGCTCTGGATTGTCTCTCGCAGACCGGTTTTGTCGGCGCGGGCACGACCGGCGGTTTTGAGGACTTCACCGATAAGGTCGTTTACGTGTCCTCCAGCCTGATGGCCGTCGAAAGCGCCGGATCGACCTATTGCGGTGGCGCACACCCCAGCAATAGCTGGGGTATCACCATGTATGACCTCAAGCGGGGCGGGTATCTTAATGCCGATCAGTTGCTCAACCTGTATATCACGCCGCCCGGATGGGCCCCCGGCGATGAACGCCCGGAGACACCGGCCTTCCAAAGGCTCAAAGCGAAGTTATCGCCACAGTCACCCTGGTTTGTCGGGGACCGGTCGATCCCGGAATGTCTGGCCGACGACGTCGGTTATGACTACCAAACCTCGTTTAACGACAAGGGGCTGGTCTTCAGCCGCAGCGACCTGCCGCACGTCATGGGCGCCTGTATGGGCGTCTATTATGTGGTGCCCTATGCCGAGCTGAAAGCCCTGTGGCGGCCCGAAGCCAAAGCCTATTTTAGCGGACTCTGAGGCCCTGAGATGACGTTTGACTTTCGTGAAATTCCGCAGCGTTTCAGCTATTTCGTCAGCAATGTGCAAACCTTCTGGGGTGACCTGACGCAGCATTCGGAGTTTCTGTCCAACCTTCTGATCGCCGCCCTCATCCTGATGGTCACCCTGTTCCTGTCGCAGTGGCTGTCGAACACGGTACGCAAAACCGCCAAGCGCTACGCCCATTCCGACGCCGACCGCACCCTGCCGGAGTTCCTGTCGCAGGTGGTGTGGTGGCTGATCATGGTGGTCGGTCTGGTGGTCATCCTCAACCGGCTGGGCGTGCAGACGACCTCGATCCTGACCGTTCTGGGGGCGGCGTCTCTGGCCATCGGTCTGGCGTTGCAAGGGACACTGTCCAATGTCGCCTCAGGCATCATGCTGCTGGTGCAAAAGCCCTATCGCATCGGCGATACGGTGACGATTGGCGATGTGACTGGCACCGTCGGGCGGCTGGGCCTGTTTTCGACTGAACTGACCAATGGCGACAGCCATAAGGTCTATATCCCCAATGCCAAGATCTTTTCCGACCGCATCATCAATATCAGCCATTACGGCCACCGCACCCTGGCCATACTGGTGACGGTCGATTTCGCCACCGATCTCGATAAGGCGCTGTCCATCCTGAAAAAAGTGACGGGCTCGCACCCCGGCACCCTGTCCACACCAGAGGTCTGGGCCGGGGTTGAGAACTTTACCGACAACGGCGTGCAATTAAAGGTAACGGCGCAGGTGACGGTGGCTCAGCATGGTCAGGTGCGCGCCGACGTGCTGAAATCGGTCAAGGAAGAATTCGGTGCGGCGGGCATCTACATCCCCTATCCGCATCAGGTGACGATGGAAAAGGCGCTGGCGGCCGCCACAGGTGAGAAGGCTGGCGCTTAACCCCCTCCCCGTTCGCTTCGCGCACAGGAGCGGCGGATTATAGCGGAACCATTTTAGATGGAAACGACATCTCGCTATAGCACCTCCCCTGATTTCAGGGGAGGGTGGCGCGTAGCGCCGGGTGGGGTTAAGGCAGCGGTATTAACCCCACCGTCTTTGAGACCTGCGGTCTCAAATCCACCTCCCCTGAAATCAGGGGAGGTGCTTATACGATTCCATTAAGAGATATAGTCTTGCGCGTCCGGCAAAATTCGTTTCAAAAGGAACGTATAAAGACTTTTTTGCGGCCATCGGCGGCGCAATGCGCTTAGCCTGTCCGCACATCGTTTTCGCTGGGGTCATCCGTGTTTAAAAAGCTGCTGCTCGCTTCGTGTGTTCTGGCCTTTCCGGCCGTCACCTCCGTCGCACTGGCCGATCCGGTCGAACAGACCAAGGGCCGTTTTGAGGACAAGTTCCGTCAGTTGGAAGGCGAAGAATGGCCGACGCCCACCGACTACCGCAATGCTGCGGGTGAGCCGGGCTATCGCTACTGGCAGCAGAAGGTCGATTACCGCATCAAGGCCTCACTGAACGAGGCGACGCGCACCCTGACGGCGACGCAGACCGTCACCTACAAGAACAACTCGCCCGATACGCTGCGCTATCTGTGGCTGATGCTCGATCAGAACAATTACAAGCGCGACTCCATCGCGCAACTGGCCGACACCGTGTCGCCGTCGAAAGAGATTTCGGTGGGCGAAGTGCGCCGCGTCAAGCGCATGCAGGTGTGGGAAGGCGGCTTTAACGACCTCAAGGTCACCGCCGCCGACAGCAGCGCCCTGCCCTTCACGCTCAACGACACCCTGATGCGTATTGATCTGGCGCAGCCGCTGAAGTCGGGCGAAAGCCTGACCTTCACCGTGGCGTGGAGCGTGCCCCTGCCCGAGACCCGCGTGGTTGGCGGCCGTTCGGGCTATGAATGCTTCACCAAGCCGGGCGAAGACGGCAACTGCATCTTTCTGGGGGCGCAGTGGTTCCCGCGTCTGGCCGTCTATTCGGACTATGAAGGCTGGCACAACAAGGCCTTTATCGGCTCGGGCGAATTCACGCTGGAATTCGGCGACTATGAGGTCGAACTGACCGTCCCCGCCGATCACGTCGTCTCGGCCACCGGCGAGCTGCTCAACCCCGGCGAGGTCCTGACCGCCGCGCAGCAAAAGCGCTTCACGGAGGCGAAGACGGCCACGGCCCCGGTCTATGTCGTGACACCCGATGAGGCCGCAGCCGCCGAAAAAGGCAAGGCCACAGGCACCAAGACCTGGAAGTTCAAGGCCGACAATGTGCGTGACTTCGCCTTCGGGTCGTCGCGCAAATTCATCTGGGACGCCATGGGCGTAAAGAACGCCGATCCGGCGCACCCGACCGTCATGGCCATGTCCTTCTTCCCCAAGGAGGCGCGCCCGCTGTGGGATGCCTATTCGACCAAGTCGATCGCCCACACGCTGAACGTCTATGGCAAGTTTGCCTTCGCCTACCCCTACCCGACGGCGCAGTCGGTCAACGGGCCAGTCGGCGGCATGGAATACCCGATGATCACCTTTAACGGCCCGCGCCCGGTGAAGGACAAGAAGACGGGGGAGCTGACCTATACGGAACGCGCCAAATACGGCCTGATCGGCGTGGTTATCCACGAGATCGGCCATATCTGGTTCCCGATGACGGTTAATTCCGACGAGCGTCAGTGGACGTGGATGGACGAAGGCATCAACTCCTTCCTCCAGTTTCAGGCCGAAAAGGAATGGGACAAGGACTACCCCACCCGCCGCGGTGAGCCCAAGTCGATGGTCGAGTACATGCTGAGCGAAAATCAGGTGCCGATCATGACCAATTCGGAATCGATCCCGCAATTCGGCAACAACGCCTATGGCAAGCCGGCGGCGGCGTTGACCATCCTGCGCGAAACCGTGCTGGGGCGCGAAAAGTTCGATTTTGCCTTCAAGGAATATTCGCGCCGCTGGCAGTTCAAGCGCCCGACCCCTTACGACTTCTTCCGCACCATGGAAGAGGCATCGGGCACCGACCTCGACTGGTTCTGGCGCGGCTGGTTCTATTCGACCGACCACGTGGATATCGAGCTGGCCGATGTGAAGAAGGCTCGCCTCAATACGCGCGATCCGGTCGTCGAAAAGGCTTGGGAAAAGGTGCAGGACGACGCGCAGCCCGACTCGCTGACCGCCGCGCGCAATACCGGCAAGACGGTCGTTGAGACCGATCCGGCCACGGTTGATTACTACAATACCGATGACAAGTGGGAACCCACGGTCAAGGAGAAGAAGAAGTATGCCGACCTGCAAAAGGACATCGACCCGGACCTGAAAGAGGCGCTGGCGGTGAAGGACAACTTCTACAACTTCACCTTCCGTAACAAGGGCGGTCTGGTCATGCCGGTGATCCTCAAGATGGACTACACCGACGGCACCTCCGAAACCGTGCGTATCCCGGCCGAGGTCTGGCGCTATAATCCGGCGCAGGTCACGTGGCAGCACGCGACGCTGAAGACATTGAAACAGGCGGTCATCGACCCGCTGTGGGAAACGGCGGACGCCGATGTCTCCAACAACGCCTTCCCGCGCAAGATCGACGAACAGCGCTTTGAGGTCCGCGAAGGCGAAGACGCGCCCAACCGCATGAAGGACGACGATCTGGTCGTCACGCCGGACAGCCTGAAAACCCAGCCCAAAAAGGCGGACAAGAAGTAGTTTAATCCCCTCTCCCTTGAGGGAGAGGGTGGCCTGAAAGGCCGGGTGAGGGGGAGAAGGAATTACGATGGTTTTGCTTTACTCCCCCCTCACCCTACCCCTCTCCCTCAAGGGAGAGGGGATTAAAAGGCGCACAATCTTGCTGAGCGCCCTCGCACTGGCCGTTGCCTCTCCTGTGCTGGCCCATCGCGGCCATCATACACTGAGTGTGGTGGAAATCGCGGCCGATGGCACCGTAACGGTGATCCATACCCTGTCGGCGCACGACAGCGAGCCGGAGCTGGTCGAACTGGCCCCCGACGCGCAACCCTCCGTGGACGATCCGGACGCCCTCAAGGCGCTGGAAGGCCACCTGCGCGACGCCTTTACGATCAATGGTCAGAGGCTCGACTTTTTTGCCTACGAAGCCTGGGGCGACGACCTGCAATTCACCTTCAAGGGCAAGCTGGACCGCGTGCCCAAAAGCGTGACGGTCGCCTATGGCCTGTTCCCGAACTCGCGCAAAACCGGCGTCGGGCTGGTCAATGTACGGATTAACGGCGTGACCAAGAGCCTGACCTTTGCCAAGGGCGATGCCCCGAAGACGGTGGGGTTTTAACCTCTTGGCTTGGGGAACAGATAACCCACGATGGTGATAATCGCCGCGCCCAGTTGCACGGCGGTCGCCGTGATCAGTGCCATAACCACTTCAGGCGTGATCAGGGCTTTATAAACGCCGTTGAACTGACTGGCGGCGAGCAATTTCGCATCCTGTTGCAAGGCCTTGCCGACAAAGTCCATCACCTGCCAGTTCAGGAAGATAAACAGACCAACCAAGGCTGCGGCCATGCAGGCCCGCACCCAAGTATCGGTGCGTATGCTGGCCACTTCGGCCTTTTCACGATCGCTGATCCGGCCAATAGGCGCATCAGATAGGTTGATAGATTCTGTCATCACCGCCCCCCAATGGCGTCCCAGTGCCCCCGGTGTTACTTCACGATGACTCTGATATCCTTACCCTTGCCGTCGCTAAGCAGGATCGTACCATCTTCCGCTTCATTCTTGCTGGCGACACTCAGCAGGGCTACGGCCTTACGCAGGATTTCGGCTTTCGAGGTTGCGCCGTAGTGTGCCTTGAGCGACTCCAGCGTCTGATCCATCTTATCGTCAATATTGAAAGACGTTACGGCCATAGGGCGCTCCTGCCATGCGGGTTATCCACGCACATCAATATATAGAATCTACATATAATTTCAATGCAGGTGAGCTATGGATGCCTGCCTGTACAGGCCGTGTCTTACACCAGCCCCGTCTGGCCGATCTTGTAGAAGCGTTCGGCGCGCTGCGCCACCAGTTGATCCGGCGACAGGTAATCCAGCGCCTGAAGCTCGGATTCCACCACATCGCCGACCTTTTTGATCGCCGCCTCCTTGTCGGCGTGCGCGCCGCCGGCGGGTTCTTCGATGATGCGATCAACGATCCCCAGTTTCAGCAGGTCGGTGGCGGTGATCTTCATCTGATCGGCAGCGTCCTTGGCGCGCGAGCCGTCGCGCCACAGGATGGAGGCCGCGCCTTCCGGTGAGATGACCGAATAGATGGAGTGTTCTAGGATCAGCACGCGGTTGGCAGCCGCCAGCGCAATCGCCCCGCCTGACCCGCCTTCGCCGGTCACGGTGGCGACAAACGGCACCTTCAGCGTCAGGCCGCGCTCGGTCGAACGCGCAATGGCCTCGGCCTGACCGCGTTCCTCGGCCCCGATGCCGGGATAGGCCCCCGCCGTATCCACAAAGGTGATGACCGGCAGGCCATATTGTTCGGCCATATCCATCAGGCGCACCGCCTTGCGGTAGCCTTCCGGACGCGCCATGCCGAAATTGTGGCGCAGGCGCGAATTGGTGTCGTGGCCCTTTTCGTGGCCCATCACGACCACAGAGCGCCCACGGAAACGCCCCAGACCGCCGACAATCGCCTGATCGTCGCCGAATTTGCGGTCTCCACGCAGCTCAACGAAATCCTCGATCAGGCCATTGAGATAATCGACCAGATGCGGGCGTTCCGGATGGCGGGCGACCATGGTCTTTTGCCACGGCTCAAGGCGGTCGTAGGTTTCCTTGATCAGCACCTGAGTGCGCTCACGCAGGGCGCGGATTTCGGTGTCGAGATTAGCCCCTCCCGAAGACGACAGGGCCGATAATTCCTCGATCTTGGCTTCCAGATCGGCGATCGGACGTTCGAATTCGAGATAATGGCGCATGATCTTCCGGGACTCAGGTTCCGTTACAAACCTTGGCGTTTAGCTCAAGTCGCGGCGGGGAGCAATATGCCCAAAGGGACAAGGGTTCAGGAATTGCTTATCCGGCGCGGCGTTTCGACAGGGGGTGGTGCGTTTCGACCACCTCTTTCAGCCGTTCGGTCGCCACATGCGTATAGACCTGCGTCGTCGAAATGTCGGCGTGCCCCAGAAGCGTTTGCACGACGCGCAGGTCGGCCCCGCCTTCGAGCAGGTGGGTGGCAAAGGCATGGCGCAGGACGTGCGGCGACACACGCGCCGGGTCGATCCCGGCCTCAAGCGCCGCCTCGTCCAGCAACTGCCCCACCCGGCGGCGCGTCAGGTGCCCTTGCGCCCCGCGCGAGCAAAAAAGGTAGGGGTTGGCCTTGTCTTTCGCCCCCAGAAACAACGGCCGGATGTCGAGATAGTCTTTAATCGCCGCGCGTGCCGACGGATTGAGCGGCACCAGCCGCTCGGTGCCCCCCTTGCCCTTGACGATCAGATAGGCCGGGTCTTTTTGCACGGCATCAAGGCGTAAGGCGACGATTTCCGACACCCGCATCCCTGAGGCATAGGCGATCTCGATCAGGCATTGCAGGCGGGTGGCCTGATGCGCGTCCTTCGCATCCGCAGCGGCGATCAGGGCGTCCACCTCTTCGCGGCTGAGGATTTTGGGCAGGGGCCGGCCTTTTCTGGCGGCGGCGATCTTGCGGCTGGGGTCGGTGTCGCTCAGCCCTTCGCGCACGCAGAAGCGATAGAATTGCCGCACGGCGGCGCGCTTGCGCTGAAGCGTCGATGAGGCCAGTCCGCGCGCATCCAGCGCCGCAAAAAACCCGGCAATATCGCTTTCGCCGAGCGTCAAAAGCCCGTCGGCATCGACGTTGGCATGGTTGCGCAGATCGAGCAGGTCCTGACCATAGGCCTCCCGCGTGCGCGGTGAGGCATTGCGTTCGACGCTGAGCATCTCAAAAAAAGCGGTGAGCGGATCGGGACGCATGGTGTGGCTTTCGAAACGGCGGACGATTAACCGTCCTTGGAACGATCTGGGGCACTATCAAAGCAATTTGGTTTATGACTGGCTAAATCGGGCCAACATCGTGTAAAGCACCTGCATGCATATCGTTTTTCCGCGCACGGGGCGCGCGCGTCGTGCCTGAGACCTCGAAACCGACTGAACCGCGTCTGATCCTGCCGCGCCCGGTGGCGCTGGTGGGGCTGATGGGTGTGGGCAAGACCACGGTGGGCCGGCGGCTAGCCGAAGCCCTGGCCGTGCCCTTCCGCGATGCCGACGAAGAGATCGAAAAGGCCGCAGGCCTCAGCGTCTCCGACATCTTTGCCGCCTTTGGCGAGGCGGGCTTCCGCGACGGCGAGCAGAAGGTGATTTCGCGCCTGCTCGACGACGGGCCGCAGATACTGGCGACCGGCGGCGGGGCCTTTGTGCAGCCCGCCACCCACGACATCATCAAGCAAAAGGCCGTCACCGTGTGGCTGAAGACCGATCTGCGCGTCATCGCGCGGCGCGTCGCCCAGCGCAATCATCGCCCGCTGCTGCGCGACCGCGACCCGATGGAGGTCCTGCGCGAGCATGAGGCGAAACGCTATCCCTTCTACGCCAAGGCCGACATTACGGTCGATACCGGCGATCAGTCGCACGGCAAGAGCGTCGAGCTGGTCATCGGCGCGCTTAAGCGCTTTCTGGAAACGAAATAATGCCCACACTTCCTGTCTCCGGCGGCGATTTCCGCCCCTATGAGGTCGAGGTCGGCACCGGCCTGATCGCGTCGGCCGGTCGTCGCGTCCTCCCCTTCCTGAAAAACCGCCGCACCCTGATCATCACGGACACCCATGTGGGGCCGCTGCACGCGGTGCGCCTCAAAGAGGTGCTGGAGGCCGAAGGCATTGCCGCGCAGATCCTGACCCTGCCCGCCGGGGAAGAAACCAAGTCCTGGGAGGGTCTGAAGGCCCTGACCGACGGTCTGGTCGAGGCCGGTCTGGACCGCAAGGACGTGATTATCGCGCTGGGTGGCGGCGTCATCGGTGACCTGACCGGCTTTGCGGCGGCCATCTATATGCGCGGCATCGACTTCGTGCAGATCCCCACCACCGTGCTGGCCCAGGTCGATTCCAGCGTCGGTGGCAAGACGGCCATCGACCACCCGAAGGGCAAGAACCTGATCGGGGCCTTCCATCAGCCGCGTCTGGTCCTGTGCGATCTCGACGTGCTGGCCACCCTGCCGGCGCGCGACATCCGCTGCGGCTACGCCGAGGTGATCAAGTACGGCCTGCTGGGCGACAAGGCGTTTTTCGAGTGGCTGGAGGCGAATGATCAGGCCGTGCTGTCGCTGGAGCCGGCGGCCATTGAGCGCGCCGTCGCCCGCTCGGTCGAGATGAAGGCCGAAATCGTCGCCGCCGATGAACGCGAGGGCGGGCAACGGGCCCTGCTCAATCTGGGGCACACCTTCGGCCACGCGCTGGAGGCCGAGCTGGGGTTTGGCGACACCCTGCTGCATGGCGAAGCCGTGGCCATCGGCATGGGCATGGCCTTCCGCTATTCCGCGCGAATGGGCCTGTGTTCTCAGGCCGAGGCCGACCGCGCCGTGGCGGCTATTGCCAAGGCAGGCCTGCCGACGCAGATGACGCAGATTCGCAACGCGGCCTTTGATGCGGATACGCTGATCCGCCATATGGGCCATGACAAGAAGGCCGAAGGCGGCAAGCTGGTCTTTGTGCTGGTCAAGGGGATCGGTGAGGCCTTTGTGGCCAGGGATGTGTCCGCCGACTCGATCCGCGACTTCCTGATCGCCGAAGGGGCTCGTGCCTAACCCACAGCGAAAGCGGATATCCGTTACGCAGGTTCACAAACCGCGGGCCTCTCTCAGGCGATACAGATCGCCCTTGATAAATTGTGCATAGGCCTCAACCGTCACCCAACCGTGGCGTTCATTGAAGTAGCCCTGTTTATTGTCGGCATAAGCGGCAATCGTATCCCAGGTGAACAGGCTATGGTCGTGATCACCGTTATCGGGATAGTCCCTCAGACTCCACACCGCCTCTGTATCCATCGCAGCATCCAGAAACTCTGGAATCCAGTACCCTCTGTAGAAATAGGTCTTCCCGATCTCCGGAACCCGATTATCCAGAGCATCAAACCGTTCGAAGACGACACGTTTGCCAACCTTTTCAACCATCCTGTGCAGTTCACAGGCAGGGTTGTCGTATAGCGTCATGTCGAGCGCGCAGGGTGCCAGCGGACCGGAATACGGATAGTCCGCCGGATCAAAACTCAGCTCACAATGAACGCGCAGAGCATCGGCAACTTTCGATGTGGCCACTACGCGCACGGTGTTGGGGGCGTCGGACACCTACTCCCCCGCCACGGTTTCCGGATCGCTCTCCTTCTGGGCGCGGAAATATTTGCGCGTATGCCGCCCCAGAAACTGTGCGAAGTCATCGACCAGCGTATAGGCCACCGGCACGAAGAGCAGAGACAGAAGCGTGGACGTAATCAGCCCGCCAATAACCGCAATAGCCATAGGCGCGCGGAAAGCCACGTCGGCCCCCCAGCCCACGGCGATGGGCAACATGCCTGCCCCCATGGCCACGGTGGTCATCAGGATCGGCCGCGCCCGCTTATGCGCCGCGTCCATCAGGGCGTCCATGCGCGGCATCCCGCGATTGATGGCCTCCAGCGCGTATTCGACCAGCAGGATCGAGTTCTTGGCCGCAATGCCGGTCAGCATGATCAGACCGATCAGGGCGGGCATGGACAGCGACTTATCGGTGATCAGCAGCAGGAAGAAGGCCCCGCCAAAGCTGAGCGGCAGGGCCGTCAGGATGGTGATGGGGATGGTGAAGCTGCGGAACAGCAGGACCAGCACCACATACATCAGCATGATACCCGTGCCGATGGCCACCATGAAGCCGGTGGCCATTTCGGCCTGACTTTCCTGATCGCCGGTGACCAGTTCCTGCACGCCCTCGGGCAGGTTCTTCATGATCGGCAGGTTGCGTACGGCGTCCTGGGCGATACCCGCGGGCACGCCTTCGGGCAGGTTGGCCTTCACCGTCGCAGTGCGCGACCGGTCGATGCGCGTGATCTGGATCGGACCGGAGCCGAAGCGCACATCGGCCACTGCCTCCAGAGGCACAGGCACGCCCGTATTGGTCGGCACCTTCAGTTCGGCCAAAGTCTCCACGGCGGTACGCGCCTGCGTATCCATCAGCACGCGGATCGGCACCTGACGGTCACCAATATTGTACTTCGCCAGAATCTGATCGAAGTCGCCGACCGTGGCCACACGCGCCGCCTGCGAAATGGCTTGCGACGAGACGCCCATCAGCGCCGCCTGATCCGGCTTCGGCGTCACCAGCACTTCGGGCCGCGACAGGTTGGAGGCCGAGAAGACGTTACGCAGGCTGGACAGGCCGCGCATCTGGCGCTCCAGCTCACGCGACGCGCGCTCCAGCGCCACCGGGTCGTCAGACGCCAGGGTGAAGGAGATGACGCCGCCCCCACCGCCTTCCTGCCCGAACGAGGCGCGCACGCCCGGATAGCGCGACACGAAGGTGTTGAAGTCCGACTCAAACTGCTGCTGCGTCAGCTTGCGCTCATGGCGCGGGATCAGGTTGATGGTCAGGTTGGCCTTGCGCAGATCGACCGAGGCAAAGGCGCTCTTGACCTCCGGACGCTTTTTCAACTCCTCCATGACCGAGATGACCACGGCGTCGGTTTCATCCAGCCGCGTACCCGGCGGCATTTCGATGGACAGGAAGGAACGGCCATTGTCACCGACCGGGATGAACTCGCCCGGCAGCTTGCTCGAAATGAAGATCGACAGGACGAAGAAGCCGATACCGGCCATCAGAATGCCCCAGCGCATCTTCATGGCGTCGCCGCCGTGTTTGCGCAGAAGCGTCCACACGCCATAGGCCAGGGCCGCAAAGATGGCAAAGCCGATCCCGGCACCGATAAAGGCCCCCACACCCTTGGGCGGTGCGGCGGGCGCAGACGGCGGGGGCGGCATAAACGGCCCGGCCGCCATGAGGAGAGCCAGCGCCGCAAAGCCCAGCAACATCAGACCCAGCGGCCAGCGTGCATGTACCTCGGCGCGGCCGCTGATAAGGCCCAGCCCCAGACCGATCACCAGCACGCCCAGCCCGACGGCACCGGTCATCAGACCCGCCCCCTTACCGACAAACTCCACCGCGCCAATCAAAAGCAACACACCGCCGACCGTGATCCCGACCGTCCACAAAAGCGTGCGCCAGTATAAGGGGCTCTCAAGCCCCCACCTCAAACTGCTCAGATAGCCCTTCATCCAGAACGGGTCGTCGTGCTCTTTACCCGGATTGGCGCGCATCAGATAGGCCCCCATCAGCGGGGTCAGGGTGCGCGCCACCACCAGCGAGAAGAAGACCGAGACGCAGGCCGCCACCGCGAAGCTCTTGAAGAACTGCCCCACAATGCCCGGCATGAAGCCCACCGGGGCGAACACGGCGATGATCGTCGCCGTCGTCGCCACCACGGCAAGACCGATTTCGTCGGCGGCCTCAATAGCGGCGTCATAGGGCTTTTTTCCGTCGCGTATGTGTCTGACGATGTTCTCAATTTCCACGATGGCGTCATCGACCAGAATACCGATAGTCAGCGACAGGGCCAGCAGCGACACGATGTTGAACGAGTCGTTGATCACGTACATGACGAAGAAGGTCGGCAGCAGCGACATGGGCATGGCCACCGCCGAAACGAAGGTCGCCCGCAGGTCACGCAGGAACAGCCACACCACGAACACGGCCAAAGCCGCCCCGATCAGCAGGGTTTCCATCGAGGCCAGATAGCTTTCCTTGACCCAATCGACCGAGGCCGTGACCTCTTCGATCACCATGTTCGGATGCGCCTTGCGGATGGCGTCCATCGACTTGCGCACCGAGTCGGCCACATCGACTTCGGATGAACCGATGGAGCGATAGACGGCGAAGCCCACCACCTCATTGCCATTGAAGCGCGCGCGTTCCCGCGGCTCGCCCCAGGTGTCGATCACCTGCCCCAGATCGCCCAGACGCACCGAGCCGCCGTTCGACAGGGCGATGCGCGTTTCGCGCAGGGCATCGACCGAACCGGCATTGCCGAGCGTGCGGATCGACTGCTCAGAGCCACCGACCTCAAGCCGCCCGCCGGGCAGGTTGACATTGGTGGCGCGCAACTGGTTCGACACCTCGGCCGCCGTGATCCCCTGCCCGGCCAGACGCGCCGGATCGAGCTGGATACGGATTTCGCGCGCGACCCCGCCGATGCGCGACAGCTTGGCCACGCCCTTATTGGCCAGAATTTTCTTGGAAATGTCGTTATCGACGAACCACGACAACTGCTCCGGGTTCAGGCCGTCGCCGCGGATAATATAGTTGATCAGCGCTTCGCCAGACGCTTCTTCGCGGCGGATGATCGGGTCCTGCACGTCGGCGGGCAGGTCCGAACGGATCTGCGCCACGGCGTTGCGCACATCATTGGTCGCCTTTTCGAGATCGACGCCCAACTGGAACTCGATCGCGGTCGTGGAGACCCCGTCATTGACGTAGGAGGTAATATGCTTGACCGAGCCGATGCCGGAAACGGCGTCTTCGACGCGGCGCGTCACCTGGGTTTCCAGTTCCGCCGGGGCCGCGCCCGACTGCACATAGGTGGCGGTCACCACCGGCAGGTCGATATCCGGAAAGTTGTTGATGCGCAGGGCCTGAAACGCGCCCCAGCCGACAATGGTCATGACGATGAAGAACAGCACCGTCGGGATGGGGTTGCGGATCGACCAAGAAGAAATGGTGCCGCGATTGGGAGGCGTGACGGGGCTGTTCATTACTGGCCCCCGGCCTTTTCAGCCCCGGCCGGTGTGGTCGTTCTGGAGACGCGCACGGCATCCCCATCGACCAGGAAGCCCGCCCCGCTGGTCACCACCTTTTCCCCGGCACTGACGCCGCTCGCGATGACAATGGCGTCGCCGCGCCGTTCCCCCGTCTTCACCTTGCGGCCACTGACCTTGTTATTGGCCCCGACGACAAAGGCCACCGGCTGGTTCTGCTGATAGACGACGGCCTTTTGCGGGATAAGGACCGCCGGCTGTTCGCCGACCGTGATCGAAGCGCGCGCGAACTGACCCGGCTTGAACCCGGCATCGGCGGGGATGCTGATGCGGGCATAGCCCAGCCGCGTCTGCTGATTGACCGCCGGGGTGACGACGCGCACCGTGCCGGTGACGGTCTGTCCGGTTTCGCCCGTGACGGTGGCGCTCATGCCGGCTTTCAGCGCGCTCAGCTCGGTTTCGACCACTTCCATATTCATTTCGATGCGATTGTCGCGCACGATGCGGAACAGTTCCGTGCCCGGCGATACAATCTGACCGGCCACAGCCGTGCGTGAAGTGATCAGGCCCGATACCGGGGCGCGCACCACCGTCTGATTGAGCTGGGTCTGGGCCTGCGCCGCAGACGCCTCGGCAGTGGCCACCTGCGCCTGAGCGGTCTTGTAGGCGGCCTCTTTCTGATCGAGCGCCGACTGAGAGGCATAGCCCTTATCGAACAACTCCTTATACCGCTGATAGGCGCGCTCGGCCTCAACGGCCTGTGCTCTGGCGCTCTGGATACCGGCCTGCGCCTGCTGAAGCTGGGCGCGCAACACCGCGTCATTCATCTTCAGCAGCGGCTGCCCCTGCTTTACATACTGCCCTTCGTCGGCCAGCACGGCGGTGGCGGTCAGCCCGCCGACCTCAGCACCAATCGGTGCCTCCTGCCAGGCAGCCACCGTGCCGGAGCCGGAAATCACCAGAGGCGCCACGGCTTCGGTAGCCAGCGTCGCCTCGACCAGCGCCCCTTCGGCGGGCTTCTTTTGCGCCTCACCCTTCTGACCGGAGCACGCCGCCACAGACAGGGCCAGCACACCGCTCAGCAAAAGCCGCGAGGCGGACCGTTTGAAAACCGTGGAAACATAAGGAGCCGAGGCCAAAGCGCGCATGGGCGATATCCTGAAGACTTGTAATCTGTAAAGACTTATCGTTTCATTGACCGATCAGTCAACGAACAGCGTATTAAAAATAATCAATGCCGCCAAAACCCCACACTGCCGCTGCCGAGGACGCCTGCGCCTGCGGCCTGAAAGCCGTCGCCAGACGGCTCGGCATCCGCGAGCGCGCCAAGGCGCTGCGGCCGGGTCAGATACTGGAGGCGGCGCGTGACGAATTCTGTCAGCATGGGTTTGCGGCGACGCGGCTGGAAGACATTGCCCGACGCGCCGGCATCTCCAAGGCGCTGATCTACGTCTATTATCCGACCAAAACGGATTTGTTTCTGGCGGTTGCCCGTCATGTTACCGACCCCATCAAAGGCGCAGACTTCGTCCTTGACCCGGAACGCTCCGCCGAGGACCAGTTGCGGCACGAGCACGAACGCTTCTACGCCAACCTGCTTCAGGACGAACATACGCTGGGCATCCTCAGACTGATCATTTCGGAGAGCCACCGCGTGCCCGAAATCGGTCAGTTCTATGCGCTGGAGCTGGTCGGCGGCGAAATCGAGAGCCTGCGCGACCTGATCCGGCACGGCATGGCGCGCGGCGAATTTGCGCCCGACGCGCTGGAGCGGCTGACCGGCATCGAAGACATTGTGATCGCGCCGGGCATCATGATTATGCTGACCCAGATCATTGGCGGCGGCGTGAAATACGACCTGAGTAAATGGTCACGCACGCACCTCGACATGGTGCTGGGGCTACTGAAAACCGCCTGAACCGCCTCTCCTATTGCCTTCTTATGTGAGGTGCGTACACTTTGGGACAATAGAACGAATATTTGTTTTTCGACTGGGGGGTTATGAAATGCTGCTTCGTTCAAATGCTGTCACCATCATTGGCTTCGCCTTAATTGTATGGGCTATGTCGAACAAGGGAAGTCCAGCGGCCATTTTCATTGCCCTCTTGGGTGTTTGCCTTGGTTCGAACTACTTTTTCTTGAGGTGCCCGCGTTGCCGAACTCACCTTGTGGATGATGGCAAGGGTTGGGCCTTCAAGGGGGCGATTGCGACAACAGACTGTGTGAAATGCGGTCGAAACAAAACGAGAGTCTGGCCTTTCCAGTTTTTATTGTCGCCTGAAAATTCCAAATAATCTGAGTGTTTTCTGGTTCACCCAACCCGTCTATGCTGCCAGCTTAAAAAAGTAGTTCACTAAAACAGGATTTTATCATGGTCGATTGGGAAGGCGGACGCCGCAGCGGGGTTGAGGATCGGCGCGGTCTGGGCGGCGGGGCCCTGATCGGCGGCGGCAGTATCGGGGCCATCGTGCTGGCCCTGATCGGCTACTTCGTCTTCGGCATCGACCCGCAGACCCTGCTCAGCCAGACGGCGCAGGTGACGGGTCAGGCCTCCGGTCCGGCCGCGGTCGGGGCCTGTCCCGAAGGCGACAAGGCCTGCGAATTTACCGACGTCATGCACACCTCGGCCAATGAGGTGTGGGCCTCGGCTATCCGCGGCTATGAGCCCTCGACGCTTGTCCTCTATACGCAAGGCACCCAGACGGGCTGCGGCATGGGTCAGTCGGCCATGGGGCCCTTCTACTGCCCCGCCGACCGCAAGGTCTATCTCGATCTCGACTTTGCCCGCACGCTGGAACAGCAACTGGGCGCATCCGGCGACTTTGCCCTGGCCTACGTCATCGGCCATGAGGTCGGCCACCACGTGCAAAACATTACCGGCCTGTCCGGCGAGGTGCAGCAAAGGCAGCAGCGCCTGAGCGAGCGCGGCTCAAACGCCCTGTCGGTCAAGCTGGAGCTTCAGGCGGACTGCTACGCCGGGGTATGGGCTAAGCGGTCAGACGCGCAGGCCCACTGGCTGGAAGCCGGTGATCTGGAGGAGGCGCTCAACGCCGCCTCGGCCGTCGGCGACGACACCTTGCAACGGCGCAGCGGCGGCGAAGTCGTGCCCGATTCCTTCACCCACGGCACGTCGCAGGAACGGGTCTATTGGTTCAAAACCGGCTATGCGTCCGGTGATCCCAAGGCCTGCGACACCTTCAAAGCCTGAGCCCGCCCCGCTCAACTCCACGCTAAAACAACGGCTTATGGCACGATTTTGGTTCAAACCCGGCGGAATCGGCTGTAAGGTGATGCCTGAGACAGGGGCAATAGACACAGGGAGGGCCGGACACCGCCATGAGGGAAAGCGACGCCAACCGTATCCGTCAGTTGCAACTGCTGGCGACCATCTCCGATGAGGCCTTCGCGCAGATCACGCGCGGCGCGCTGGTGCAGACCTTCCCCGCCGGGGCCAACCTCATCTACGAAGCGGATTCGGTCGATTTTCTGTACATCCTGATCGACGGCATGGTCGAGCTTCAGGGCCACTGGCACGATAAGGAAAGCACACTGGCCGTGCTGCGGCCCATCTCGACCTTCATTCTGGCCGCCGTGGTCCTCGACGCTCCGGCCCTGATGGCGGCGCGCACCCTCAGCCGCTCGCAGATCGTCATGCTGCCCGCCGAGACGTTCCGCGCCGCCATGCGCGACGACGCGGGTTTTGCCGTCGCCGTGGCGCAGGAGCTGTCGGGCTGCTATCGCGGGCTGGTCAGAACCATCAAAAACCACAAGCTGCGTTCGGGCACCGAGCGGCTGGCCAACTATCTCCTGACCCAGCAGGTGCGGCAAGGCGGTGGCGACACGGTCGACCTGCCCTACGAAAAGCGCATATTAGCCTCGCTGCTTGACCTGACGCCGGAAAGCCTGTCGCGCGCCTTCGCCCAGCTCGACAAGTACGGCGTCGCCGTTACCGGCAGCCGCGTCGTCATCGGCAATGCGGCGGGCCTGCGCAAGCTGGCGCGCCCCAATGCCCTGATCGACAACCACCAGCCGCCCAGAGCCGACGTGCAGGGCAAGGCCGCCAAGGAGCTGTGGCCCCTGCCCGGCGATCGCGGCTGCGGCATGGAAGTGGAGTAGCCACCTATCAAATATCAAGTCGCCGCACGGCCTTGATCAATAGCGCCCCTATCGCACGTTAAGGCGCGTGCGGCGCGAGCTGAATATACCACTCCCTGAGGCTGTTTCAGGAGTGAGTCCATGTCCATTTCCCTTTTTCCCAGACGTTGTTGAGGGCACGGATGCCCGTCTCCGTCGATAAGGCCCTGCGCACGGTGCGACGCAAGGGCTGGGAACCCACGCCGACCGACGACGGTCTGTGGTCGCTGGCGCACGTCGTGTTGTCCACCGACGAACTGATCGCGCTGGCGGCGGCTCTGGTCGCGGCGGAACCGAAGGCGGCCCCGGCAGACGATCCCACACGCCAAAAATAACAGCGGCTTGCGGCAAATTGCCCCGCGCCATTTGGCTCAGGCGCTTTTGTCCGC
The DNA here is from genome assembly GCF_003966695.1 of Asticcacaulis excentricus. NCBI lineage: Bacteria > Pseudomonadati > Pseudomonadota > Alphaproteobacteria > Caulobacterales > Caulobacteraceae > Asticcacaulis > Asticcacaulis excentricus. The sequence goes on from NZ_AP018828.1 coordinate 18,635, forward strand.
GCGGAACGGTAACCACCCCCTACACACACAGGCCGCCCAACGGCCTTTCACCCACAGCGAGGCGGCGGCCGGGTTCCATCCGGCCCCCATCAGGACAGACACATATGACGGCGCACGAGGTCTTTTCGGGACTGTTCCCGGCCTGCGGCGCCCTTGTCGAGGGACAGGGGCCGCTGTGGCTTGGCCTGTTCCTGGCCGGTCTGACGGGCAGTGTCGCCCACTGCCTGCCCATGTGCGGGCCGTTTGTGCTGATGCAGATGGCCGCGCCGGGTCAGTCGCGGTGGGCGCGCCTGCTCTTGCCCTATCACGCCGGTCGCCTGTCCACCTATGCCCTCCTGGGGGCCGCCGCCGGGAGCGTGCTGTTCTTCCTGCCCGCCTCGCCTGTGCTGGAGCTGGTGCGCCGCGCCCTGCTGGCTCTGGTGGCCACGGCCTTTCTCTATCTGCTGGCCGAAGGGCTTCTGGCGCGGGTGGGCCTGCGCCTGCCTTTTCGGTTGGGGCTGCGCCTGCCGTGCCGTCTCAAGGCGATGTCCGGCCACAACAGTCCCAGCAGCGTGGCGCGCTATGCGCTCGGCCTCAGTTTGGGCCTCCTGCCGTGCGGCCTCGTCTTCGTCGCCCTGACGGCGGTGGCCGCGGCGGGCAATCCCCTCTCCGGCGCGCTGGGGATGCTGGCCTTCGGAGCCGGCACCGTCCCGGCGCTCAGCGCGCTGGGCCTGTTCGGCGCGCCCCTCCTGCAACGCTGGCCGTGGTTTCAGGACGCCCTGCGCCTGACCGCGCTTGGCGTCAATGCCGCCCTCCTCTTCGCCCTCAGCGCCCGATTCTGACACAGTAAGGAAACACTTCATGTCACAAACCGCTATAGCCCCACCGCCAAAGGTCGCCCCCGCTGCCGCCGCCTCCCGGCCGGTCTATGACGAGACGATCCTCAAATACTTCACCATCGCCGCCATGTTCTGGGGCATAGCGGGCTTTGCCGTCGGCCTCCTGATCGCCGTGCAGATGGCCTTTCCCGACTTCAACATCCCGCCCTATCTGACCTTCGGGCGGTTGCGTCCGCTGCACACCTCGGCGGTGATTTTTGCCTTTGGCGGCAATGTGTTGTTTGCCACCTCCTACCACGTGGTGCAGCGCACCTGCCGCGCGCGCCTCTTCTCGGACGGCCTGAGCTGGTTCACCTTCTGGGGCTATCAGGCCTTCATCCTGATGGCGGGTCTGGGCTACGTGTTCGGCGTCACACAGGGCAAGGAATATGCGGAGCCGGAATGGTATGCCGACCTGTGGCTGACCATCGTCTGGGTGGCCTATCTGATCAACTTCCTCGGCACCCTGTGGAAGCGTCAGGAAAAGCACATCTACGTCGCCAACTGGTTCTATCTGGCCTTTATCGTCACCGTGGCCATCCTGCACCTCGTCAACAACGTGTCGGTGCCCATCCAGATCGGCAGCGTCCACAGCTATTCGGCCTGGGCGGGCGTGCAGTCTGCCCTGATCCAGTGGTGGTACGGCCATAATGCTGTGGGCTTCTTCCTGACCGCCGGCTTTCTCGGCATCATGTATTACTACATCCCGAAGCAGGCCAACCGTCCGGTCTATTCCTACCGCCTGTCGATCATTCACTTCTGGGCGCTGATCTTCATCTATATCTGGGCCGGTCCGCATCACCTGCTTTACACCGCCCTGCCCGACTGGGCGCAGACTCTGGGCATGACCTTCTCCATCATTCTATGGATGCCGTCCTGGGGCGGCATGATCAACGGCATGATGACCCTGTCGGGTGCGTGGCACAAACTGCGCGACGACCCGATCCTGCAATTCATGATCATCGCGCTGAGCTTCTACGGCATGTCCACCTTTGAGGGGCCGCTGATGTCGATCAAGGCCGTCAACTCCCTGTCGCACTATACGGACTGGACCATCGGTCACGTCCATGCGGGCGCGCTGGGCTGGGTCGCCTTCATCTCATTCGGCGCCATCTACTATCTGGTGCCGCACCTGTGGAAGAAGCCCGGCATGTATTCGACCAAGCTGATTTCGCTGCACCTGTGGGTCGCGACCGTCGGTATCGTGGTCTACATCACCTCGATGTGGGTGGCGGGCATTATGCAGGGCCTGATGTGGCGCGCCTATAACGAGATGGGCTTCCTGACCTATTCGTTCGTCGAAACCGTCGCGGCCATGCACCCCTACTACATCATCCGCGCCATCGGGGGCCTCCTGTTCCTGCTGGGGGCACTGATCATGGTCTTCAACATCTGGAAGACCATCGCCAGCCCTGACAGCGTCGCCTCGGAAACGGACACCCCCTCGCTGACCCCCGCCGTCCTGCCGGAGCACGTCTGATGCTGGAAAAACATAAAAAACTCGAACGCAACTCCATGCTCCTGCTGATCTTCACCGTCATTGCGGTGTCAATCGGCGGCATCATCGAGATCCTGCCACTGTTCCGTATGCAAACCACGATCGAGCCGGTCAAGGGCGTGCGTCCCTATACGCCGCTGGAGCTGATGGGGCAGGAAATCTACATCCGCGAAGGCTGCAACACCTGCCATTCGCAGCAGATCCGCCCCCTGCGCGATGAGCAGCAGCGCTATGGCCACTACTCGCTGGCGGCCGAAAGCATGTACGACCACCCCTTCGTCTGGGGCTCCAAGCGCACCGGGCCCGATCTGGCCCGCGTCGGCGGCAAATATTCCGACGAATGGCACGTCGCGCACCTCAAAAACCCGCGCGCCGTGGTGCCGGAATCGATCATGCCCAGCTATGCCTTTCTGGCCGAAAAGCCCTATGGCGACTGGCGCATCAAAAAGCGCCTGAAGGTGCTTCAGTCGCTGGGCGTGCCCTATACGCAGGCCATGATCGACGAGGCGCCGAACGATTATGAGGCGCAGGCCAATCCCAACACCATTATCGACCCCAGCGGCCTTCAGGAACGCTATGGCGACAAGGTGGCGGTGCGCGATTTCGACGGCAATCCCGATGAAATCACCGAGATGGATGCTCTGATCGCCTATCTGCAAAAGCTGGGCACGGATGTTGATTTCTCGACCTACGACCCGGATTACGCCCTGAAACCCAAGGCGGGAGCCGCCAAATGATGAACCTGTCGCTTATGGGCGGGCTCATCACGCTCGCCTTCACGCTCACCTTCCTCGGCATCGCCCTGTGGGCCTACTGGCCGAAGAACAAAGACGCGCTTCAGGCGCATCGCCTTATCCCCCTCCAAGACGAGGACACCGACCATGTCTGATGCGCCCGAACCCCACAAAGACATCGACTCCCACAGCGGGGTCGAGACGACGGGCCACGAATGGGACGGCCTGAAGGAACTGAACAACCCCGCCCCGCGCTGGTGGCTGATCGTGTGGATGCTGACCATCGTCTGGGCCATCGGCTACTGGGTGGTCTATCCGTCCTGGCCGACGCTGACCGGTCACACCAAGGGCATTGCCGGCTGGACCCAGTACGACAAGCTGAAGCACGAGCAGGCCGAGATCACGCAGCGTCAGAGCGGCTGGCTCGGTAAGTTCCACAAGGCGAGCTTTGCCGAAATCAAGCAGGACCCCGTCCTGTTTGAATTTGCCCGCGCCGGTGGCGAAGTGGTGTTCAAGGAAAACTGCGCGGCCTGTCACGGGGCGGGCGGCGAAGGCCGTCGCGGCTATCCCAACCTCAATGACGATGACTGGCTGTTCGGCGGCACGGCCGAAGACATCTACAACACCATCAATGTCGGCTCGCATTCGACCCACCCGAACACGCACGCCGTGGCCATGCCCGCCTTTGGCGCCGTCATGGGGCGCGAAGGGATGCTGACCCCGGCCCAGATCGACGACGTGGCCACCTATGTCAGCTATCTGCGTCAGCCGGTGGCCTCTGAAGCCTTCACGCGCGGTCAGGCGGTGTTTCAGCAGAACTGCGTCAGTTGTCACGGCGAAGGCGGTATAGGCAACCGTCAGATGGGCGCCCCGCGCCTCAATGACGCCATCTGGCTCTATGGCGGTGACAAGGCCACCCTTGTCCAGACCATCACCAAGGGCCGCGCCGGCGTCATGCCGTCCTGGCAGTCGCGCATGTCAGACGATTCCCGCCGTCAGGTCGCCATCTACGTCCACAGTCTGGGCGGCGGTGAGTGACCCGTCCCCCCTCCCGGCTCGCCCCCGCCGGGAGGAGGGACACTTTGATTTGTCGCGATGTGGAGGCGGAAAACCGCTCACACGTTTCCGCACATCGCTCCTGAGTGTGTAATCATGTCCCTGTTTGAAACCGCCCGGAAAATCTACCCGCGCCGCGTCAAAGGCACCTTCCGGTCCCTGAAATGGCTGAGCATGATCGTCCTGCTCGGTATCTACTACGCCGCCCCGTGGCTGCGCTGGGACCGTGGCCCGCACGTGCCGGATCAGGCCATACTGGTCGACCTGGTGGGGCAGCGCGGCTACTTCTTCGGCATCGAAATCTGGCCGCAGGAGGTCTATCTGCTGGTCGGCGTGCTGATCCTCGCCGCCATCGGCCTGTTCTTCGCCACGGCGCTTCTGGGGCGGGTGTGGTGCGGCTATGCCTGCCCGCAGACCGTATGGACCGACCTGTTCGTGTGGGTCGAACGCTTCGTGCAGGGCGACCGCAATGCGCGACGCAAGCTGGACGAAAGCGCGTGGACGCTCGAAAAGCTCTGGAAAAAGACGCTGACCCACCTGATCTGGCTGCTGATCGGGGCGGTCACCGGCGGGGCGTGGGTCTTCTATTTCAATGACGCCCCCACCCTTTTCAGCGACCTGTGGCATCTGGACGTCTCGTGGTCGGTGCTGGGCTGGATCATCGCCCTGACGCTTTCGACCTATTTCATGGCCGGTTTCGCGCGCGAAAACGTCTGCACCTATATGTGCCCCTATGCGCGCTTTCAGTCGGCCATGTTCGACAAGGACACCCTGATCATCACCTATGAGGCCGAGCGCGGCGAACCGCGCGGTAAGCACAAGAAGGGCGAAAGCTGGGACGGCAAGGGCCACTGCATCGACTGCGACTCATGCGTCATCGTCTGCCCCATGGGCATCGACATCCGCGACGGCCTTCAGATGCAGTGCATCTCCTGCGGCCTGTGCATCGACGCCTGCAACAGCGTGATGGACAAGATCGAGCTGCCGCGCGGCCTGATCCGCTATGATACCGAGTCGAACCAGCGTCAGCGGCGCGACGGCTATCGCACGCTCGATATCGCTCACCGCAAAAGCGGCAAGACCGTCGTGCCGCAACAGAAGATGCGCTGGGTGCGGCCGCGCACCGTGGCCTATGCCCTGATCCTGTCCACCGTGGGCAGCCTGATGCTGACCGCCATTGTGCTGCGCCCGATGACCGAACTGACGGTCAATCACGCCCGCGCGCCACAATTTGTGCGCCTGTCCGACGGCAGCGTGCGCAATGATTACCAGATCAAGATCCTGAACAAATCGCACGACGACCGCGCCTATCACCTCAGTACGCAGGGCCTGCCTCAGGCGCGTCTGGAGGTGCTGGCCGCCGGGGATGAGACGGTCGAGACGCTGCACGTCCCCGCCAACAGCGTCGCCAGCTTCCGCGTGCGCGTCGATACGCCGGAGGCCACGACGCATGGCCGCAGTGACATCCGTTTCCTTTTGTCTGACACCCAAAACCCTGCCCAAAACTCTGCCCAGAACTCTGGCAAAACCCCGGAAAGCGCCCGCCATGACAGCTACTTCATTCGCTGAGGCCAAGCCCCTCTCTCAGGCCGAGATCGACCGCCGCCGTGGCCGCTTCGTGCCGTGGGTGATCGCGGTCTTTTTCCTCAGCTTCATGATCCCCCTGATCTGTTTCACCGTCATCGCCTTTCGCCACCAACCCAGCGAGGTCACGCCGCAGGCCTATGAAAAGGGGCTGGCCTACAACCAGACTCTGGAAGCCGCCGCCGCTCAGAAGGCGCTCGGCTGGCAGGTGACGCTCAGCCATGCGGACGGACGGCTGACGGTACGGGCGCGCGATGCTAAGGGCGCACCGCTGGACAGCGGGCAGGTCGAGGTGTGGCTGATCCACCCGGCGCAAAAGGCGCTTGACCGCCATCTGGTGCTCACGCCCGAAGGCCAGGGCGTTTATGCGACCGCCGCCGCCCTGCCCTCCCCCAGCGTGTGGACCGCCCACATCACCGTGCAGGTGGCGGACCAGCAGATGCAGACGCGCGCCTTCGTGGAAAACTGATCGTGGACATTCTGATCCTTCTGGTGGCGGCGGCGGGCGTGCTGGCCCTGATCGCGGGGGCGGCCTTCATGTGGGCCCTGCGCAGCCAGCAGTTCGACGACCCGGAGATGCAGGCCGAGCGCATCCTGCACGACGATGACGAGTCATGACCGACACCCTGACCGATTACGGCTGCTACGTCACCGAAGAGGACGAAGCCCATCAGGCCCTCTATCTGCGCGTCGAAGGGATGCGCTGTGCGGCCTGCGCGTGGAAGGTCGAAAGCACGCTCAATGCCTATGACGGCGTCAGCGCGCGCATGACCTACGCCACCCAGAGGCTGAAACTGGTGTGGGACAAGGGGGCCGACACCGCCGCCAATGATCTGGCCGCCGCCGTCGAGGCGCTGGGGTTTTCCGTCGCCCCTTTCGACATTTCAAAATCCAGCGGAGGGGCGAAGGCCGAAGAGAGCCTGCTGCTGCGCTGTCTGGCCGTGGCCGGGTTTGCCACCACCTTTGTCATGCTGTTCGCCGACGCCCTGTGGTTCAGCGATGACGCCTCGCTCAACGGGGCGACGCGCGACCTGATGCACTGGGCTATGGCGCTGGTCGCCCTGCCGACCACGCTTTATGCCGGCCGCCCCTTCTTCCGCAGCGCCATCGCCGCCCTCAGGCACGGGCGCAGCAATATGGACGTGCCGATCAGCGTCGCCGTGCTGCTGACGGCGGGGATGAGCCTGTTCGAGACGATCCGCCACGGGCCGCACGTCTATTTCGACGCCTCGGTCATGCTGCTGTTCTTCCTGCTGATCGGGCGCTATCTCGACCTCAAGGCGCGCGGCAAGGCGCGGGAGGCCGCCGAGGGGCTGCTGGCCATGCTCGACGGCACGGCCAGTGTGCGCGAGGGCGGTCAGGTGCGGGCGTGCAAGATCAGCGACCTGCGCCCCGGCATGACGCTTCTCGTGGCCGCCGGTGAAAAGATCGCCGCCGACGCCACCCTGACGCGCGGCACGACTGAGGTTGATACCAGCCTGCTGACCGGTGAGACCCTGCCGCGCTCCGTCGGCCCCGGTGAGACGGTCTATGCCGGCACGATCAATGTCGCCGCCCCCGTCGAGGCCGTCATCACGGCGGCCTCAGAGAACAGCCTGTTGTCGCGCACCGTGGCGCTGATGGAGACGGCCGAACAGGGTCAGGCGCGCTTTGTGCACATTGCCGACCGCGTGGCGGCCATCTACGCGCCGGTGGTGCATATTGTGGCGGCCCTGACCTTTGCGGGGTGGGCCCTGTGGGGACATGGCGGCTGGCAGGACGCGCTGCTGAAGGCCATGGCCGTGCTGATCGTCACCTGCCCCTGTGCGCTGGGGCTGGCCGTGCCGGTGGCGCAGGTTCTGGCGTCGGGGCAATTGTTCCGGCGCGGCATCCTGCTGAAATCGGCGCGGGGGCTGGAGCGTCTGGCCGCCGCCGATACGGTCATCTTTGACAAGACCGGCACCCTGACGCGCGGTCAGCCGACCTGGATGAACCCGCAGGCGCTCAATGAATACGAGACGCGGCTGTCTCTGGCGCTGGCGGCGCAAAGCCGTCACCCCCTGTCGCGCGCTCTGGTGCAGGCGCGGCCCGACCTGCCCGTCGCGCCCGCCACGGTCGAAGACGTCCCCGGCTGCGGCCTGCGCGGCGAAGTGGAGGGTGAGCCGGTATGGCTGGGCAAGGCGAAGTGGCTGGGGATAGAGTCCACCGGCGACAGCGCCCCCGAACTGTGGTTCCGGCGGGGTAACAACGCCCCGGTGCGTCTGGCGTTCGAGGACACGCTGCGGCTTGATGCGCGGCGGACCATCGACGCTTTGAAGGCGCGCGGGCTCGACATCTGGCTGCTGTCCGGCGACCGGCACGTCGCGGCGCAACGGGTGGCAGCGGAGTTGGGCATCGACACCTGTCACGCCGACCTGTCGCCGCTGGAAAAGCTCGCCACCGTGCAGCGGTTACAAGCCGAAGGACGCAAAGTGCTGATGGTCGGCGATGGGCTAAACGACGCGGCGGCCCTGTCGGCGGCCAGCGTCTCTATCTCCCCGGCGTCAGGCATGGACATCACGCAGAACGCCGCCGACCTCGTGTTTCGTGGCGACAGTCTTTGGCCCGTGGCCGAGGCGCTGCGTGTGGCCGAACGCACCGGGCGCATCGTCACGCAGAACTTCGTCCTGTCGTTTGGCTATAATCTGATCGCTGTGCCGCTGGCCGTGGGGGGCTGGGTGACACCGCTGATCGCCGCCATCGCCATGTCGGCCTCGTCACTGGTGGTGGTAGCCAATGCGTTTCGGCTCAAACTGCCGGGGCGGATAGCATAGCACAAAGCCGCCCGTCGCCGGGCGGCTTCCCTTTACGCTTACTGTACGCTTACTAAAACCTACGCCACCAGGGCTTCGACATTTTCTTTCACCTCTTCAGAGGCTTGCGCCACGTCGTTGAAGGTAGTGCTCAGATGGCTGAGCTTTTCGTCGATCTCGTGCACCGCGGTCACCGCCGCCTGCATATTGCCCGATATTTCGGCGCTGACGGCGTTTTGCTGCTCGATAGCCGAGGCGACACCGGCGACATTGTCCATTACCGCCGTCATGCTGGAGGTGATGATGCCCAGCGCGCCCACCACCTCGGTCGTCACCGTCTGCATGTTGGCGATTTCCTTGGAGATGGTCTCCGTGGAACGCGCCGCCTGATTGGCCAGCGACTTAACCTCAGACGCCACGACGGCAAAGCCCCGGCCCGCTTCGCCCGCGCGCGCCGACTCGATGGTGGCATTGAGCGCCAGAAGATTGATCTGGCTGGCGATTTCACGGATCATTTCGACCACATTGTTCATCGAGGTCGCTGAGTCGTTGAGCGCCCCGGCAGACTTCCCGGCCCCTTCGGCGTGACGGAAGATGCCTTCGACGCTTTCGCGCGCCTGACCCATATTGCCGGCGATTTCCTTGACGCTGGCGCTCAGTTCCTCAGACGCAGCCGCTACGGCATTGACCACCGAGCCGGTTTCTGTCGAGGCCGTCGAGGCCGTGGCCGCCATCTGTGTCGCTTCGACCATCTGTTTGACGACGCCGTTCAACTGCCGATCGACCTCACGGCTCAGTTGTTCATTGCGCAGACGGCGTTTGACGGCCTCGGTCGTGTCGGTAGCGAACTTAACCACCTTGATGACCGCACCCGTGTCATCAAAGACGGGATTGTAGGAGGCCTGAATATAGACTTCCCGACCACCCTTCCCCAGACGCCGGTATTCCGCCGCCTGAAACTCACCGCGTTGCAGTCGCTCCCAGAACTGCCGGTAGTCTGCGGACTGCGCGTATTGCGGTTCACAAAAGAGGCGGTGATGCTGACCGACGATCTCCTTGAGGCTATAGCCCAGGGTTTTCAGAAAATTGTCATTGGCGGTCAGAATCTCGCCCTGCGGCGTGAATTCGATGACCGCCTGAGCGCGGGAAATGGCGTCGACCTTGCCCGCATGATCAAGGGATTTCGCCTTGGCCTCGGTGATATCGGCGGCGATTTTCAGCACCCGCACGACCTTACCGCTCTTGTCCTTGACGGGGTTATAGCTGGCCTGAAGCCAGACGATCTTGCCATGATTGCCGATGCGCTTGAATTCGCCCGCCTGAAAGCGTCCGGCGGCCAGATCGCTCCAGAAATGGCGGTAAGCCTCAGAATTCACATAGTCGGGCAGGCAAAAGAGTCTGTGATGCTGACCGACCACTTCGCGCTCGCTATAGCCCACCGCCGCCAGAAAATTGGCATTGGCCGAAATGATCTTGCCGTCCGGCGTGAACTGGATGATCGCCTGCGACGTATGCAATGCGTCAAGTACAGCTTTGTCCAGGCTGGTGTTTGAACCGAAAAACACGTTAATTCACCCTATCCCTACGCGGACCCTATGGTATCCGCTCAGCCTTAATTTACCGCAGCTTCAAGGCTCTTTCCGGCCTCTGATGCATCACTGCGCCTGATTTTGGGGCACAAACCTTAATGCGCTGATAATGCCATTATCGTTAGTAGGGTCTTTACGCCTCACTATATAGGTGTCGCTCAGGCAATCACCTTGCGGCGCAAGGCTTCGGCCACCGCGTGGGTGCGCCCGCGCACGCCCATCTTCTTCCCCGCCGACTTGGCATAGGTATAGATGGTATCGGTGGTGTAACCGGTCACCTGATGGATGGCGGGCACCTCAAGACCATCGGCAAAGTGTTTGAGGCAGGCCAGTTCGCCGTCGGACAGGCCCAGATGCTGGTTCATGGCGCCGAGAAGCTGATCCGACAGTTCGGCGTGCACCACGCGCGTCGTCATTTCGAGGATGAATTTTTCGTGATCATTAAACGGCGTGGCCCGGCAGAAGGTCACGCCGCCGAAGCGGTGTTCACCATTGAAAAAACCGACGGCGCTGCGCGTCGTGATATCGAACTGCCGCTCCAGTTGCCGGATGCGCTCGACGCCGGGCCCGGTCAGCACGTCGGGCCCCAGATCGTGCCAACTCCCCCAATGCTGCTCCGCCGTCATCAGGTAGGACATGGGGTCCTGATGATAGAGCTTTTCAGTGAGGAACAGGCGGATAAACGCTTCCGGCATATCCGAAGCCAGCATGACGCCACGCCCGACCCCCAGCCCGAAAAAAGCAAGACCCGACATGGCAAAGCTGTCGAAAGGCACGATCTGGCGCAGGGTTTCCATCATCGGGTGCCGGGCGTGAGCGCGCCCGAACTGATTGGCGATCACTTCCATCGCCGCCTGCCGGGCGGGGTCCGCGACACGCTTGGAGATATAGCTGGGCATGTACCGTCCGATTCAATGAAAAACCAGTCCGGTTTCATTTATACCGCGAAGGCGCGTTTGCAAACGTCTTCATCCGCCAAACGCCCAACTTGTCGCCCGCTCCGACGTCTGAGCTTATTTGCGCGCCTGGGTAAACAGCGTCGCCGACTCCGTCTGCGCCTTTTGCGCCTCAGGGACATAGGCCGTGGTTTGCAGGAAGGCGTGGATCAGGCTGGGGTAGTGCAGGCGTTTGACCATCACCCCCGCCCCGCTCAGCTTGTCGGTAAAGGCGCGCTGTGAGTCTTTCAGCGGATCAAAGCCCGCCGTGACGATCACCGTAGCCGGCAGGCCTTTCAGGTCGGCCTGCATCGGGGAGGCGTCTTCAGCGGGCGGCGTCGTGCCGGCGGGATAGACCTGCGCCGCCAGATACTCCAGATTGTCGGCATCAAGCCCGTAGCCGCTGCCCAACTCCGTCATCGACGGATAGCTGTTCACCCGATCCACCCCCGGATAGTAGAGCAGAAGCCCCGTTGGACGGACCGCCGCCTTTTTCTGTTTCAACGCCACCGACAGGGCCAAGGTGCCGCCCGCACTGTCGCCGCCGAGGCTCAGGCGTTTCATATCGCCGCCGAACTCTTTGGCGTGCGCGGCCACCCAAGTCCAGGCGTCTTCGGCGTCCTGATGCGCCGCCGGGTACGGGTGTTCAGGGGCCAGCCGATAGCCGGGGGCGACCACGATCATCTTCAGGTCGCGCGCCAGTGCCCGCAGGCTGGGGTCAAAGGCGTCCAGGCTGCCGAACATGAAGCCGCCGCCGTGATAATAGACCAGAACCGGGGCGGATTTGACGCCCTGCAAGGCCGCCGGGACGAAGATCCGCACGGGCAGGTCGCCGCCGCGCGTCGGGATGCTCCGGTCGCTGGCCAGTACGCCTTCGACCGGCGCAGTGCGCGTCGCCCAGTAGCGATCGAGCGCGGCGCGCGTGGCGTTACGCCCGGCCTCAGTGGCATAGACGGCGCGCATCTGCGCCTTGACGGCAGGCGTCGCCGCCGGGCGCGTCACGTTTTCCAGCACGTATTGCAGACGCGGATCGAGCGCGTGGCCTTCTGACACTTCGCGCGGCCCTTTGAGGTGGGCGATAAACCATGCCTCGTCCTGCTGCATGAAGGCGACGGCCTGCGCCTCGACAGGCGTCGGCACGATGGGTTCAGCCGCCAGCGGCGTGGTCATAAGGCAGGCTCCGACGGTCAGCACAGGCAGCAGGTGTTTCATGTGGCGTCTCCCGGTGTTGTTTTACGGAGAGCATGACCGCATCCCCTGCCGGGCGCAACGAGAAATTCAACAGCCGTGGAACTTACAGCGTGACGGCCGCCTTTGCGTGGTCTTCCATGGCCTGAAACGCCCCCAGATGAAAGCTGATCAGGTGCTCATAGGCGTCTTCGGCGTCGTCCGACCGGCAAAGCCCATTCGACAGGTGGTCGATGCGCCCGGTCGAGGCCATGGTCAGGGTCAAAGCCCCCGACAGGCAATGATAACCCCAGTACAGCTCGCGGTCAGCGACGTGCGGCAGGACGCGGCGCAGGGCGTCGATGAATTTGAGGATCAGGCGGTCGAAATGCGTGGTCATCATCGGGGCCAGCACGCCCGACGAATTGACCTGCGCCACCAGCCGGCAATAGTTGCGAAAGCCCGGATCGGCGGCGGCGTGCATGGTCTGCACCGGCACGATAAAGGCGCGCAGGATCGACTCCAGCGTGGGCGCCTCTTCGCTTTCCAGCACCGCACGCAGCGCCGCCTCGCGCCGGTCATTGAGCACCAAAGCCCGCCGCCCGAAGACCGCGTCGTAGAGGCCTTGTTTGGACTCGAAATAGTAGTTGGGCAGGGCCACATCGACGCCCGCCGCCTGTGCCACCTGACGCACCGTCACCCCGTCAAACCCGTGCTGTGAGAACAGGGCCTCGGCCGCATCCAGCACCAGATCACGGCGCGAGGGCGCATCCGACACCTTGCGGCGTCCCTTGGGGCTTTTGACGATCGGTTCAGGGACAGAGTCGGGCGGCATGTATCCACGGGATGAGATTCGATGATGGTTCCGTCTAACACAGGCGCGCAGATGGCGAAAAGGAAAACGTTTTCCCTCCGTTCGTCTGCGAATACAGGGTGCGCCGATTTGGCCACAGCAGGGTTAATTTCAACGGAAATTGAATTTAGCGGCTTGACATTCAACAGCCGTTGAAAAATCCTCTGACCACCGGCCCGCGCACAGAAGCCGGACCTACACGGGAAAAACAGCACAGGACACAATGCCATGTCGGCAGGGTTAACCTACGACGACGTGACCTATTACAGCGGCGCGGATTCGCTGGGCAGCGGACGCCTGAGCCTGTACGCCCGCGACTATAACCCGACGGCTGAGCACGTGGTGATCTGCCTGCACGGCCTGACGCGCAACAGCGCCGATTTCGAGCCGCTGATGGCGCACCTGCCTGCCGATCATCGCTTTATCATCCCGGATCAGCGCGGGCGCGGGCGCTCGGACTATGACAGCGAACCGGCCCACTATGCGCTCGGCGTCTATGTGCAGGACATGCTGGCCCTGATGGCGCATCTGGGGGTGGAACGCGCCACCTTTATCGGTACGTCTATGGGCGGGCTGATCTCGATGCTGCTGGCGGCCACCGCGCCGCAGTCCGTGCGCGGCATCGTGCTCAACGACATAGGCCCGAAGCTGTCGCCCGAAGGGCTGGAGCGCATCCGCGGCTATGTCGGCAAAGGGAAGCCGGTCGCCACCTGGGCTGATGCGGCGGAAAACACCCGCCTGATCAATGCCGAAGCCTTCCCCGGTTTCGGTCCTGACGACTGGCTGGCCTTTGCGCGCCGCACCCACGTGGAGGTCGCGGGCCGCCCTGTCCCCGCCTATGATCCGGCCATAGCGGCGGGCATGGCACCGGGCAGTCAGGCCGTCGCCCCGCCCGAACTGTGGGACCTGTGGGCCGGGCTGAAAGACATACCCGTCCTGGCTCTGCGCGGGGCCCTGTCCGACCTCCTGTCGGCGGAGACCTTGCAACGCATGGGCGACACCCACCCGCAGACGCGCACCGTCACCGTCCCCGACCGGGGCCACGCGCCCCTGCTGGACGAACCGGTGGCCCTGTCGGCCATCCAAGCCTTTTTGCGGGAACAGGCCCTGCGCCCCTGATCCGGGCGTTGGTCGCTGCCGCCTCAAGTATGCGTTTCAACTATAAACCTACAGGGAAACCCCATGAAACAGACCTTCAAACCCTTGCTGATGGCCTCTGTGGCCAGCCTCGGCACCCTTCTCGGCCTCGCCGCGCCGCAGGCCTTTGCTCAAACCGCACCCCAGCCCGCCGCTTCCGCCGATGAGGTGACCGACGTCGTCGTCACCGCCCGTCGCCGCGCCGAAACCCTGAAAGACGTGCCGATCGCCGTCTCCACCTTCTCTTCGGCCAAGCTGGACCAGACCGGCGCACAGGACATCACCGCGCTTCAGCAACAAGCCCCCAACATGACGCTTCAGGTGGCGCGCGGCTCCAACTCGACCCTGATCGCCTTCATCCGCGGCGTGGGTCAGCAGGACCCGCTGTGGGGCTTTGAACCGGGCGTCGGCCTCTATGTCGATGACGTCTATGTGGCGCGTCCGCAAGGCGCCGTGCTCGACATCTATGATGTGCAGCGCGTCGAAGTGCTGCGCGGCCCGCAAGGCACCCTCTATGGCCGCAACACCATCGGCGGCGCCATCAAATACGTCACCAAGCCGCTGGACATGACCTCGCCCACCTTTATGGCGCGCGGCTCGCTGGGCAGCTATAATCAACGCGACCTCGTCCTGACCGGCTCGATCCCCCTGACGGATCAGTTCGCCGTCGGCGCGGCGATTGCCAAATATAACCGTGACGGCTTCGGCAAGAACCTGTTCACCGGCGCCGAGCATTACAACAAGGACGTCACCGCGGTCCGCCTGAGCGCCGAATATAACCCGACGGACAAGCTGTCGCTGCGTCTCGCCTATGACCGCACACAGGACGATTCCAACGCCCGTCACGGTCACCGCGAAACCACGGCCCTGAACTCCGCAGGCGGCCCGCTGTACACCGGCACGCAGGCCGTGTGGAACACGCCACCGGCCGATCCGTATGACACCTATGCGGGTCTGGGCGACAAGAACAAGGTCGAAACCGACGGCGTGTCGCTGACGGCGGAATACAAGATCTCGGACACGCTGACCTTCAAGTCGATCTCAGCCGTGCGTTCGGGTGAGACGGCGACGAAGATCGACTTCGACAACACGCCGGGCGGCTTCATGGACGTGCCGGCCAAGTACGAAGACACGCAGGCCACGCAGGAACTTCAGTTCACCTATGGCGGCGAACGCTGGTCGTGGGTGGCCGGTCTCTTCTATCTCAACAGCACGGCCTCGGGCGCGTTCGACACCACCATCCTCGGTAATGCCGCCACCACCCTGACCCAGGGCAAGGTGCGCACCAACTCCATCGCCGCCTTTGCCGACTTTAACTACAAGCTGACGGACAAGTGGTCGCTGTCGTTCGGCGGCCGCTACACCAAGGATAACAAGCGCGGCACCGTCTATCGCGCCAACTATGCCGGGGCCCCCTCGCCCGTCTTCGGCGGCAAGGGTGCGGTGACGCTGCTGCGCTCAAACTACTCCAACGACAAATCGTTCGACAAGTTCACGCCACGCATCTCGCTGTCCTACGCCTTTACCCCGGCCCTGACTGGCTATGCGGCCATTTCCGAAGGCTTCAAGTCCGGTGGCTTCGACATGCGCGGCGACGTTATCCTGACCCCCTCGACCGTCAATGGCTACAATCCGGAAACCGTCCTCAGCAAGGAAATCGGCCTGAAAGGCACCACCTTTGACGGCCTGATGAACTTCACCTTCGCTCTGTTCGACTCGAAGTACGACGACATGCAGATCACCCGTCAGACCCCGGTGGGCGCGACGGTGGCCTCTCAGGTCGAAAACGCCGGTAAGGCCTCGATCCGCGGCGCGGAATTCGAAGGGACGCTGCGCTTCTCAGACAAGCTGACCGGCAATTTCGCCCTCGGCTATACCGATGCCAAGTTCGACGAATTCATCAGCTACAACGTGCTGACCGCCTCTTACGTCAATCTGGCAGGTGTCTATAAGTTCCAGATGACGCCGGAATGGACCAATAATTTTGGCCTGACCTACAAGACGGACGCCTTTGGCGGCTCGCTGGTGGTGTCGCCGCAGGCCAGCTACCGCTCCGACATGCAGATGTTCGAAGCGGCCAATACCGCCCTCGATCAGAAGGCCTACTGGCTCTATGATATGGGCGTCACCTGGACCGCGCCGGGCGCCAAATACAAGGTCGGCCTCTATGGCCGCAACCTCGGCGATGAGCGCTACCGCACGGGGGGCTATAACTTCCCCAGCAGCGTATCGCCGCTGTTCGGCAACTCGGTCTCGGCCTTCTACGGCGCGCCGCGCACCGTGACCCTTACTCTGGAATATCGTTACTAAGTAACGAATTAAGGTCTGTATCCTGACCTCTCTCCCGTGACCCCCTACGGGAGAGAGGTTCTTTTTCCGAGCGCATTCGTCGGCTCAGTTGAGCCGCCGCATGGCTCTCATCTTTTGCAACGCCTCATGTGTTTCCGAAAAGTGCCAAGAAAGTGTTTTGCACTTTTCGGCATGAGGCTAAGGGTCCACCCATGTCCAGCCCCACCCCCGACGCGGCCCCGATCAAGGGGCGTTATCTGGCCCTGTTTGCCCTGATCGTCGTCTATACGTTCAACTTCCTCGACCGGCAGATCATCTCGATCCTGAAAGACCCCATCGCGCAGGAACTGGGCCTCAGCGATACGCAACTGGGGCTGATGGGCGGGCTGGCCTTTGCGCTGCTCTACACCACCCTGGCCATTCCGGTGGCGTGGCTGGCCGACCGGACCTCGCGCGTGTGGATCATGACCACGGCTCTGGCCGTCTGGTCCGGCTTCACCGCCCTGTGCGGTCTGGCGCAGAACTTCACCCATCTGTTTATTGCCCGCATGGGCGTCGGCGTCGGCGAAGCGGGTGGCGTCGCCCCGGCCTACAGCCTGATTGCCGATTATTTTCCGCCGAAACAGCGGGCCAAGGCGCTGGCCATCTATTCGTTTGGTATTCCGGTGGGCTCCGCCGCCGGTGTGCTGTTCGGCGGGCTTCTGGCCGCGAAGGTGGACTGGCGATTTGCCTTTATCGCCATCGGGCTGGCGGGCATTCTGATCGCGCCGCTGTTCCGCCTGATGGTCAAGGACCCACCGCGCGGACGCTATGACGCCGCTGCGGGCAAGCCGCTGGGCTTTATCGCTGCGTGCAAGCTGGCCTTCGCCAAGCCGACCTTCTGGCTCCTGTCGTTCGGGGCCGCCTGTTCGTCCATGGTCTCTTATGGTTTCATGTACTGGCTGCCGACCTTCCTGTCGCGCTCGCTGCACCTCGACCTCGTGTCGCGCTCATGGTTTCTGGCCGCCCTTCTGTTCATCGGCGGCGTGGCCGGCATGGCGCTGGGCGGCGTGCTGGGCGACAAGCTGGGGCAGAAGTCCAAGCGCGCCTATCCGCTCATCCCGTGCGTCGCCTTTATCATCTCGGTACCGCTCTACGCGCTGGGCGTGCTGGCCACCACGCCGGAGACAGCCTTTGCCCTGTTCCTGCTGCCGCAGGCGCTGGGCCTGATGTGGCTGGGCCCGGTGCTGACGGCGGTTCAGCATCTGGGGCCGGGCCATTCGCGCACCATGATCTCGTCGCTGTTCCTGCTGATCAACAACCTGATCGGCATTGCGGTGGGGACGTGGTTCTTCGGTGCGGCGTCGGACTATCTGAAGCCCCTCTATGGCGACGCCTCGATCAAGTACGCCTTCCTGGCGGGCCTGAGCTTCTATGTGCTGGCGGCGATCCTGCTGTTCTTCGCCTCGCTGCGCATCCGCCGCGACTGGGTGGATTAGATCATCATGTTTAGCCCCTCACCGGGTGCGGCCTGCGCCACCTTGGCCGCCGCTGCAATGGCGGCTTGAGCGGAATGATTTTAGAAATCATCCCGCTCTAATACCTACTGCGCGGTCCATCCCCCGTCGATGGGGATGGCCGTCCCAGTCACATTGTGCGCCAGAGGCGAAGACAGCCACAGGGCCAGCGCTGCGATTTCCTCCGGGGCGCTCATGCGCTGCGACGGCTGTTTTTCAGCCAGAAGCGCGGCGATCCCTGCTTGACGATCCCCCCCGGCGGCCGCGGCGCGGGCCTGAATCTGCGGTTCGATCAGGGCCGTCTCGGTCCAGCCGGGGCACAGGCAGTTGATGGTCACGCCGGTGCGCGCATATTCGAGCGCCGCCACCTTCGACAGGCCGACCAACCCGAACTTCGAGGCCACATAGGGCCCCTTCTCCACCGAGGCGACAAGGCCGTGCACTGAGGCGATATTGATGACGCGCCCGAAGCCGCGCGCCGCCATACGCGGCAGGGCATAGCGCAGGGTGGCCATGCCCGCCGTCAGATTGACCGACAACACCGTATCCCAGGTGGCATCATCTATCTGGGCAAAGGGCAGGGTCTTCTGCACCCCGGCATTGTTGATCAGTATGTCGATACCGCCGCCCCAGTTCCACACGGCCTCCATCAGGCCGTCAATGGCCGCCCGGTCGCGCAGATCGCCGTCGAAAAAGCGCACCTGCGCCCCCAGACGGCGGATATGATCGGTGGCGGCATCAATCTGTTGCGGCGTCGCCAGCCCGTGCAGGGCGATATTGGCCCCAGCCCTGGCAAAGGCTTCGGCGATGGCCAGCCCTATGCCCTGAACGGAACCGGTGATCAGCGCGGTCCGCCCGCGAAGAGAAGCGTCGGTCATGGTGTGTGTCCCTGTTTTGGCCCTTCTGTGCACGGTGGCGGGGCTTCAGAGTTAACTATCGGCGGGCCGTCACAGGGGGTCAATAAAAAATTCAACAATTGCTGAATTTTTTGCTCGCAAGGGGATGACAAACGGCACCGGAGTGCGTAGGAATGAGCAAAAATATAAGGGAGAGACCGATGCCGTCGAAGATATATGCGGACGCGAAGAGTGCGCTGGAGGGGCTGACGTTTGACGGGATGACGGTGATGGCCGGAGGCTTTGGCCTGTGCGGCATCCCGGAGAACCTGATCGCCGCGCTGCGTGACTCAGGCGTGACCGGGATCACCGCCATTTCCAACAATGCCGGGGTCGATGGCTTCGGGCTGGGGATGCTGCTCAACACCCGTCAGATCAAAAAGATGATCTCGTCCTATGTCGGCGAAAACAAGGAGTTCGAGCGGCAGTATCTGGCGGGCGAGTTGGAGCTGGAGTTCAATCCGCAGGGCACCCTGGCCGAACGCATTCGCGCCGGCGGGGCCGGGATTCCGGGCTTCTACACCGCCACCGGCGTCGGCACGCTGGTCGCCGAGGGCAAAGAACTGAAAGACTTCAACGGCAAGACCTATGTGCTGGAGACGGGTCTGGTCGCTGACCTCTCGATCGTCAAGGCGTGGAAGGCCGATGAGCGCGGCAACCTGATCTTCCGCAAGACGGCGCGCAATTTCAACCCGATGATGGCCACCGCCGGCAAGGTCTGCGTCGCCGAGGTTGAGGAAATCGTGCCGGTGGGCTCGCTCGACCCCGACGCCATCCACACGCCCGGCATCTATGTTGACCGTATCGTGCAGGGCACGTTCGAGAAACGCATCGAACAGCGCACCGTGCGTCAGAGAGAAGGCGCCTGATCATGCCCTGGACACGTGACCAACTGGCCGATCAGCGCTCAAGCAGCGAAGCGGTAGCGCAACAAAAAATGCGCGAGGCCTGCCCGGCGCACCTTGTTTTGGAGTTTTAATCATGCCCTGGACACGCGACCAACTGGCCGAGCGCGCGGCTAAAGAACTTCAGGACGGTTTCTACGTCAATCTGGGCATCGGCATCCCGACTCTGGTGGCCAATCACATCCCGCAGGGCATGACCGTCACCTTTCAGTCGGAAAACGGTATGCTGGGCATGGGCCCCTTCCCGTATGAGGATGAGGTCGATCCCGACCTGATCAATGCGGGTAAGCAGACCATCACCGAACTGCCCGAAACCAGCTATTTTTCGTCAGCGGACTCGTTCGCCATGATCCGCGGCGGGCATATCGACCTGACCATATTGGGGGCGATGGAGGTGGCCGAAAACGGCGACATCGCCAACTGGATGATACCGGGCAAGCTGGTCAAGGGCATGGGCGGGGCGATGGACCTCGTCGCCGGGGTGCAGAAGGTCGTGGTCGTTATGGAACACGCCAACAAGCACGGCGAGTCCAAGGTGCTGAAACGCTGCGACCTGCCGCTGACCGGGGCGGGCGTGGTCGATCTGATCATCTCGACGCTCGGCGTGTTTGAGGTCAAGCCCGATGGCTCAGGCCTTGTGCTGGTCGAACTGGCCCCCGATGTCACCCTCGACGACATCGCCGCCCAGACACAGGCCACCTATGAGGTGGCGCTGCGGGCGTAAGACTGGAAGATTGGGGTCCGGACTCGCTACAGCCACCAGATAACAGCGGCGGCGAGTGCAACGGCGCTCATGAAGGTTTTGATGTTTGCGGCAATGGTCACGTGCAGGAGCGCAAATACGGCCCCCCCCACGTGGACTTTGCCTCCTTCTACAACGTCACGCCGCGCTTGACGCTGACCTTTGAGGGCATCAACATCACCGACGAAGTCGAGCGCATCTACGGTACCGGCGATACGGGCGATATGGATCTGACGCGCGAATATACCCACACCGGGGCGCAGTGGATTTTGGGCCTGCGTTATAAGTACTGATAAACATAAAGCGGCCATCGGCACCCGCCGGTGGCCGCCTTTACGGGAGTAAACCATGCGGCTTTTGCCCGCCCTTACCGTCGCCGCGCTGGGTCTGGGGCTCCTGTCCCCCGCCCTCGCCGCCGACCTGATCCCCGTGGACGACAGCTACACCGTCTCGCAGCGGTTTGAGCGCTATAAGGATCAGTATGCGGGCATAAGCTGGCCCGTGGCCGAGTTCCAGAGCGGGCAAAAGGTGCTGTTTGACCGCCGCTACAAGAGTATCGGCGGGCGCGAACTGCATATCGACGTCTTCCTGCCGGTTGCCGGGCGCGCCAATGACAAAGGTATCCTGCTGGTGCACGGTGGTGGCTGGCGCTCAGGCAACAAGTCGCATTTCTACGCTCTGGCTACCCGGCTGGCGCAGCGCGGCTATACCGTCTTCCTGCCGGAGTTTCGCCTGTCACCCGAAGCCCCCTATCCGGCGGGTCTGATTGACGTCAATGACGCCCTTGTCTGGGTCAAAGGGCAGGCGCAGACCTTTGGCATCGACCCCAAGCGGCTGGCCATAGGCGGGGCCTCGTCCGGCGGGCAGATGGCCGCGCTTGTGGCCTATACGGCGGACACGCCGCTCTACAAAAGCCAGGCGGGCGACGATACGCGCGTCAGCGCCCTGATCGACATTGACGGCGTGCTCGACTTCACCACACCTCTGGCCCTGCAATACGAAAACGCCGCCGGGGACAGCTCGGCCGCCGGTCTGTGGCTGGGCGGTGCGATGGAAAAGGTGCCCGACCGCTGGCGCGAAGCCAGTGCCGCGAAGCACGTCAGCGCCGCATCGCCGCCGACCCTCGTCATCAGCAGCGGCCTGACGCGCTTTACCGCCGGTCACGAAGACGTCGAGGCCAAGCTGAAAGCGCAGGGCATCGCCTATCGCTACACCGCGTTTGACAACGCCCCGCACGACATCTGGCTGTTCGATCCGTGGTTCAGCCGTATTGTCGATCTGATGGATGATTTCCTCTCGGAACACTGAGCCGCTCATGTCTGTACGCCCCACCCTGCTCGCCAGCGCCGTCGCCTGTCTGACCCTTGCGGCGCTGAGCCTCCCCGCCGAGGCCGCCACCCGTCTCACAGTGCGCCCGGACTGCGGTTCGCAAAAGGCCTGTTTCACAAAGGTGCAGGCCGCGCTCGACGCCGCGCAAAAGGACACAAGCGACACCTGGGTCGTGATCGACGTGGCGGCGGGTGACTATTATGAAAAGGTGACGGTCAGCCGCCCGAAAGTGCGTCTCAAAGGCGCTGGGGTGAAACGCACCCGCCTGCACTTTGACGCCGTGGCCGAAACGGCGGGCAAGTACCACCGCCGCAACTGGGGTACGCCCGGCTCGGCCACCCTGACTATTAATGCCGATCAGGTGACGGTGGAGGGTCTGACCATCGAAAACACCTTCGACTATCTAAGCAACGACGCGCGACCGAGCGATGACCCGCAGAAGATCAAAAATTCGCAAGCTGTCGCGGTGCTGCTCGATATCGACAGCGACCGCGTGCTGTTCCGCAAGACGGCGATGCTCGGCTATCAGGACACGCTGTTTGCCAATGGCAAGCGGGCGGTGATCCGCGACAGCCTGATCGCCGGCAATATCGACTTCATCTTCGGCAACGGGCAATTGCTGATCGAAGACAGCGAATTGCGCACCCGCAATCGCGGCGCGCCCACGCCGCCGGGGGAGTTCCATTCCTTCCTGCTGGCCCCCTCCACGCCCCTGAGCCAGCCCATCGGCCTCGTCGTTTATCGGTCGCGCCTGACACGCGAAGCCGGTGTGCCCGACGGCGCGGTGGCGCTGGCCCGACCCTGGCACCCGACGACCACCTTCCAGGACGGGCGCTATGCCGACCCCAACGCCATGGGGCAGGCCCTGTTTATCGACTGCGTGATGGACGCCCATATCCACCCCGACCACTGGACCAGCATGGGCGGCACGGCGCGCGACGGCACCAAGACCGCCGTCTTCCATCCGCAGGACTCCCGCTTTTTTGAAAGCGGCTCGACCGGACCGGGCGCCAGACACCGCGACATCGGCATACGCTGGAAAGACGCCCCGGACATCGCGACCGTGCGCCGTCAGCTCTCCAATGGCTGGCCTCATACCAGGAGTCATTGAAAATGACTCCTGGTATTCCTTTCGAGAATTTCTCATATCGCTGATACATATGAGACAGTCTCGTTTCTTCAACGGCCGGATGCGGTCAGCATCTTCGGCCGTTGGCATCAAGTGAAATAACCCTTCCTGACGCTTCGGCTACCCGTTGATGCGTCGCACTGGCCGCCCCTCACCGGGCGGCCTTTCTTTGTGGGCGCGTTCACAATTAAACCCATATTTCATATTTAACACACCGTCTGACGCGCTGTAGCTACAGACGATAGAGCGAAATGATTTCTAGTGGAATCATTTCGCTCAAGCCGCCTTTGAGGCGGCGGCCAAGGTGGCGGATCCGCCGCCCGGCGAGGGCCAAACATAATGATCGACCCCTCACGGACTTTTTGTGATTTGTAACTGAACTTGACACAGTCCTGCCTTGCAATTGCCGCATCGCAGCATATATGATGCAGGTGTTCGATGCCTTGCATCGATTGCCCTTCCTGGGCGTTTCCTCCCTGTAAACTGGCCGCGCCGAAATGCGCGGCTTTTTTTTGCCTGCGACCAAGGGTCCGCGAGGCCTTTTTGACGCCGCAGCGCGAAACGGCTATCACATTATCAATAAGCCAATGGAATCGTGATGTCCGAACCGACCTACAGCGCGCCTGCCCTTGAAAAGGGCATTGAGATTCTTGAGTTTCTGGCCGGGCGGTCGGGCCCGCTGAGCATCGGTGAGATCTGCGCCGGGGTCGGCCGTTCCAAGGCCGAAATCTACCGCATGATCCTGACTCTGGAGGGCAAGGGGTATCTGCGGCGCGATATAGCCGGTCGCTACACCATGACCAGCCGCCTGTTCGATTTCGGTATGCTGTACCCGCCGCGTCAGAGCCTGATCGAGACGGCCCTGCCGCATATGCGCGCTCTGGCCCGCGACAGCGAACAATCGTGCCACATGACCGTCCTGTCGCGCGAGCATATCGTCGCCATTGCCCGCGCCGAAAGCGAGAGCATGACCGCCTTCGGGGTTAAGGTCGGCTTCCGCGCCCCGGCGGCCACGGCCACGTCCGGGCGCATGATCTTCGGCTTTCTGCCCCTGCGCGATCAGCTCAACTGGTATCACACCATGCGTGGCCGCATCGACCGGCCCGTTCTGCGCGCCTTCCTTGATGAAGCGCGTGAAGCGAAGCGTCGGGGCTATCTGGTGCGCGACAGTGCCTATACGCTGGGTGTTGTCGATCTGGCCGTGCCGATCTTCGCGGCGCGCTCAAACCACGCCGTCGCCGCCCTGATCGTGCCCTTCATGACGCACGTGGTCTGCCATATGGACAAGCCGCAGGTGCTGGAGCGCCTGCGCCAGACGGCACAGGCCATTTCCAGCGAGCTGTATTAAAGCTTCACAAGGCCCTCGGCCCGCAGGCTAAAGCTCGCCGACTGGTCCTTTTTCAGGGTCAGCGGCAGGCGATGATCCCCCAGCACCAGCGTCGCCTTTTCGCCAAAGGCGCTGCGGATCGTCACTCGCTCAAGCGTCATATCGGCCCAGTGGAGGTCTACCGTAAAGCCACCACGCGCCTTCAGGCCCGTGACGTGCCCCTTCGGCCACGCCGCGCCCACAGATTGATGCGCCAGCCGATGGACATATCACCACGCAGCTCCAGCGATTTTTTGGCCGCCGCCGCAAAACACCATCGCCCCCAGCCGCCAAAGCCGCGTCATTCTGGCAGACCAAACGCTACGCAATCGTTTTTATTTCCCCAACGGACGTTTTGCCCCTTTTCAGGGTCGCAAACCTCGGCATAGGTTGCGCCACCGGTGTCACAGGCACCCAAAACAAGGAAAGCCCCGGCACAGGGGCCCTGCCCACACAGAGAAAAAGGAAACATCCGCATGACCGCCTCCGCCTCACCGGCCGCGACGGGCCCGATCAGCCGCTATCGCTGGGTGATCTGCGCGCTGTTGTTCATCGCCATCGGCATCAACTATATTGACCGCCAGATGATCGGCATCCTGAAGCCCACCCTTCAGGGCGAGCTTCAGTGGAGCGAAACCGACTATGCCAACATCGTGTTCTGGTTTCAGTGCTTCTATGCCGTAGGCTTTCTGACCTTCGGGCGCGTTATCGACGCGGTGGGCGTGCGCATCGGCTATGCGGTGGCCTTCACCATCTGGACCATCGCCTCGATCGGCCACGGCCTGATCCACAGCGTCACGCAATTCGCTGTGGCTCGCGCCGTACTGGGCTTCGGTGAGGCCGGCGCCTTCCCCGCTTCGCTGAAAGCCATATCGGAATGGTTCCCCCAGAAGGAGCGCGCGCAGGCCGTCGGCATCTTCAACGCCGGCACGGCCATGGGGCCGATCATCACGCCCCTGCTCGTCCCGGCGATTACGCTGGCCTTTGGCTGGCGCGCCGCCTTTATCTCCATCGGCATCGTAACAGCCCTGTGGCTGGTGGCGTGGCTAATCATGTACCGGCGTCCGCAGGAGCACCCCAAGGTGTCGGCTGCCGAGCTGGCGCATATTCAGTCCGACGATGCGACCCCCACCGAAGCCGCCGCGCCTACGGCCAAGATCTCGTGGTTCAAGCTCTTAACCTTCCGTCAGACCTGGGCCTATGCGCTGGGCAAGTTCCTCACCGACCCCATCTGGTGGCTCTATCTGTTCTGGCTGCCCGACTTCCTGAACAAGCGGCATGGCCTTGATCTGAAGACCTTCGGCCCGCCGCTGATCGCCATCTACATTCTCGCCGATTTCGGCTCTGTTTTCGGGGGCTGGGCGTCGTCAAAGCAAATCAAAGCCGGGCGCACCCCCAATGCGGCGCGCAAATCGACCATGCTGGTCTGTGCGCTTCTGGTTACGCCCATTTTCGCGGCGCAGTTCGTCGATAATCTGTGGGCCGCCGTGGCCATTATCGGCCTGGCCGCTGCCTCGCATCAGGCGTGGTCGGCCAATCTGATGACCCTGCCGTCGGACCTCTTCCCCAAGCAGGCGGTGGCCTCGGTCATTGGCATCGGCGGCATGGCCGGGGCCATCGGCGGTATGCTGATGACCACTTTTAACGGTTATATCCTTGAGTTCTTCAAATCGTACCAGCCGATCTTTATCGTCGCGGGCTGTGCCTATCTGGTAGCCATTCTCGTCATCCACACCCTGACGCCTAAGCTCGAAAAGGTCCCCGAAGAGAAGATTTTGAAGGCGTAAAAAACAGAAAAGCCCGTTCCGATGAGGAGCGGGCCTTTCTTCTTACTGGTGCCTGAGCGCCTTGCCCGGTTCGGTCGAAGCGCTGCTGAGTGCCAGCCCCCCCACCGTCCCCAGCGCGATGGCCAGAGCCGCCGCCGTGGCGATAAGGAAGAACAGCGGGCTGATGCCAATGGCGTCGTCGAACTGCGACAGCCACCGCCCCAGAGCCAGCCACGCCAGAGGCCAGGCGATAACGCTGGCGATCAGCACCGGGCGCAGGAATTGCAGCGTCAGGAGCCGCACCACCTGACCGCGCGACGCCCCCAGCACCTTGCGCAGACCGATCTCACGGGCCCGGCGCGAGGTATTGAACGCCGCCATCCCATAAAGCCCAATACAGCCGATCAGCGCCGCCACCCCGGCCCCGACCCCGAACAGGTTGGAGCGGTCGCGTTCGGGCTTGTAATACTTGTCGAGGTTCTCATAGGCGGAGGTGACTTCAAACGGCACGTCTGGCGCGATCTGACGCCACACCTTGCGCAGGCGTTCGCGCATCACGCTTTCACTGATCCCGGCATAGCGGACAAAGCCAACCGCCGCATAGGAGACGTGGGCATCGAACATATACAGCTTGGCCGGAATGGGCTCAGACGGGTGATAGAAGCGCGCGTCTTCGACCACACCGACAATACGCACCGTATGATCGGCAAAGCGCGCCGTCTGCCCCACTGCGGCCTGTGGCGTCTTGAAGCCCAGACGCTGCACCGCCAGACGGCTGACGACCACATTGGTCACCCGGTTGCTGTCCGTCTCAGACCTGTTGTCCACCCACGTCTGATCCTCGGCAAAGCGCGGATCGAAAAGGCGTCCGGCTAGCAGCTTGATACCAATCAGCTCGAAATAGCCCGGCCCGACCATGGACCAGTTGACCGTCGGCGACTCCGTCAGCTCCTGACGCCGCCCCGGCAGGACGATATTGGAGTTATTGACCGTGTTCTGATCGCCCGGAATGGCATTGGCGATGGTCACCGCCGTAACATTGGGCAGGGCCCGCACGGCGGCCTGAAAGCCTTCGCGCTGCGCGGCATTGATATTGACATCGCGGATCGAATTGACCAGCAGCAGGCCGTCGCGTTTGAAGCCGAGATCGGCCGACTGGATATGCTCGATCTGCTTGATGAAGCCGAGCATCAGGGTAAAGGCCATAACCACCGCCGCAAATTGCAGGATGACAAGGCCTTCGCGCAGGCGCATCCCCAGACGCCCGCCCGCCGGGGTGCGGCTCGACGCCAGAACCTGCGCCGGTTTAAAGGCCGACAGGGCAAAGGCCGGATAGAGGGCCGCGACCAGACCGGCCAGCAGCACCACACCCAGAAGCCCGGCCAGCCACGCCCCGTCCTTCACGTAATCGAGCGCCAAAGACAGGCCCCCGGCGGCATTGATCAGCGGCAGGGTCAGTTCGACCAGAGACAGGCCCACAATAAAGGCGACCAGCAGGGTCAGCAGGGCCTCCCCCAGAAATTGCAGCCGCAGCGCCGAAGGACGCGCCCCCAGTGTCTTGCGCACCGCCACTTCACGCGCCCGCAAGCCGGCCCGCGCCGTGGCCAGATTGACGTAGTTGATCAGGGCCAGCCCCAGCGCCACCACGCCGACCAGACCCAGCGTGACGATGGCCGCCTTCTGTTTGGGGTCGATCAGGTGCATGTCGGCCAGCGGCACCAGCACCAGCTTCATCAGGCTGCTGCCCTTGGTGCCGGGCCCGAAGGTGTCGCCCACCTGACGATCGGTAAAGGCGTCCATCTGGGCCTGAAGCGCCCGCGCCTCAGCCGGTGTGTTGAATTTGAGGAAAGCGAAAAGCTCCACCGAGCCCCAGTGATGCCAGGTGTCGGGCTCCATCGCCGTGCGCTGCGGCGTGATGCGGCGCATCAGGTCCAGCTTCAGATCGGCATTTTTGGGCAGGTCGCGCATAACGGCGCTGACCACATAGGGTTTGCGCCCCTCGGCGTCGCTGAGCGTCAGGGTCTTGCCCACCGCATCCGCCGTGCCGAAATATTTGCGCGCCTTTTCCTCGCTGATGACCACGCTACCCGGATCATTCAGCGCACTGGCCGCGTCGCCTTCGCGCATGGGCACGCCGAAAAAGGTGAGAAACTCCGGATCGACCAGCTCGATCTGTTCGGAATAGACCTCCGACCCCTTGTGCACCGTGACCGGGTTGGACCAGTCGCGCACGGTGACCAGTTGCGGATAGCTGGCCTTCAGTTCTTCGGTCAGGCCGCCCATGGCGCCGATACGCACCTCATCGGTCATGCCGGGGAAGAAGTAGCGGGTGCCGACGGTATAGATTTTGGCGCGTTCGGGGCTCCAGCTCTCATAGCCGGTTTCAAAGCGCACCAGCAGGCTGAGCGCGATAAAGACGGCGATGCCGAGGCTGAGGCCCAGAAGGTTGAGACCGCCATACAGCGGATGCCGGGTGAAGGAGCGCCAGAAGGCGATCAGGACAGAGCGTAACATATCAGGCCTCACAACATCTGGGCGACGGAGGCCACCAGTTGCCCGTCGAGTATATCGACGCGACGGCTGGCCTGATCGGCGTGGCTGGGTGAGTGGGTGACCATGATGATGGTCGCCCCGGAGGCATTCAACCCTTTGAGGATGTCCATGACCTGCGCGCCGTTTTCGGTATCGAGATTGCCCGTCGGTTCGTCGGCCAGGATCAGGTCGGGATTGCCGACAATGGCGCGCGCAATGGCGGCGCGCTGCTGCTGACCACCCGACAACTGATGCGGGAAGTGGCGCGCCCGGTGGGCGATGCCCACGCGGTCCATGGCCGTTTCGATGGCCTGACGGCGCGACCCCTTCTGCCCCTGACGATAGAGCAGGCCCAGCTCGATATTCTCATAGATGGTCAGGTCATCGACCAGATTGAAGCTCTGAAAAATGAAGCCGAGATGGCGGGCGCGGTGCTGCGCCAGCTTGGCTTCACTCAATTTGGCCAGATCGACCCCGTTGAACAGATAGGCCCCCGAGGTCGGGCGGTCGATGGTGCCCAGCGTGTTGAGCAATGTCGATTTTCCGCAGCCCGACGGCCCCATAATGGCGACGAATTCACCCTGACGGATGGTCAGGTTGATATTGTGCAGGGCCGTGGTTTCGATCTCATCGGACCGGTAAAGGCGGGAGACGTTTTGAAGCTCAATCATGAATTCGAGTCCGATTTGATGTGGAGATATTGCGCATTGCGCAGGTTGGAGACCCCGGCCGTGACGATGCGCTCGCCGGGTTTGAGGCCGCTGAGGATTTCGACCTGTTCAGGATTGCGGCGGCCCACGGTGACGGCGCGGCGGCTGGCCTGATCGCCCTTGGCGTTGAGCACAAACACCCACGCCCCGCCCGATTCCGTCAGCCAGCTTCCCGACGGGGCCAGAATGGCCGGCGTCGTCTGACCCAGTCTCAGGCGGATATCGACGGTTTCGCCGCGCTTGAGATCGGCGGGCGGCGGCGTGACAAACTGCAATTCGGCCACCACGCGGCCATTGGTCACCTGCGGGAAGACTTTCGAGACGGCGACGCTGACCGTCTGACCGTGCAGGCTGGCCTCGGCCTTCTGCCCTTCGGACAGACGTTGCAGGTAGAATTCATCGACCTCGGCGCGCAGTTTGTAGCTGCCTTCGGAATCGACCTGCGCCACCGCGTCGCCCTCCTTCACCGCCTGCCCCGGTTTGAGGCTGAAGGCGGTCAGGCGGCCTGCGGCGGGGGCCGCGATGGTCAGGGCGTCGAGGCCGCGACGCACCTCGCCCAGATTACGGCGCAGGTCCTGCGCATTGTCCTGCACCTGACGGCGCTGACCGGCATAGAATTGCGCGTCGGGCGTCTGGGCGGTCTTGAGCGCCGCCACGCGCTGACGCTGATAGGCCACCTCATCGGCATAGGGTTTGACCGCCGCCGCATTGATAAAGCCCTTATCGAGCAGGGTCTGACGCTTCTGATATTCCTGTTCGGCGCGGCTGAGGGCATAGGCGGCATCGGCCAGCGCCTGTTCGCGGTTTTCCTGCGCGGTTTTCAGCGCCATCAACTGATTGGCATTGTCGGCCAGCCGCGCCGAAATATCCGCCTCACGCCCCGACACATCCAGCGTCAGGGCCGGATTGACCAGATAGACCAGCGCCTGCCCCTTGGTCACGCGGTCGCCGTCGCTGACCGCCACGGCCTGCACGCGACCGGCCGTCGCCGCCGTGATATAGACCGTATCGAGCGGCACGGCTTCGGCGCGCAGCGGCACATAGTCCTGATAAGGGGCCCGCACCACCTCACCGGTTTCGAGGGTACGCGCCGCGACCGTTACCGTGCCCGACCTGGGCAGGGTCAGGTAAAAGGCGAGACCCGCCGTGGCGATGACGACGGCGGCAGCGGTAATCTGAAACGGACGGCGGCGATACCAGGGTTTGGCGCGCTTGCGGTCCATGGCGGTGGGGGATGAGAGGACGTTATCGGGCATGTTAAAACGCTAACACAGAGTTTTCAATTCATATAAATAATTCATTTTGCTTGATTTTTGTCGATTTTTACCCTCAAATCAGGATTGAAATCACCACGCAGGTGTCCGAATCCGAACATGTCTTCCGAAGCCGAAACACCCCCTCTGACGCGCGCCGTCTTTCTTGATGACGACCCCGATATTCTGGCGGCGGCCGAGCTGGTCCTGACGCGGCAGGGCTTCACCCTGCGCACGGCGCAGTCGCCGGATGAGGCGCGCGCTTTGCTTGAGTCTGAGACGCCGGATGTGCTTCTGCTCGATCTCAACTACCGGCGCGGCGATACGTCGGGCGAAGCGGGTCTGGCCTTTTTGCAGGAACAACTGGCGAAGACCCCGCACCTGCCCGTCGTCGTCATCACCGGCCATTCGGGCATGAGCATCGCCATTCAGGCCATGCGGCTGGGGGCGCAGGATTTTGTCGTAAAGCCGTGGAACAATGATCGGCTGGTCGCCGCCCTGCGTGCGGCCATTGAGACGCCGCCGCGCGTGCCCGCCGACCTGCCGCCGCAGGACCTCAATCTGGAGCGCTCCGAGCGCGAGCTGATCAAGGCGGCGCTCAGCCGGCATCAGTTCAATATCTCGCACGCCGCCAGAGACCTTGGCCTGACGCGGGCGGCGCTGTACCGGCGCATGGAAAAACACGGTCTGTGACGCATGGGGTCTCATCGCATCTGGCTCAGCATTGTCGCGCAGGTAGGCGTCTTCGCCCTGGGGGTCGGGCTGTGGCTGGCCCTCAGTCAGGGCTATTACGCCACGGCGCTGGTCTGCGGGCTGGCCGCCGTCGGACTGGCCGTGGCGGGCGTCAACAGCCCGGCCTTCCATCTGGCGCGTGAACGCCTGCGCGCCCGGCTAAGCCCGGCGCCGATCTTTACGGCGGAGCTGGGGCGGCGCAGGCTTCAGATGCTGCTCGATCAGGCCCCCTCGCCGCTTCTTCTGCAAACCGATGACGGGCAGATCATCGCCGTCAATCGCGCGGCACGTCAACTGTTCGGCGTCGCCTACGCCCTGCCTCTGGCGGTGCGGCGCACGCTTGTCGGTGATGGCGGTGACCTGTTCACACCGGGGCAGCAGATCGTCTGGGAAGGACACACCTTCGCCGTTCAGCACAACGAACTGATCGAGGATGAGCGCACCTCGCAACTGGCCATCCTGACCGATATTTCCGCCGATGTGCGCGCCGCCGAAGCCACGGCGCTGCGTGACCTGCTGCGGGTACTCAATCACGAACTGATGAACGCCCTGACGCCCGTCGCGTCGATGAGCAAGAGCGCGCTCGACCTCCTGCATGACGACACGCCGCACTCGCGCGAACTGGCCATCAAGGCGCTGGAGCGGGTGGTGGCGCGCACCGAAGGCCTGCACGACTTTATCAATGCCTATCGCGCCCTGACCCGCCTGCCGCCGCCCAGCCTGCAACCGGTGCGCCTGTCCGAATGGCTGGATGTCCTGCACGAAAGCTTCACCGCTCAATGGAGCGACAAGGGGGTCAGCCTTTTGTGGGAGGTGCCCGCCGAAGACGCCCTGATCCGCATGGACGAAGATCAGATGTGGCTGTGCGCCGGGAACCTGCTCAACAATGCGGCGCAGGCAGCGCTGGAAAAGGGCGGCGACCCCAAGGTGCGCCTGCATGCCACCACCGGAGACAGCAGCCTGAGCGTGGTGATCGAGGATTCCGGTCCCGGCATCCCGGCCGAACATGGCCGTCAGGTCTTCATGCCCTTCTTCACCACCAAGGCCACCGGCACCGGGGTGGGCCTCAGTCTGGCCCGTCAGATCGTGCAAGGCCACGGCTCGGACCTCAGCCTGTTGCCGCTCAGTCCCGGCGATCCGGACGCCTTGGGCGGCGCCCGTTTCGCCTTTAGTCTGTCACGAATTTAAAACTTCTTCGACAGGGTGACGAAGGTGGACTCGCCGTACTTGGCCCCCAGATCGCCCTTATCCGTCGTGGTATAGGTCAGGCTGACCAGAAACTTCGGCGTCACCGCATAGCTCGCCCCGGCCAGATAGCTGGTGTAATCCACGCTCTCCCGATTGTGGCGGAAGCCGTTGGCCGCCTGAAGCGTCAGTTTCGGCGTCACCTTGTAGTCCAGCCCCCATTCGCTGAAAGTGGCCTGCTTTGCCTTGCCATAGTTGTCCGGCGAATAGGCCAGATTGAGCTTGGCCGTCAGGCGCGCGTTCAGCTTGCGCGCGGCATTGATCTCATACTCCATAAACGCGTTATCAATGCCGGTTTTGGTGCCGTTATACTGTTTGAAGATGGCGCGTGACGTCACGTCATTGCCCAGCCACTTCGACTTGTACCCGATCAGAAGCTGGGTCTGGTTATCGACGCCGGTCGTGCGGTCACGCATCGACTTGTAGAGGACACCGCCAAACACCTTGCCATAGGCGGCCTGCCCGCCGACGGTATACTGGGGGCGGCCTTCGGTCTGGCTGACGCCGCGATAGATGCCATCGCTGAGGGCTTTGATTTCCGCCGAATATTTGACCGTTTCGGCCTGAGCGACCGTTGGCAAGGCAAAAAGCAGGGTTGCGGGCAAAAGGAGGCTGTTCGCAGACATGAGGGTCTCCGTTGGCGAAACCGCAGCGCAGTCTCGCCTTCATCTCAAAAGAAGGGATTAAAAGAGACCCGTGCCGGGGGCTCGAACCGATACACCGGCACGGGTCAGTGAGGATGGAACCGTTGGGGGGGGACACGACCGGGCTACGGCCGGAAGGTTCCATCCTTAAAAGGTTAGTCCGCGCTCTTTTCGCCGAGCTGGACGCCGGCCGGAGCGCCGTGGATGGCCATCACGGGTTCGGCCTCGATCACAGGCTTGCCATTCATGGCGGCGCGGAACGTGTCCATGTCGATCGACTTTTCCCAGCGGCTGACGACGACGGTGGCGACCGCATTGCCGATGAAGTTGGTGATCGAGCGGCATTCCGACATGAAGCGGTCAACGCCCAGAATGATGGCCATACCGGCAAGCGGCACGGTCGGCACCACCGACAGGGTGGCGGCCAGGGTGATGAAGCCCGCGCCCGTCACGCCCGCCGCACCCTTCGACGACAGCATGGCGACCGACAGCAACAGCAGTTGTTGCTCAAGCGACAAGTGGGTGTTGGTGGCCTGAGCGATAAACAGGGCCGCCAGCGTCATGTAGATATTGGTGCCATCGAGGTTGAACGAATAGCCGGTCGGCACGACAAGGCCCACGACCGAACGCTTGCAGCCCGCAGCCTCCATCTTCTCCATCAGGCTCGGCAGGGCCGATTCCGAGGACGAGGTGCCGAGCACCAGAAGAAGTTCCGCCTTCAGATAACCGATCAGCTTTAAGATCGAGAAGCCGTTGGCGGCACAGACAGCCCCCAGAATGACGATCACGAACAGGGCCGAGGTGGCGTAGAAGGTGCCAACCAGCGCCGCCAGATTGACGATGGAGGCGATGCCGTACTTGCCGATGGTGAAGGCAAAGGCGCCGAAGGCCCCGATGGGCGCGGCCTTCATCAGGATTGACACCATCTTGAAAATGGCGTGGCTGACGGTTTCCAGCAGGTTGACCAGCGGCTTGGCGCGCTCACCCACAAAGATCAGCGAAATGCCGAACAGGATGGCGATAAACAGCACCTGAAGGATGTTGCCTTCGACAAAGGCCGAGGTGAAGGTCGTCGGAATAATATCCATCACGAAGCCGATCAGGGTCGTTTCGTGCGCCTTGGCGGCGTATTCATCTACCTTGGCATTGTGCAGCGTGGCCGGGTCGATATTCATGCCGTGACCGGGCTGCACCACATTGGCGACGATCAGGCCGACGATCAGGGCCAGGGTCGAAAAGGTCAGGAAGTAGGCAAAGGCCTTGCCCGTGACCGAGCCGACGCCTTTCAGCGAGCCCATGCCGGCAATACCCGTGACGATGGTCAGGAAGATGACTGGCGAAATGATCATCTTGACCAGCTTGATAAAGCCGTCACCCAGCGGTTTCAGCGCCTCGCCGGTCTGCGGGTAAAAGTGCCCCATGGCCGCGCCCAGAGCAATGGCAACCAGCACCTGAAAATAGAGATGGGCATAGAAGGGGCGCTTGCGCGGGGCGGCCGCGGTCAGCGTGTCCGTAGGGATATGCATCTGCATGGGTGTTCCTCGACCCTTTGGTGGTTTTTGTTAACTCACCATAATCCGGCAACATCCCTGTGCCCACAATTCAGCTAATTTTCATTAATATATTGAAATATATAAATTTATATTATAGGCAGTCCTCCATTTTGTGTGAAATTTCGCACACATAATCCAGACATTGTGCGAAATTTCACAAAGGTTTATGATGGCCACATGTTCCTTGTACCGCGCAAGATTCGACGGCCTCTGCTGATCCTCGCCGGCCTTGCTTGCGTGGTCGGTCTGGGGCTGGCCCTGTGGGCCGTCTATAGCCTGAGCTATACCGGGGCCCTGCGCAGCGTCTCCGAAGACGTCGAAACGCGCGCTCGCTTGCGCGCCGCCGTCCTGCAAAGCGAGATGGAGCGGCAGGCGACGGTGGCGCTGGTCCTCAGCGACGACAGCGACGTGACCGCCGCCCTGCTGGGCAACCAGCCCGCGCTGTATAGCGGCGTCTCCAAAAAGCTGGATCGACTGCGCACCCAGACGCGCAGTTCGGTCATCTATATCATTCAGGCCTCCGGCCAGACGGTGTCGGCCAGCAACTGGGCCCTGCCCGTCTCCTTTGTCGGCAGCAATTACAGCTTCCGGCCCTATTTCCGCGAAGCCATGACGAACGGCACGGCGACGCAGTTCGCGCTGGGCACGGTCAGCCGCAAGCCCGGCCTGTTTTTCGCCCGCGCCGTCACCGCCTCCGGACACCGGCTGGGCGTAGTGGTGGTAAAGATGGAGTTCGACCCGATCGAGGCCACGTGGGGTGGGTTGGACGAAGACACCTACGTCACGGGCCCCACGGGCGAGGTCTTCCTGACGGCGCACCCGGAGCGACGCTTCAAACCCCTCCCCACCCTGACGGCGCGTCAGATCGACACGGTGATCGACCTGCCCGGTGTCGGCTGGAAGCTGCACGTGATCAGCAGCGATCAGGCGGCGCGCGATACGGCCATCGCCGCCACCCTGACCACCGCTCTGGCCTTTGGCCTGCTGGGGACGCTGAGCGCCTGGCAATGGCGCCGACTGCGGCAGAGGCGGCTGTCGGCGGCGCGCGAAACCGAATACCGCGAGCGGCTGGAGCGCGATGTCGCCACCCGCACCGAGGCCCTGAGCGCCACCAATGACCGCCTGTCGAAGGAGATCCGCGAACGCCGCAACGCCCAGCGTCGCCTCAGTCGCCTTCAGGCCGATCTGGTGCAAGCCAACAAGCTGGCCAGTCTGGGGCAGATCACCGCCGGCGTGGCCCACGAGATCAATCAGCCGGTCGCCACCATCCGCGTACTGGCCGAAACCGCCGCCAGCCAGAAACCGTCAGCGCGCGGGGCGAAGGCGATCATTGCCGAAAACCTCAGCGCCATTATCCGCATGTGCGACCGCCTCGGCCACATCACCGGCGAATTGCGCACCTTTTCGCGCAAGGCCTCCAGCGAGGTCGAGCCCGTGCCGCTGAAAGAGGCGGTGGACTCGTCCATCCTGCTCAACGAAAGCCGCCTGCGCGACCACCGCGTCACCCTTAGTTGCGACCCCATCGACCCGCAATTGCGGGTGATGGCCAGCCGCGTGCGACTGGAGCAGGTGCTGGTCAATCTGTTGCAAAACGCCTTTGAGGCGCTGGACGGCGTGCCCGATGCGCAGGTGCGCCTCAGCCTCAGCGCCGACGGCGATCAGGTGCGCCTGCGCGTCGCCGATAACGGGCCGGGCCTGCCGCCACAGGTACAGGCGCAGCTTTTCAGCCCCTTCGTCACCACCAAGCCCCAAGGGCTGGGTCT
Organism: Asticcacaulis excentricus; assembly: GCF_003966695.1. Lineage (NCBI taxonomy): Bacteria > Pseudomonadati > Pseudomonadota > Alphaproteobacteria > Caulobacterales > Caulobacteraceae > Asticcacaulis > Asticcacaulis excentricus. Next base: position 55,166 of record NZ_AP018828.1, read on the forward strand.
CGGCCTCGTCATCGCCCACGACATTCTGCGCGATTTCGGCGGGGCGCTCAGCGCCGAAAGCTCTGAGACCGGTGCCACCTTCGTTCTGACCCTGCGTAAAGCCTCATGACCCCGCACATGAACCCTGTGACCGCGCCCCTGATCCTGATTGACGACGATGCCGATCTGCTGGCGGCGCAAAGTCAGGCCCTGCGCCTCGACGGCTTTAGCGTGCAGGCCTTTGCCAGCGGGGCCGAGGCGCTGAAGGCTCTGGATGCGACCTTCCCCGGCGTGGTGATCACCGATGTGCGGATGCCGGTCATGGACGGCCTTGAGGTCTTTGCCCGTATCCGCGCCCTTGACCCCGACCTGCCGGTGATCCTGATGACCGGGCACGGCGACGTGCCGATGGCCGTGCAGGCGCTGAAGGACGGAGCCTATGACTTCCTGTCGAAGCCCTTTGCGCAGGACGATCTGCGTCAGAGCGTGCGCCGCGCCTTACAGACGCGCGAACTGGTGCTGGAAAACCGCCGCCTGCGGCAGGCCCATGCGCAACTGGCCGATCAGGACAGCCGCTACCCCCTGCTGGGCGATTCCGCCGTCATGACCCATCTGAAAAGCGTGGTGGTGCGCGTGGCCGAGGCCGAGGTCGATACGCTGATCAGCGGCGATACGGGCGTGGGCAAGGACCGCGTGGCGCGCGCCCTGCACGCGCTCAGTGCCCGCAAGGGCCGGGCCTTTGTGCATATCGGCTGCGCGGCGCTGGACGAGGAGCGCTTTCAGAGCGAGTTGTTCGGCAGCGAACAGGGCCTGCGCCCCGGTGCGCCGCGCCTGATCGGACGCATCGAAAAGGCGCATAAGGGGACGCTGTTCCTCGATGAGGTGGAGGGCCTGACGCTCAGCCAGCAGGCGCGGCTGTTGCGCGTGCTGGAAACGCGCGAAGTGTGGCCGGAAGGGGCCGAAAGCCCGCGGCAGGTCGATATCCGCGTCATTGCCGCCACGCGCATTGATCTGGTGCAGGCCGTGCGCGATGGACGGTTCCGCGCCGACCTCTATTACCGGCTGAGCGGCGTAACCCTGCGCGTACCGCCGCTCAGTGAACGGCGCGAGGACATACCACTGCTGTTTCAGCACTTCCTGCTGGCGGCGGCGGCGCGCCTCAACCGCCCGGCCCCGCGCCTCAGCCTTCAGGCCCAGAGCCATCTGCGCCAGCACGACTGGCCCGGCAATGTGCGCGAGCTGGAACAATATGCCGAACGCTATGCGCTGGGCATCGACGACAGCCTGCCGGGCAACGATGCCGATGCGCCGGGTCTGGCCGAGCAGGTGGCGCGCTACGAAGAGGCCCTGCTGCGCGAAACCCTGGAACGCCACGAAGGACAGGTGCGCAGCGTCATGGAGGCCCTCAAGCTGCCACGCAAGACCTTCTACGACAAGGTCAATCGCTATGGCATCGACCTCAACCTCTATCGCGGGCGATAGAGCGGGATGATTTTGGAGCGGAATGATTTCCAATGGAATCATTCCGCTCAAGCCGCCATTGAGGCGGCGGCCAAGGTGGCGAAGCCACCGCCCGGCGAGGGGCTAAACAAAAATCTAGATCATTATGTTTCCACCAGAAATCATAATGTTCTAAATGGAAACATCATCCCGATCTAAATTTTTGTTTTGTCGCGATATTTTTGTCGAAAACCGCTCACACTTTTCGACATATCGCTCTATCGCGGGCTGAGCGTGAAGCCATAGCTCAGCGGCGCATTGGGGATGCGGTATTTGACGTGCGGACGCCCGACCGTATTCCACCCTGTATCGCCGCCCACACCCGTCTGAAGCGCGTCGATCATCAGCGTGCCGTCGCCATGCGGCGCGATGTCTGACGAGTGGCGCTGCCCCACCGGCTGCTGATAGAGGTCCTCAACCGGGAAGGCCAGGGCATTGGCCGACAATGGCTGATGCCCGGTGACGCGCACCCCCTGCCCCGTCGCCGTGGTCAGAGCCATCCAGCGCACATCGGTCTTGTTGCCCGACTCCTGCGGCCGGGTGTAGTTGTGGTACTGATCGGCCACCTTGCCCTGATAGAGGCCGATGGCCGCCCCGGTCTTGCGATCGGCATAGGATTCCTGCGGCCCGCGCCCGTACCACTGAAGATCGGTCAGAGCGGGGTTGGTCGCAAACTTCAGACCGACGCGCAACGGATCGGGCAGGTCGTCACGCAGCGGCACATAGTCGGCCTTCACGTCCAGCGTGCCATCGCCATAGAGGTGCCAGGTGGTCGTAAAGCGCACCGATCCCGCCCCGACGCGCCAGCCGACCCTGACGTCTCCTGCCTCAGACACCTCCAGCGTTTCCAGCGTGCGTTTCTCGCTAAGGGTCTTCCAGATGGCGTGACTGGTCACCACGCCCGTGCCGATATCGTTATCGGTCGGCCCGCGCCAGAAATAGGGCGTACCGCCGCTCAGCAGCACCTGCCCGTTGACGGCATAGGCGGTCAGCAGGCCGGTCTTGGCATCGAGCGTCAGGCGCGACGGCCCGGCGCTCAGTTCGACCGCCGCCGCCGTCCGGGTGACTTTCACCGGCCCGCTGGCGGTCAGGGCCGCCGGGCGCGCTGTCTGAAGGACAAACTGCGTCCAGCCCATCGAACTGCCTTTCGGCACGCCCGGCATACGGTCATCAGCGGCCACGGCCGAGACGGTCAGCACATATTCGGCTGCCGGGTCATAGCTGACGGCACCGAGATCAAGCGGCACCGTCGCGCGGCCTGCCGCCGGGGCATTGACGCCCGTTAAGGTGCCGGTCTTTACCGTCACCCCGTCCTTTTCGAGTTTCCAGCCAAGGGCATAGCCCGACAGGTCGATCAGGTCGTTGCGGTTGACGACCGTCAGCGTCCCCGTTTTGGGATCGCCTTCGAACACCACCGGCGAATAGACCTTCTGAAGCTCGTAATATTCCGGGTCCGGCGTGCGGTCGGCCTGCACCACGCCGTCGCCGATGGTCGAGTCGTCTTCCCACTCACCCTTGGGGAAGTCGAAGCCCTGCGCCCAGTATGGCCTGCCCTTGTCGTCCTTGCGGATCACCGCCTGATCGACCCAGTCCCAGATAAAGCCGCCTTGCAGCTTCTTATAGGCGCGGATCGTCTCCCAATAGTCTTCCAGATTGCCCAGACTGTTGCCCATGGCGTGGGCGTATTCGCACTGGATCATCGGCTGGCTGTAGCGGTTGTCCTGCGCATAGTCAGCCATCTTGACCGGGCTGTCGTACATGGGGGCGTAGATATCGACATAGGCATTGGGGCGGTGCTCCTCGCCGATCGTGCCATAGCCCAGAAAGTTGAGCAGGCGCGTCTTGTCGTGCGCCCGCACCCAGGTGGCGGCGCGCTCAAAGGCCGGCCCGATGCCCGCTTCGTTGCCCAGCGACCAGAAGACGACCGAGGTGACATTCTTGTCGCGTTCGACCATGCGCGACACGCGGTCGAGGTGCGCCGCGTACCAGTGCGGCTTATAGCCCAGTTGCACCTTGTAGCGCTGATCGATGTCGCGGATCATGGCCATATAGGTATGGCTCTCGATATTGGCCTCATCCATCACATAGAGGCCGTATTCGTCGGCCAGATCATAGACGTGCGGATCGTTGGGATAGTGCGACAGGCGCAGCGCATTGACGTGCGCCTGCTTCATCAGTTCCATGTCCCTGCGCGTCGTTTCGGGCGACACCACGCGGAAGGTATAGGGGTCGTGCTCGTGGCGGTTGACGCCCTTGATCATGACGCGCTTGCCATTGACCTGCACCTCGCCATTGCGGATTTCGATGGTGCGGAAGCCGATCTTTTTCGACGTGGCCGAGACCAGAGCGCCCTTGGCGTCGCGGTATTCGATGACCATGCGATAGAGGTTCGGAGTCTCCGCCGACCATGGCCTGACGTTTTTGATCGTGCCCGACAGGTGCGCCGGCTTGTCCGTAGTAGCGCGCCCCTTGGTCGTCAGCATCACAGCCTTGCCGTCATACAGGGTGGCGGTGATCGTCCCCGACCCCTTGACGCCCTTCAGTTCGGCCTCCAGCGCGAAGACGCCGTCCGTATAGGTCTTGTCCAGCAGGGCCGTAACCGTATAGTCGCCCAGCCGCGTTTTGGGTTCGGCATAGAGATAGACCGAGCGCTCGATGCCCGACAGGCGCCAGAAGTCCTGATCCTCAAGGTAGGAGCCATCAGCGTAGCGATATAGCTCGATACTGATGGTGTTCTTACCCGCCCGGACATAGGGCGTCAGGTCGAATTCCGACGGCAGTTTGGAGTCTTCCGAATAGCCGACCTTCTGCCCGTTGACCCAGATATAATAGGCCGCACCCGCCGCACCGATATGCAGGAAGACGTCCTTGCCGCTCCAGTTCGGCAACTCAAAATCACGGCGATAGGCGCCGACCTCGTTCACCTCGTGGCGCACATAGGGCTGATTGGCCCCGAACGGATAGCCGGCCCCGCTGAACAGCGGCACGCCATAGCCCTGCGCCTGAAGGATGCCGGGCACCTGCACCGTGCCCCAGCCGGAGACATCGAAGTCGGGCTTGTAGAAGTCCACCGGGCGAGTTTCTGGCGTCTTGGACAGGGCGAATTTCCAGGTGCCGTCGAGCGACAGATAGTTGGCCGAAGCCGCCATCTGACCGGCCACGGCCTTTTCCACGCTCTCATAGTTGAAGAAGGTCGACTTCATGGGCAGGCGATTGACCGCCATGACTTCCGGCTGTTCCCACTCGGCACGACCGGTGACATCAGGCGGCGGGGCATCGGCTATGGCCTTAAGCTCCGCCGCCGTCTGAGCCTGCCCGCCGGCCGCCGCCAGCAGCGCCAGACACGAAACCGATACCGCGAACAGGACGCGGCGCGCCCCCACCTTGCTGACCATGATCTGCCCTTATTCGTAGCTTTCGGTCAGATTATTATACAGTATACAATATGGCAATGCCTTGCTTTGGCTTTACCGCCTCACAACCGGTCGATGGCCGGTTGCGGTTCGGTAAACCATTTCGCGCCGGATTCCGTGACGTACATATGGTCTTCCAGACGGATACCGAAGCGTTCCGGCACCACGATCATCGGCTCGTTGGAAAAGCACATGCCCGGCGCCAGCGGCGTCTGGTCGCCACGCACCAGATAGGCCGGTTCGTGGATGCTCAGGCCAATGCCGTGGCCTGTGCGGTGCGGCGTGCCGGGTAACTGATAGTCCGGCCCCAGCCCGTGCTTTTCCAGAATGGCGCGCGCCGCGTAATCGACGCTCTCGCACGGCTTGCCCACCTCGACAGCGGCAAAGGCGGCGGCCTGCGCTTCCTTTTCGATGTCCCAGATGCGCTGCTGTTCCGCCGTCGCCTGACCATAGACATAGGTGCGGGTGATGTCGGACGTATAGCCCTGCACGTAGCAGCCCGTATCGATCAGAACGAGGTCGTTTTCCCGCAAGGTCTGCACGCCCGGCAGGCCGTGCGGATAGGCGGTGGCGTGGCCGAACTGCACGATGACGAAGCTGTTGCCCGCCGCCCCCATCTTACGGTGTGCGGCTTCGATAAAGTTGATCACCTCGGTGGTGGTGATGCCCTCTTTCAGGATGCGTGCCGTGGCCCGGTGCACGGTTTCGGTCATCGACTTGGCCTGCTGCATCAGGGCCAGTTCGGCCTCGGACTTGTACATGCGGCAGCCATTGACCACCGCCGAGGCCTCGCGCACCTCAAGGCCGGTTTCGCGCATCAGGCGGCTGACCATTTCGAAGCTGATCGCCGGATCGACGGCCAGCACACCGCCGCCCAGGTCCTGCATGGCGGCGTGGATCAGGGCGTGCGGGCTCTCGTCTTCCTGCCACAGGCGCAGCTCTGCCGGGATCTTCAGATCGGCCTCCAGCGACCCGCGCTCGAAATAGGGGCAGATGATCAGTGGCTCGCCTTCGACCGGCAGCAGCATGGCCACCAGACGCTCCGACGCGCCCCACGGCACCCCGGCGAAATAGCGCAAAGACGCCCCGGCCCCGACCAGCAGCGCCTTCGCCCCCAGATCGCGCGTCAACCGCCGCGCCTTGTCCAGACGCGCCTGATATTCATAGTCGCCGATGGCCGCCGCGGCCGGCGGCGGGCTCAGCTTCGCCAGTTCGGCCTCGATGGTGGAACCGCCAATGCTCATAGACATACCTCTTATGCGAAACGCTTGATATCAAAGGCCTGCGGGCCGGTGCCCCTTTCGACCATGTCGGCGACGATCTCGCCGGTGACAGGTCCCAAGGTAAGGCCCAGATGCTGATGCCCGAAGGCATAGTAGAGATTCTGCGCCTTGTCGCTGCGCCCGATGGCCGGCAGATAGTCCGGCAGGGTCGGGCGTATGCCCATCCATTGCGCCACCTCTGCGTCCATCGGCAGGCCCAGCTCGCTGACGTGCTGCCGCAGCCTCTGCCATTTGCGCGCGTCCGGCGGCGCATCGGGCTGGTTCAGTTCGACAAAGCTGGCGGCGCGCAAGCCGCCCTCAAAGCCCGTCACGATCATCGAACGGTCCTCGAACACCACGGGCGGCATCCCTGCGGGCCAGCCGTGCGGCGCGCTCTGGATATGGTAACCGCGCTCGGCGATCAGCGGCACGACGTGGCCGATCCCCTGCATCAAAGGCTTTGAGCGCGCCCCGGCGCAGATGATCACCGACTCCGCCGCCCGCATCAGGCCGTCATCGCATTCGACCTGCGCATGGCCGTCGCGCAGGCTCAGCCCCACCGCCCTTTGCCGTACCACCTGCCCACCTGCCGCCAGATAGGCCGCCTCCATCTGCGCCAGCAGACGCGCAGTGTCGGCGACCTGACCCGTATTCTCAAAACGGATACCGCCAGACAGAGGCCGCGGCGTCAGGGCCGATACCGCCGCCCGCTCGTCCGGCGTCAGGACATGAAACCGCGCGGTTCCGGTATCCGTATCGCGCCACGCCGCCAGACCGGCCTTTGCCGAGGCCTCGCTCTCCCAGACGACGTAGTGGCCGTCTTCGCGGATCAGGTCGGGCGCTCCCAGCGACTGCACCAGCCGCCGCCAGGCGGGCATGGCCTCGCGCATCAGGCCAGACAAGGCCGTCTTGCCGTGCGCAAAGCGCGCCGGTTCGGCGGCGGCCATCAGTCGCAACCCGAAGGGCAGCCACGCCGAAATCCCTGACGGCGGAAAGGATAAGGCCCCGCCGCGCGCAAACCAGCGCCGCCACGCGCTGCGAATCAGGTCCCATGAGGCCAGCGGCTCCACCTGTTCGATAGCAATATGGCCCGCATTGCCGTATGATGCGCCTTTCCGGGGGGAGTCCGGGTCCAGCAAAATCACATCGCCGTGGCGTTTCTGGAGTTCCAGGGCGATGGACAGACCGACGATTCCGCCCCCGACAACGATAACCTTAGACAAATGCACGTTCCTTCTTGCGCCGCATCATTGCATATTGTATACGGTATATATTCTTACGCAAGCAGTTGGAGTAAACTATGAAAGTCGATTGGCGCGGCGTATTCCCGGCGGTCACCACTCAATTCAAAGAAGACCTATCCATTGACGTGCCCGAAAGCCAGCGCGTAATCGACGATCTGATCAAGGACGGCGTGACCGGCATCATCGCGCTCGGCACCTGCGGTGAGAACAATTCGCTGGAGCCTGACGAAAAGCGGATGCTGCTGTCCGCCATTGTCGAAGTCGTCAATGGTCGCGTGCCGGTCGTCGTCGGCACTTCCGAACTGACCACGCCGCGCGCCGTCGCTTTTGCGCGCGATGCCGAAACCATCGGTGCCAATGGCCTGATGCTGCTGCCGGCCATGGTCTATGTGCCGAAGACGAATGAGCTGGTTGAGCACTTCACGCAGGTGGCCAATGCCACCGCCCTGCCGATCATGCTCTACAACAACCCGACCGCCTACCGCGTCAATATCGGCAATGATGCGCTCGAAGCGCTGCGTCCGGTGAAGAACATCGTGGCGATCAAGGAATCCGCCGCCGATACGCGCCGCTTCACCGACGTCTATAACGCCTTTGGCAGCCGCTATTCGATCTTCGCCGGTCTCGACGACGTGGCCTATGAAGGCCTGCTGCTGGGCGCGCAGGGCTGGGTGTCGGGCCTGACCTCGGCCTTCCCGCACGAATCCGTCATGCTGGTCAAGGCGCTGGAAGCGGGCGACACCAAGACCGCGCTCGAAATCTATCGCTGGTTCCTGCCGCTGCTGCACCTCGATGCCGAGCACGATCTGGTGCAGTCGATCAAGCTGGCCGAGCAGGTCATGGGCCGCGGCTCTGAGCGCGTACGTATGCCGCGTATGCCGCTGATCGGGGAGCGCCGCGCCCAGATCATCAAAATGGTCGAAGACGCCGCCGCCTCGCGCCCGTCGCTGAGCATCAACAAGGCGGCGTAAGCTCCGTACCCCGCAAAGTGGGGAGATATAAAAATCCGCGCCAAAGCGAAGGGCCAACCAGAGCTAAGGCGCGTCCTTATTGATTTCCATGAAAAAGTATCCCGATTTATCGGGAGACTTTTTTATGAGGCCCCCTATGCGTCACACCTTCTTCTGCATTGATGGTCACACCGCCGGTAATCCGGTGCGTCTGGTGGCGGGCGGTGCACCGCTGTTGCGCGGATCGAACATGTCCGAGCGTCGGCAGGACTTCCTGAACCGCTTCGACTGGATCCGTACCGGCCTGTGCTATGAGCCGCGCGGTCACGATATGATGTCGGGCGGTTTCCTCTATCCGCCGACGCGCGAGGACACCGACGCCGGTATCCTGTTTATCGAAACCTCCGGCTGCCTGCCCATGTGCGGCCACGGCACTATCGGCATGGTGACCTTCGCGCTGGAAAACGGCCTGATCACGCCGCGCACACCGGGTAAGCTGAAGCTCGAAGTGCCCGCCGGGCTTATCGACATCGACTATAAAACCGACGGCCCCAAGGTGACGGCGGTTAAGATCACCAATGTCCCGGCCTATCTGGCCAGGACCGGCATTGAAATAGACGTGCCGGACTTCGGACCGGTAACGCTTGATGTCTCTTACGGCGGTAACTACTACGCCATTATCGAGCCCACCAAGGACGGCCCCTATACCGGCCTCGACGCTCTGGGGGCCGCGCGAATTATCGAGTTGAGCCGCACCATCCGCACCCTGGTGCGCGAAGTCTATGAGCCTGTGCATCCGCTCGACCCGACCATTCGCGGGGTCAGCCACGTCCTGTGGGCCGATGCGCCCAAAAACGCCGAAGGCGAAGCCAATCCTGCCCACGGCCGCAACGCCGTCTTTTATGGCGAACGCGCCATCGACCGCTCACCCTGCGGCACCGGCACCTCGGCGCGGCTGGCGCACCTGCACGCCACGGGCCGCCTGACGGTAGGCGAACCCTTCATCCACCAAAGCTATATCTGTAGCCGCTTTACCGGTGTGGTGACGAAAGAGGTCGATCTCAACGGTCAGCCGGCCATCATCCCGTCCATCGAAGGCTCGGCGATGTCGACCGGGTTCAATACCATCTGGATCGATCGCGAAGATCAGTTCTGGGACGGTTTTCAGGTCGTATAACGCGGCTTCAGCGCCAAAAGAAACGCAGCGGGCGACGCACAGCCGTTGTCCGCTGCGAGCGTTTGTGACAAAGGGTGTGCGATTCAATGGCTGGAGGCGTCAGCCTCTTTGGCTGTCGTTATCAGATTTTCGCAGAATCAGGTTACAGTTATTGACTTGTTAGCGTTAGCACCACAGTGTTACAAAAAGCGTATACCATATAAATCCAAACAAGAGTTTCGCATGGCGCTGGTCGTCCAAACCCTCTCTGAACAGATCTTTACCCTCGTCCGGGATCGGATCATTTCCGGCTCCCTGCCCGTCGAGGTCGCCATCCGTCAGGACGCTCTGGCGGCGGAGCTGGGGGTCAGCAAGATTCCTCTGCGTGAGGCGCTGGTGCGGCTGGAGCAGGAAGGCCTCCTCACCTCTCAGGCCAATCGCGGCTTCTTTGTCCGCCCGATGACCGCCTCTGAGGCCGAAGAGGTCTATGCCCTGCGCCTGAAGATCGAGCCGGAAGCCGTGGCGCGCGCCGCCGCCTTGGCGACGCCCGCCGATCACAAGGCCGCGCGCGACGCGCTGGACGCGCTGGACCGCGCCGCCGCCGAGGACAACAAGAGCGAGGTGGGCAAGCTCAACCGTGCCTTCCACCTGTCGCTGGTGCGCCCGCTGGGCCGTCAGGTCACCCTGCAGATCATCGAGCGGCTGAACATCATCGCCGAACGCTACGTGTCCAAACATCTGGAACCCGCCGGCCGCGACGACCGCGCGCATCAGGAACACTCCACGCTTCTGGACCTGTGGATGCGCGGCAAGGGCGAAGAGGCGTCCGAGCTGATGCACGCGCACATCGCCGAAACGCTTTACGACCTGCGCAAGGAATTCGAGAACGACAAGCGCGCCTGATACCCAGGGTCATTGAAAATGACTCTGGGTATGCCTTTCGAGACTGTCTCATGTCTCCAACACAGATGAGACAGTCTCGAGTTTTCAACGGCCGGAGGCGGTCAGCATCTTCGGCCGTTGGTATGAAACACCAGCGCAGCAAAACCGTCACACTCGAACGGTAAAAAGCTCCCGTTTCCGGGAGCTTTTTTCATGCGTCTGTCCTGTCTTGCCTTCACTGCACTGGTGGCTCTCACCGGCCACGTCCACGCCGAAGAGGCGCGCACCTGGCTGGCCGGGGATCACCACGTGCACAGCCGCTTTTCCGGCAAGCGCACCGAAGACGGCACCTATGTGCTGGGCAAGGACGGCATCTACACCCTGCCCGACAATGCTCGCCACGCCCGCCAGTACGGTCTGAGCTGGGTCGTGCTGATCGACCACGGCGGCGAAGGCCTGTCGAAACTGCGCTACGAACAGGCCTATCCGGAGTTTTTACGGGCGCGTCAGGCGGTGCCGGACCTGATCCAGTTCTTCGGCATGGAACTCGATACGCCGGGCGGCGACCATTCGAGCCTGATCATGGCCATCGACCCGCGCGAGGCCGAGACGCTGCGCCATCTCGAAAGCACCTATGCGGCCCATGAAACGAAAGACCCGGCCCGCGACGACCCGACGCGCATGATCGCGGCGCTGAGCGAGATGCAGGGCCTGAACCCCCAACCACTCGTCATCGCCAATCACCCGTCGCGCGGCGCGAAATCACCGGACGGCTATGGCCGCCATACGCCGCAATCCCTGCGCAACTGGATAGACACTGCGCCCGACGTAGCCGTCGGCATGGAAGGCGCGCCGGGCCATCAGGGCGCCAGCCTCAAGAGCGGGGCGACACCCGACACCCTGCGCAAGCGCGGCTATTACGAGCAGTCGCCGACCTATGGCGGGTTTGATGCCATGACGGCGCGCCTTGGCGGCGTGTGGGATGCGCTGCTGGGCGAAGGTCGCCACTTCGTGGTCACCGCCACCTCGGACTCGCATCGCAATGTCGCCGACGGCGGCGAAGACTTCTGGCCCGGTCAGTACGCCAAGACCTGGGTCAAGGCGCGCAAGGACCCGGCGGACATTCTCGACGGCCTGCGCAAGGGCCGCGTCTTTGTGGCCACCGGCGATCTGGTCAGCGAACTGGATATGGACGTCGCGGGTGCCCATCTGGGCGACACGGCCACGGTCAAAAAGGGTGAGACGGTGCAGGTGTCGGTGCGTCTGCGCGACCCCGCCGGGCCGAACGCCCACGGCGACCGCCCGGAATTGAAGCGCGTGGACCTGATCATGGGCGAGGTGATGCGACAGGTGGCCGAGCGCAACCCCACAACCCGCGTGGCGAAGACCTTTACCCCTGCCGACTGGACGCGCGACGGGGAGATCATCACCTTCAACTGGTCATTTACCGCCACCACAGACGCCTATCTGCGCCTGCGCGGCACGGCGACCGATGAGGCCGAGCCCCTGCCCGACCCGCTGGGCGAAGACCCCTGGCCGGACCTGTGGGTCTATGGCAGCCCGGTCTATATCCAGGTGCGGTAAACCCGTCTAAACAGCCGTCTCGTGCGTAAAAGGCGCATGACACAGACATCCGACGAATCCGACACACCCGCTCCTGAAATCGCCGCCTGCGGCACGGTCTGCCGTGAGGGCCTGACCGTCTATTTCGACGGGTCCTGCGCTCTTTGTTCCACCGAAATCCGCTACTATTCGGCGCGCGCGGGCGAGGCCCTGCGCTTTGTCGATGTGGCCGACCACGCGGTGACGCCTGAGCCCGATCTGCCGCGCGAGGCGGCGCTGAAACGCCTCCACGTGCGTCAGCCCGATGGCACGCTGCTGTCCGGGGCACAGGCCTTCATCGCCATCTGGTCGCAGGTGCCCGGCTGGCGTTGGCTGGCGCGTCTGGCCTCCCTGCCCGGTGTGGCGTGGTGTCTTGAGCGCGCCTATCGCGCCTTCCTACCCGTGCGTCCCGCCCTGTCGCGCCTCGCCCGCGCTTTGGGGGCCAAACCCATGCGTCAGCCGTAGCGCTGTCTAATCTAAACGTCGCCACCCGCCGTATAGATAGCCAGAAGCGCTTCTGAGTTCGAGTTTATCGCCACGTTCGGCATCCCCCAACAGACGGAGACTAAACCCATGATTAAGCGCAATCTTTTGCATAAACTGACCATCGCCCTGCTGGCCACCAGCCTGACCCTGCCGGCCGCTGCTGTGGCTGGAGATTATGCCAAGAAACCCACCACCACCATCGTTGAAACCGCCGCCGGTAACCCGAACTTCAGCACGTTGGTCGCTGCCGTGAAAGCCGCCGATCTGATCGGCACCCTGTCCGGTCCCGGTCCTTTCACCGTGTTTGCCCCGACCAATGCCGCCTTCGACGCCCTGCCGCACGGCACGGTGCCGACGCTGCTGAAGCCGGAAAACAAGGCCAAGCTGACCAAGGTCCTGACCTATCACGTCGTCGCCGGTAAGGTGAAGGCCGCCGACCTGATCGCCGCCATCAATGCCCATAATGGCAAGTACACCATCACCACCGTCAGCGGCGATACGCTGGTCGCCTCGCTGTCGGGCGGCAAGGTGCTGCTGACCGATGAATCGGGCGGCGTCGCCACCGTCACCACCACCGACCTGTATCAGAAGAACGGCGTCATCCACGTCATCGACAAGGTCGTTCTGCCGAAATAAAGGTTTGTGTGCAAAGAGGCCCGGCCCCCTTCCGGGCCTCTTTTACCGCCCGCCCAGAAAGGTCACGCTATGGATATCATCGTCAATATCGCTATCGGCCTGTCGCTGCTGGTCGTTCTGGCGACCTTTATCATGGGCATGTTCGCCTTTGCCCAGAACGGCAAGGAAGCGGGCGCCAAGCTCAACAAGGCGATGGAATGGCGCGTGCGTACCCAGATCGTCGCCATCGGCATCCTGATCCTCAGCATGGCGATCAAGGCCGGGTCGTAGGTTTTAACGGAAGAGGTACTGGTATCTTCTCGGTTCGTTAACATGACAATGTTATCAATGGGCAAAGTAAATTACTTTCCGATTGCCTATGCCGACCCTGTTTCATCCTGTTCCATATCACCCGCACCTGCTGCGTCAGGCCTATCGCACGCTTGGGCCGATGCTGCTGGTCAATCTGGCCTGCGTAATCGGCACCAGCTTCCTGCTCGACATAGCCAACCATCCGCTGTTGTCCGGCTGGGTGGTGATGCATGTGACGGTCATCCTGATCCGCGGCGGCTCATGGGCGCGTTTTCATCAGGACAAGCGCAACTGGCGGCGCAAAAGCGATTATCAGTTCTGGAAGGCCAGCTATGCGGCGGGCCTGCTCGTCTCCGGCAGCCTGTGGTCGGCTCTGGCCGTCTATCTGTTTGCCAAACACCCTGAAATCGCGTCTGTCGAAGCGCAGTACGCCGTCCTGATCATCCTGTCGGCGCTGGCGGGCGGGGCCACGGGCGTTACCTCAAGTTTTGCGCGCGCCGGCAGTGTCTATATCGGTCTGCTGCTGCTACCCGCCTCCCTGACCCTCCTGACCCACGACGACACGCATCGCACCCTGGGCCTTCTGGGCCTGATCTTTTTAGGCGTCATGCTGGTCACGCTGCGTGGCAATCATCGTCTGCTGGTGCGCAATCTCACCCTCGAAGACCGCAATCTCAGCCTGATCAAACAGCTCAGCGAGGTCAATCAGGTGCTGGAGGCCAAGGTCAGCGAACGCACCGAACGGCTGGCGCGGCTGGCCCATACCGATAAGCTGACCGGCCTGTTCAACCGCTACGGCCTGTTCGACTGGCACCAGAAGCGGATCGAGGCCGAGCCACACACCCGCACCGTCGTCTTCTTCCTCGATCTCGACCGCTTCAAGCAGGTCAATGACGCCCTGAGCCACGAAGCGGGGGACAAGGTGCTGACGGCCATTGCCCAGCAGATCGAGTCCGTGGCCCCACCGCAGGCCAAACTAGCCCGCTGGGGCGGCGATGAGTTCGTTCTGGCCTGCCCGGTCACCGGCGACGTCAATGCGCTGGTCGATGCGGTCTCCGAGGGCGTATCGCGCGCCGTCGATATCCCGCTGAACATCGAAGGCACCGATCTCAAGCTGGGCGTCAGTATTGGCTGGGCCTGCCATCCCGATCACGACAAGACTTTTTCGGACATCGTCCACGCCGCCGATCTGGCCGCCACCGAGGTCAAGCGCAGCGGCCGCGGTCGGACACTGGCCTTTGACGAAACCTTTGCCGAAAGCCTGCGCCGCCGCTTCAACCTCAGCCGCGCCCTCAGTGAGGCCATCGGCAGCGACGCCTTGTATGTTGCCTATCAGCCGATCATCTGCGCCCGCACCGGCGCGCTTTTGTCCTATGAGGCCCTGTGCCGCTGGGACCATCCGGAGCTGGGGACCATCCGCCCGGACGAGTTCATCCGTCTGGCCGAAGATACCGACCGTATCGTGGCACTGGGCAACTGGGTGCTGGAACGCGCCTGCGCCGATGCCGTCCAGTGGCGCCGTCAGGGGATCGCAGCCAAGGTGGCGGTCAATGTCTCGGTCAAGCAACTGACGCTCGATACCTTTGCCCTGCATCTGGTGTCGATCCTGTCGCGTACGGGCCTTTCACCGGCCTGTCTGGAAATCGAAGTGACCGAAAGCGTCTTTGATGACGGCCATATCGAGCAGGTCAGCCACACCATCAAACACCTCAAGGCGCTGGGCGTGCACATCCATATCGACGATTTCGGCACGGGCTATTCGTCGCTGTCGCGTCTGCGTCACCTCAATGTCAGCGGCATCAAGATCGATCAGTCCTTCGTCGCCGACCTGAGTGGTCAGAGCCGCGTGATCATCGAAAGCACCATACTGATCGCCCGCGCCTTTGGCCTGACCATCGTCGCCGAAGGGGTGGAAAGCGATGAACAGCGCGACCTGTTGCGCACGCTGGGCGTGGATCAGCTTCAGGGATATCTGCTGGGGCGTCCGCAGCGCCTGGGCAACATTCTGGGGGCGGATACGCTCAGCGAAACGGCGGCGTGAAAACGGCACAAAAAACCCCGGAGCCTTCGCTCCGGGGTTTTTTCATTCAGACCCGAAAGCCGGATCAGAACTGCCAGTTCAGGCCGACAAACACGGTGCGGCCCGACGTCGTGGTGTTCCACAGACGCTTGGCCCCGCGCGCGGCGTTACCGCCCGGCCAGAAGCTGTTGTACTGGATTTCCTTCTCGTCGGTCAGGTTGATACCGTCCAGCGTCAGGCGCAGGCTGGGCGTCACCTGCCAGAAGGCGGCCGCGTCCACATAGGTGGTCGAGGCAAAGCCACCGCCGTCGATCGGATAGTCCGAGCGGAAGTTTTCGGAGATACGTGCCCCCCATTTGGCGGTTTCATAATAGATGGTCAGGTTGTGGTTGACGTCCGACACGCCCCACAACGGCCCCTTCACATCGACGCCCTGCACCGAATTGATCGTCGTGGTGTCGATAAAGGTGACGTTGGCGACCATGCCCAGATTGTTGAACGGCGCGGGCAGGAAAACGAAATCCGTCTGACCACTCAGCTCAAAGCCCGTCAGCTTGACATTATTGAGGTTGATCGGACGGGTGTATTCGTTGACCGTGCTGTTGGCCGTCACCCCGGCGCTCAGTCCTTCGGGCAGGCCGGTCGAGGCGTAGGAGACATTGGTGACCTTCTTGGATACGACCAGATTGTCGATGTCCTTATGGAAGACGCCGCCGGTGACCATGCCGACGCGACCGAAGTACCATTCGACGCCCAGATCATATTCGTCAGACGTATAGGGTTCGAGGTTGGGGTTACCGGTCGAGACGGTGATGGTGTTAGTCGTCGTGTCGTTGCTGACCGTGCCGTTCATGGCATAGGCCGTCAGCGACGGACGGTTGAGGTTCTGCGACGCCGCCAGACGCACCTGCACATTGTCGGACGCTTCAACCACCAGATTGAACGCCGGCAGGGTGCCCGAATAGGTCTTCGACGTCGTCACCGGCTTCGTCGTGCCGTTGACGCTCATAAAACCTTCGGAGGTCAGTTCAGTCTCATAGCCGCGCAGACCGACATTGCCGCGTACAGGACGGCCCCCCAGCGTGCCCTTGAAATCGACCTGAGCATAGGCGGCATTGGTGTCCTCGGTGACACTGTAGTCGGCATTACGCACCCAGTTTACCGTGCGCGTCACACCGTAATAGTTGAGCGCCTTGTCAAAGTCGGCAATCACCCACGACTGGTCCTTGTGGCCGGTGAACAGCTTGTAGTAGCTGTTCACCTTGTCATCCGGGCGCGTACCCCAGGTGCCGTTTTCCCACTCGCCCTTCAGCAGGTCGTCATTGGTATACTGACGGCCCGAATTGGCGAAGCTGCGATAGGACAGACCGGCCTTGAAGGTCAGGTTGTCGCTGTAGGCATAGGCAGCGTTGATTTCGGCATTTTCCAGCTCGGTCGTCTGATAGCTGCTGAAAAAGTCGATTTCGTGGGCGCGGTAGTTGTTCGGATCGGTCGTGTCCCACTTATAGGTATTGCGGCCGTAATACGGGTCCTGCGTGTAGTCGGTAATCAGGCCGCCAAAGGCTTCCATATAGAACTTGTCCGAATAGGGCAGGTCGTAGGTGGACTTTTCTTTGCCCACATGACCGTTGATATTCAGCGTGTCCGACACCTGCCAGTCGGCGGTGAGCACCATTTGGTCAAATGTGTTTTCAGCCTTCTGACGGCGGGTTTCGGTGGCGAAGACCGTGTTATCGACGTCGGCATAAAGGACGCTGTAGTACTGATCGTACTGGATCGAATTCAGGCTGGGGGCCTTCTGCGCCGAAGCCGGGATGCCCGAATGGGTCATGGCCGTGCCGAGGACGGTCGAACCGACGCTGGCGCGCGTGGCGAGGTGCAGTTCGTCACGCTTGTTGGTGAACTCCCCGTGCAGCGCATCCAGCGTCAGGGTCAGGTTTTCCAGCGGACGCCATTGCAGGGCCGTGGTGATGCCAAGGCGCGTCTGATCCGAACCCCACACCGACAGACGGTTACCGCGTTGGAAGACCAGCAGGCCGGCGGTGGCCAGCGCCTGATCAGCGGCGCTCAGCTTGCTGACATTGGCAGCCAGCGCCCTCTGGTTGCCCGCGCCATAGGTGTTGTAGCCCTGTTCCTGCGTCTGACGCTCACCATAGGCGACCGAGATCAGCGCGCCGAACTTGCCGTCGTGATTGTACGACAGCATGGCCGCGCCGCGCTTCTGGAAGTCTTCGGTGTTGGAATTGGTGCCGCCTTGCAGCGAGAAGGCACCCTTCAGGCCCGGCTTGTAGTCGAACGGCTTGGCCGTGTAGAGGCCGACCGTCCCGGCCATGCCGCCTTCGTCCTGCTCGGCCGAGAAGGATTTCTTCACATCGACCTTGTTAAACAGGTCAGAGGCGAACAGGTTGAAGTCGAAGGCACGATCGCGCGAGGTCTGACCGCGCGAATCCATCGGCGAATCGACATTGCCGAGCACTTCCATGCCATTCAGTTGCACGCGGGTGAAGTCCGGCCCCAGACCCCGCAGGGACACGCGACGGCCTTCGCCGCCTTCGCGGTTGATGGCGACGCCCGGCAGGCGTTGCAGCGATTCCGCGAGGTTCAGATCGGGGAATTTGGCCATATCCTCGGCGACGATGACGTCGGAGACGATATCCGAATTGCGCTTCAGGGCGCGGGCCTGACCCAGCGACTTGCGGAAGCCGCGCACGACGACCTCTTCGGTCTCATCGGCGGGCGAGGCCTTGGCGGCGTCTTCGGTTGGCTTCAAGGTCGGGCTTTGCGCCAGGGCCGGCGCGGCGTGGATAAGCGACAGGCTGAGAACGCCGCAGGCGACCCCCGCCAACAGCGTCTTTTGCGAAACAGACATGAAATAGCTCCCATAGCCACCGCAGGGGGGAGGACGCGGCGGATTGAGGCGCAGGTATGTTTTATTTGTGAAAGCGTATTGTCACTAAAAATACGGTTTTATGACACCCCCCACCTAACGCCGTTCGCTTGTGTTTTCTCGTCATTTTGTCATGCGGGCGTGGTACGGGCGCTACAGAGGCTTTTGACAACCGAGAAGGTGAACCCATGACCCGTCGCCCCAACCTGTGGCCTGTTGCAGCACTTGTCGCGGCCATGACCGCCCTGCCCGTCCTCGCGGCAGAGTCGTCGCTGGAACCGAAGGCCACCGCCGGTCTGCATATGAACGACCTTCAGGCGGTGGGCACGCACAACAGCTACAAGATCGCCATTCCGCCGAAGGAACTGGCCCTGATCGCCGCGCGCAACGCTCAGGGGGCGAAGGCGCTCGACTACGGCCACCTACCTCTGGCAACGCAGCTCGATCTGGGGATGCGTCAGCTTGAAATCGACTTCCTCTACGATCCGGACGGCGGGCGCTATGCCCATCCGCGCCTGCCGCAGCTCAGCGGCGAACCCTATGACGCCACGGATATGGATAAGCCCGGCTTCAAGGTATTGCACATGCCCGATGCCGATGTGCGCAGCCATTGCCACACCTTCGTCCAGTGCCTGAGGCAGATCCGCGACTGGTCCGACGCCCACCCCGATCACGTCCCCCTGCTGATCATGATGAACGCCAAGGATGGCGCCCCCAGCCTCGACGGCGGCGTGACGCCACTCGCTTATGACGCTCAGGCCTTTGAGGCGCTGGACGCTGAAATCCGCTCGGTCTTCGGGCCGGAGCGCCTGATCACGCCGGATCAGGTGCGCGGTGGGCACAAAACGCTACGTGAGGGGGCGATGGCTGGCGGCTGGCCGACACTCAAGGCGGCGCGCGGCAAGGTCTTCTTCGCGCTGGATGAAGGTCCGGCAAAGGTCGCCGTCTATATGCGCGGCCACGCCTCGCTGGAGGGCCTGCCCGTCTTCGTCAATTCGGTGTCCGAAGCGGCCGATCACGCCGCCTACTTCACCCTCAACGACCCGGTGAAACAGTTTGAGCGCATTCAGGCGGCGGTGAAGGCGGGCTTTGTGGTGCGCACCCGTGCTGACGATTCGACCACCGAAGCGCGCCGCAACGATCTCAGCCGTTTCACAAAGGCGCTGGCGTCGGGCGCGCAGTATATTTCCACCGACTATCCCACCCCGCGCCCCGAATGGAGCCCCTATCAGGTCCGCCTGCCGGACGGCGTCGCGGCCCGTGCCAATCCGCTGCGGGGACAGGCACCGCGGCGTTGAGGCTTCTGCGCCTTCCCTTAAGTCAACTTCGCTTCGGCTACACGCAAGGATAGACACTGCGGCGCAGTAATGTCTGTTTCTCTATACTATTGTGAACACAATTATCCGGGGTTTGACGCACTGGAAACTTCGCCATATCGGCATTTATTTCAATTTTTTATGTCAGCTCAGTTGACTTCGCGGGCAAACTGCTGTTTTGGGGAAGGAAAGGTAACAAGGATTCTTGGTTATGGAAGAACAAAACAAGCTGACCGATCTGGTTGTCGATATTGTCACCGCCTATGTCGGTAATAATTCGGTGCCCGCATCTGAATTGCCCGCTCTGATTCACTCGGTGCACAAGGCGCTGGGCGGTCTGACCGGTGAACCGGAAGCAAAGGTCGAAGAAGCCAAGACCCCTGCCGTGTCGATCAAAAAGTCGATCTCGGACGACTACATCATTTGTCTGGAAGACGGTCGCAAGTTCAAGTCGCTGAAGCGTCACCTGCGCACCAAGTACAATATGAGCCCCGAAGAATACCGCGCCAAGTGGAACCTGCCGAAGGATTATCCGATGGTCGCCCCCAACTATGCGGCGGCGCGCTCCAACCTTGCCAAGCAGATGGGCCTCGGCACCGGTGGTCGTCAGGCCGCCCGCAAGCCGCGCAAGGCGTAAGACGTCAGTATAAGAACAAAAAAACGGCAGGCCCGCAGGCCTGCCGTTTTTTTATGGCTACTTACATATATAGCCGCGCACGGCCTGCTCGACACTGACGACCAGCGCGCGACGCTCCGCCTCGGTCATCTGTCGCACGTCAGGGGGCAGATGCTCAAAATGCGCCGGGCGTGGGTCGGCAATGTGCAGCCGGAACATTTCGCGCCAATAGGCCCGATCAGCCTCGCTCAGCCCGGCCATAATCCCCAGCGCCTGATTGAACACCACCGCCGGGTCCTCCAGCGGATTCGCATAGCCGCCCCACCAGAAATTGGCCAGCACGCCCACCGGCCCTTCGGCCGTGACCTGATGCCACCAATAGCGCGGGATAAATAGAACATCCCCCGGTTCCAGCGTCACGCTCTGCGCGTGTTCAAAGGCCTCACGCAGGCGCGGGAAGGTTTCGAAATCCGGCGTATCGAGGTCGGCTATGCTGATCGGCCGTCCGGAGGGCGTGTAACCCAGAGGCCCGATGTACAGATTACCCACCTGCTCCGGCGGGAACAGCAGGAAATGCCGTCTCCCGGCCACCAGACAGGCCAGGTTGAGGTCGTGATCGTTGTGCAGGGCCGCCCGTGTTGCGTTGCCGATCCACAGGCGCGGCCCGATCTCTGGCGGCAGCAAGGGCATCGGGTTTTGCACGGCGAACTCAGGCGCATGGTCGCGGGCCGGCGCCGATTGCAGATAGAGGCCCGGCGGCATCGGATGGCCGCTCAGACGCACGAGCGTCGCCATGACTTCGGAGAGGGTCTGCTGCGCGTGACTGAAGTTCAGGGCCTCAAGATCGGGTGTGTAGCCGAACCGCCCTTTCAGGTGCGCACTGGCCGTCAGCACCCCGGCGGGGCGGCCGTTGTCGAGGCCTTGCAGATAGGCCGCCAGCGACGACACGCCTTCGCGGGCCCGCTGAACCGCCGGCCATTGCGCCACCAGACCACGCACCACAAACGGCACGGTCGCCCGGCGGATACGCAACCGTATCTCAGCTTCATCCGCGGCTTTCAGTGCCTCCACGTCGCGGCTCATCCGGCCTCCTGCATACCCATGTAAGGGTGGGGAGATTCGACCGCGCTATCCCCGTAAGTCAAGGCCGTGCGGCTTTTTATCGGTCAAAATGCGCATTTCAAAACGAAACTGAAAAGATGAAATGCGGCACAAAAAGCACACATGCAGTGCTCCGCTTTAAAAAAATATCAACGATATTGAAGGTTAAGTAAATGTAATTTATGGCTTTTTTATATGAGATTCGGTTGATGCCGGATTTTCATGGTAGCGCTAGCAAATAATTTTGAAATCAAATTGGCTTAATGCGTTTTCAAAAACGCAGAGTTGATATAATTCTGTAATTGTCAGCGCTGTCAGGCATAGGCCTGTGGTGTAATCCCGTCTGGTCGTGTGACTGGCGGGCAATAAAAAAGTGGATACAGGTTTCGGGAAGCTCACCAGAGTGGGGGGCATAAGGCGCAATGACGCCTTCATGCTGTTTGCCTCCCCGAAATCTTTTTTTGAGATGAAGAGCGGTCAGGGAGGACTTGAACACATGACAGTTAAGTTGAAGCACGGCGTTTCGGCTATGGCGCTTCTGATTTCCGCCGGCGTGGCTATGGCCGGCGCGGCACAGGCGCAGACCGCGCCCAAGGAAGGCGAGCCGCAGGAAGTCGTCGTCGTTGGCGCGCGCAAAGCCTTGCAGAGCGCCCAGCAGATCAAGAAGAATGCCGACACGGTCGTCGATTCGATCACGGCCAATGACATCGGGGCTTTCCCGGACAAGTCGGTCGCCGAAGCGCTTCAGCGCGTAGCCGGCATCACGGTCAACCGCTTCGCCGCCACCGGCGACACCGCGCACTTCTCGGCCGAACCGTCGGGCGTCGTCGTCCGCGGCCTGCAACAGGTGCGTTCGGAATTCAACGGCCGCGACATCTTCACCGCCGACTCCAACCGCGGCCTGTCCTGGTCGGACGTGTCGCCGGAACTGATGGGCGGCGTGGACGTCTATAAGAACCAGACGGCTGAGCTGATCGAAGGCGGTATCGCCGGTACGGTCAATCTGCGTACCCGTCTGCCGTTCGACCAGAAGGGCCGCGTGCTGGCCGCGACCGCTGAATATACCTATGGCGATCTCGTCGGTAAGGGCGCCGCTTCGGTGTCGGGCATCTATGCCGACCGTTGGGACACGGAGCTGGGTGAATTCGGCGTGATGATCAACGCCGCTCACTCGGAAGTCTTCACCAACTCGGAAGGCGTGCAACTGGGTCGTATGGCGATCCACTCGAACGCCGCTACCTGGGGCACGACCGCCAAACGTTACTACCCGACCGCCATTTCGCTGCGCGACAATATCTATAACCGTATCCGCGACGGCGTAGCTTTTGCCGCTCAATGGAAGAGCAATGACGGCAATATGACCGCCACCTTCCAGTACAACCAGTCGAAGAAGCAGGAAAAGTGGGAAGAGTACGTCTCGACCGCTTCGACCGGCACCGACATGTGGGCCAAGGATATTGAGTACTTTGCCACGGGTGCGAATGAAACCCAATGCAAGACGGGCACCACCTGTACCTTCGATTCCAATGGTTTCCTGCAAAAAGGTACGCTCTTAGCCTCGTCTGATGTTTGGTATGGCAATATCGGCGCCCATCCCGGTGCAAACTCGCCGACCGGTAACCTGGTCTGTTATTCTTGGGAAAGCTGCGGCGGTTCCCAACGGGGCACGTCTTACGCCACCTCGACCCGCTTCAGCGACAGCGTCAACGACACAAGGGACGCCTCGTTTAACCTGAAATGGCAGGTCAGCGACAAGCTGTTCACCAGCTTCGACGTTCAGTATGTCGATGCCATTCAGACCAATTATGACATCGCCGGGACGCTTTCGACCTTTGCAGACGTCACCTGGGATATGACGGGCGAACACCCGACCTTCACGCTGGCAAAGCCGACCAGCTTCGTGACGATGCCCGGCGACGTTGCCAACCCGCAAAACTACCGCCTGAACGATCTGATGGATCACGTCACGGATTCGGATGGCAATGAGTTTGCCGTACGTGCGGACGCCGCCTACAGCTTCGACTCGCCTTGGCTGAATATGCTTAAGTTCGGCGTACGCCATGCCGAACGTGAACAGACCGTGCGCTGGTCTACCTACAACTGGGCTAACGTTGTGAACACGTGGTCCAACTATACCGCTGACAACTACTTCATCACAGGCTCCAAGTTCCCCAGCGCTTCGGCCTATGGTGTTCGTTCCTTCGACGAAGATTTCTATGGCGGCGGTCTGACCAACGCCAATACCGCCGTCTACCTGAACATGGACCTCCTGAGGGACCAGGAAGGTCTGGCGAATATGTTTGGCCGTGCGAGCTATAAGCCTCGGACCACTGCCGCGCTTGAACCCCAGACCATTCCGGATCCGAACGACCCGACGAAAACCATCCCGAATCCGAAGTATGATCCGGATGGCAACGTGTCGAACGTCTGGGTTCCGGTCTGCCGTCGTTCGGGCCGGGTGGACGGGTGCTTCCGTCCGTCCGAAATTGCCGAAGTGTCCGAAATCACCAACGCCGCCTATCTTCAGTTGAAGTTCGGGGGCGACGACGCGATGCTGTTTGGTAAGTTCCCTGTGACGGGTAATATCGGGGTCCGCTACGTCGAGACGAAGAACGAAAGCACGGGTGGTATCAATTTCGGCAACCAGATTGCCTACGCGACTGAGCCGACCTCTGTACAGAAAACGCCGCTGGGTGATGTCACGGTTATCAATGCGTCATACTACGTGACGCAGGCTGATCGTAACTTCATGACGGTCAACAATACCCGCAGTGTCTACAGCATCACGCATAAGAACTGGCTGCCCAGCTTCAACGCGCGCATTACGCTGGATGATGCCTGGTATCTGCGTGTGGCCGCTTCGCGCGCCATGTCGCGTCCGGATATCGGTAACCTGAAAGCCTATACGTCCGTGAATGCGTCTCTGCCCAATGAAGCGGATCGCGTCTGCGGCAAGGGCTTTGTGTGTAACTCCGCCGGTCAGATCCAGTCGGTCGTCATGACCTATACCGGTGATGCCCAGAACCCCTACCTGAAGCCGGTGACGGCGGATCAGTTCGACCTGTCGTTCGAAAACTACTTCTCCTCGACCGGGTCGTTCACCTTCTCGCTGTTCTATAAGCAGTTCCACGACTACATCACCTACGGCACCTACTTCCGCGACTTCACCAATCAGGGCGTGACCCGCTCGGTGCGTATGCGTGGTCCGGTCAATGGTGACGGTGGGGCCATCAAGGGTTGGGAACTGGCCTATAAGCGCTTCTTCGACAACCTGCCCTCCCCGTGGAACGGCCTCGGCATCGACTTCAACTACACCATGCTCAACAACAAGGGCATCAAGTCGTCGAACGTGGTTGTGAACTCGGGTGACGGCACCTCCGGTCAAACCGGTGGCGGTACGTCGGTGGCGGCCAACTCCTTCACCGATCTGCCGCTGGAAGGTCTGTCTGACAAGACGTTCAACCTGGTGGGTATGTACGAAAAGGGTGCATGGTCGGCGCGTCTGGCCTACAACTGGCGTTCGTCGTATCTCGTGACCTCGCAGGATTGCTGTATCGCTCTGCCGATCTGGCAAAAGTCGGCGGGCTTCCTTGATGCCCGCCTGGCCTACCGCTTCAACGATCACGTGGAAATGTCGATCGAAGGCACCAACCTGCTCAACACCGAAACCGTTCTTCTGCAACAGGTTGACGGCCCGACCAATTCGAGCCCGAACGATACGCGCCTGCTGCTGCCGAACGCCTGGTTCCAGAACGATCGCCGCATTCAGGCTCAGGTTCGCCTGAAGTTCTAATCGGTACACCGTTCCAAACGGTAGGATGAGGCTGTCCGGGAGGCGTTCTTTCCCGGACAACCCGTTTCCCGCGCAGCGGTACGACCTTTGCGCGCCTCTCCCTCCGTCATTCACGGAAACCCTTACGGGACGCATCACACGTGGTGCGTCCTGTTTTTATCTGGGCCAATTCTTTTTGGGCCAATTGCTTTTCTGGGGATGAGACACAGTGACGCGCTTTTTTATCCAAAAGGGGCCTCACAGTTTTCAAAATACCCTCTAAGATCGCGACACTTAAAAAGACCCCACTCATCAGAAGCCAAAAGGGGAAGCAGGGATGACCCCCATTCGCAACATCACCATACTGGGCGGCGGCACGTCCGGCTGGATGACGGCGGCGGTGCTGAGCCGCGCCTTCACACCCGATGCCTGCACCATCCGCCTGATCGAGTCCGAAGAGATCGGCATTGTCGGCGTGGGCGAAGCCACCCTGCCGCAGGTACGCGATTTCAACACCTGGCTTGGCCTTGATGAGGCTGAGTTCATGCGCGCGACCAATGCTACGTTCAAGCTGGGGATCGAATTCCGCGGCTGGGGCACGTCGGGCAGCTATCACCACCCCTTTGGCGTCCACGGTCAGTCGGCCGGCGGCATCCCCTTCCATCAGTTGTGGTTGAAGGCGCGCACCTTCATGGACCCCGGTTCCATCGAGGACTATGCCTTCCCCATACGGCTGGCGCGCGAAAACCGCTTCGATTTTCCGGTGGAAGACCCCAAGTCGATCCGTTCCGCCTACGCCTATGCCTACCATTTCGATGCGGTCCTCTATGCCCGCTATCTGCGCCAGTGGTGCGAGGCGCGCGGCGTGCAGCGCATCGAAGGACAGGTGACCGGCGTCGATCAGAACGCCGAAACCGGCTTTGTCGAACGCCTGACCCTGGCCAGCGGTGAAAGCGTGGGAGGCGAGTTGTTCATCGACTGCTCCGGTTTTCGCGCCGTCATCGCCGGTCAGGCGCTGAATTTAGGCTGGGAAGATTGGACGCCGTGGCTGCCGTGCGACCGGGCGCTGGCCGTGCCGTGCGAACGTACCGACGACCTGACGCCCTACACGCGCGCCACCGCCCGCGAAGCCGGCTGGACGTGGCGCATCCCGCTTCAGCATCGCACCGGCAATGGCTATGTGTTTTCCAGCCGCTTCACCACCGAAGACCGCGCGCGTGAGGTGCTGCTGGGTGCGCTCGATGCCCCCGCTCAGGCCGAGCCGCGCCTGCTGCGCTTTCAGGCCGGCCGCCGCACGGCGTCGTGGCACAAAAACGTCATCGCCCTCGGTCTGGCCTCCGGCTTTCTGGAGCCGCTGGAATCGACCAGCATCTACCTGTCGCAGATCGCCCTGACCTTCCTGATGCGCCTGATGCCGGACACGCGCTTTGACCCGGCTCTGGCGCGCGAATTCAACCGCCTGATCGACATCGAATATGAGCGGGTGCGCGACTTCCTGATCCTGCACTACCACGCCAATTCGGCGAGCCAGGGCCCCCTGTGGGACTATGTGCGCTCTATGCCTGTGCCGGACAGCCTGAAGGAAAAGATGGCGCTGTTCCGCCACCGCGGCCACGTTCAGCAGTACAAGGATGGCCTGTTTTCCCCGGCAAGCTGGATCGCCGTCTTCATGGGGCAGGACGTCATGCCGCAAGCCTACGACCGGCAGGCCGATGGCCTAAGCGAAGAGGCCCTGACGGGCTATCTGAAAGACCTCAAACGCAAGATCGACAGCAATCTGGCCGTTCTGCCCTCACACGCCGAGTTTGTGGCCGCCCATTGCTACAATCCGAACAGCGGGATTTCCCATGACTGATACCTCCGTCAGACCGGTGCGCACCGTCGTCATCGTCGGCCGTGACGAGGCCCTGTGGCTGACCGCCGCAGTATTGCAACGCACCTTTGCCCGCAGCGATCTGAGCTTTACCGCTGTCGAGCTGCCGTCGCTGCTGCGCCCCGGCGAGGTGCTGCCGACACTGGGCAGTCAGGCCGGCTTCCACGCCCGTCTGGGGCTGGAGGAAGCGGTGCTGATGCGGGCGCTGGGCGCGACCTTTACGCTGGGGCAGCAATATGTTGGGTGGGCCAAGACCGCGCCGCCGGTCTTTGTCGGTTATTCCAGCACAGGCGTGGCGCTGCACAATGTGCCCTTCCATCATCTGTGGCTGCGGGCCCGCGCCTCCGGCATGAACGTGGCGTTTGAGGATTTCGCCATCAATGCCGCCTGTGCCAAGCAGGGGCGTCTGCTGACCCCCGACGCCGACCTCAGCGGCTTTGCCGACGCCGATCGCGGCTTTCACCTGCCCGCCGCCCCCTATGCCGAAATGCTGCGGCAGGTGGCAATCAAGCGCGGGGTGCGGCACCTGCCCGCCGCGCACGTGTCGCCCGTCGTGAAGGGTCCTGAGATGACCGCCGTGGTCCTGTCCGACGGGCAAACAGTAGAAGGCGATCTGTTTATCGACACCACAGGCAGCGACGCACGTCTGCTCAGCCAGATGCCGGAGACAGGCTTTAGCTCGTGGCGGCAATGGCTACCCTTTGACCGCCTGCTGACCACCTATGCCGCCCCCGCGACGCCGCTTCCGGCCTATGCGCAGATCACCGCCTTCCGCTCAGGCTGGGCCGGACTGTTCCCGCTGCGCGACTATACCGCTGTGCAACAGGCCTACATCCGCGACGAGCTGTCTGACGATGAGGCTTTCGAAGCGGCGGCCATGGTGGTGAAGATGAGCCTGCATCCGCAGGCGACAGTGACACCCTTTGAAGCGGGCCGTCGCCCGGCCTGGTCGGGCAATGTCATCGGGCTGGGCGAAGCCGCCGCCGTGCTCGATCCTTTGGGCACTGCGCGGATGCCCGCCCTGCTGCTCGGTCTGTCGCACCTGACGGCCCTGTTCCCGCTGGACACATCCGGGCTGGAAAGCGCTGTGTATAACCGCACCGTGGGTCAGGCCTACGACCGTCTGAGGGATGCGCAGATCTGGCTCTACAGCCTCAACAAACGCCGCGATCAGCCGGTCTGGGACCATCTGCGCAGCGTCAGCCTGCCGCCGGAACTGGCCTATAAGCGCGAAGTGTTTGCCGCCTGTGGTCACCTGCCGGTGTACGATGACGAAACCTTCGACGAGGCGTGGTGGATCGCCGCGGGCCTTGGCCACGGGCTGTTTCCCGCCACCCATGATGTGCGCGCCGATCAGCTTGCGGAACCCGAACTGATCCGCCACTTTCAGACGGCCCTCGGCTATGTGCGCAAGCAGGTCGAGGCCATGCCCACCCCGGATGCCGTATCACGGGCAGCGACTGTATAGGGTTTATCGGATGCAACAGACCATCAGGAAGATTGTGATCGTTGGGGGCGGCAGCGCCGGATGGATGGCCGCCGCTGCCTTGGCCAAAACACTGGGGGAGTCGCTCGATATCCATCTGATCGAGTCAGAGGAAATCGGCATTGTCGGTGTGGGCGAAGCCACCATCCCGCCCATCCTCAAATACAATGACCTGCTGGGGATCGACGAAGCCACCTTCGTGCGTGAAACCAACGCCACCTACAAGCTGGGGATCGAGTTCGTCGATTGGCGCGCCAAAGGGCACAGCTATTTCCACCCCTTTGGCCACAGCGGGCGGGAAATCGAAAGCTTCCCCTTCCATCACTACTGGCTGGCCGACTGGCGACGCCGGGGCGGTGAGTACGACTATACGCAGTTCAATCTGGAAACCGTCGCCGCCTATAAGGGGCGCTTCGGGTATCTGCCGGCCGAAGGCGACAAGCCCGGTCTGAACTATGCGTTTCAGTTCGACGCCGTGCTTTATGCCAAATTCCTGCGCAATTACAGCGCCGAGCGCGGCGTCACCCGCCACGAAGGCCGCATCGTCAGCGTCGAACAGCACCCTGAAAGCGGCTTTGTGACGGCGGTCGTCACCGCCGATGGCCGCCGCCTTGAAGGCGATCTGTTTATCGACTGCTCCGGTTTCCGTGGCCTGCTGATCGAAGGAACTCTGAACTGCGGCTATGAGGACTGGTCGCGCTGGCTGCCGATGAACAGCGCCGTGGCCGTGCCCTGTGAGCGCGTCGCCGACATCACACCCTATACCCGTGCCACGGCGCGCGAAGCGGGCTGGACGTGGCGGATTCCGCTGCAACACCGCACCGGCAATGGCTATGTCTTCTCCGATCAGTTCCTCAGCGTCGAAGACGCCAAAACGCGACTGCTCGGTTGCCTCGACGGCGCGCCTCTGGCCGAGCCGCGCCTGCTGAAATTCGTCACCGGTCACCGCAAGCGCGTGTGGGACAAGAATGTGGTGGCCCTGGGTCTGGCCTCTGGCTTCCTTGAGCCGCTGGAATCGACGGCCATCCATCTGGTGCAGTCGGGCATTACCCGCCTTTTGGCCTTCTTCCCCAAGACAGGGATCGTGCCTTCCGTCGTGGCGCAGTATAATCGCGACGTCCTGTTTGATTACAACAATATCAAGGACTTCCTGATCGCCCACTACAAGATCAGCGAACGCGACGACACGCCCTTCTGGCGCTGGGTGCAGGCCATGGAGATGCCCGACAGCCTGAAAGAGCGGCTGGATATGTTCCGCGAAACCGCACTGCTGATTGCCCGCGAACCCGAGCTGTTCCGCGAGACGAGCTGGCTGGCGGTCATGATGGGGCAGGGCTTGCTGCCCAAGACCAGTCACCCGATCGTGGAGACGATCGAAGCCGCCGATCTGCGTCTGCATATGAGCCGCTGGCGCAAGATGCTGGAAAGCCGTGCCGACAGCCTGCCCGGCCACGAAGACTATGTGCGCCGCTTTGCGCCCTCCGCCGACCTGAAGATGCGCATGGCCAGCGCCGGATGACACCCGTCCGCGCGATAGAGTCCGTGACGGCGGAGGCCTTTGCGACCGTGCAGGCGGCGGCGCAACCGGTCGTCCTGAAGCAACTGGTGGCCGACTGGCCCATCGTGGCCGCCGCCCGGCAATCGGATCAGGCCGTCACGGCGCTGCTGGCCGATTTCGATGCCGGGCTGAAGGTGCCGCTGTCCATCCTGCCCCCCGAAGCGAACGGGCTTTGTCATTATGACGCCAGCCTGACCGGCGTGAATTTCCGCACCACGCCGCAGTGGCTCGAAGACATCTGGCCAAGGCTGCTGTCCCCGCCGACCGACGGCAGCGGCTATTACGTGCAGTCCCTGCCCACCGAAACCTACCTGCCGCGCTTTGCCGAGGCGCACGCAATGCCCTTGCTGCCGCCACAGGTTCAGCCGCGCCTGTGGCTGGGCACCCATGTGGCCACCCAGACCCATTACGACCTGATGCGCAATATCGCCTGCGTCGTGGCCGGACGCCGCCGCTTCACCCTGTTCCCGCCGGATCAGCAGGCCAATCTCTACCCCGGCCCGGACGATTTTACCCCCGGCGGCGCACCGCTCAGCCTGCCCGACATCCGCAACCCGGATTTCGCGCGCTGGCCCCGGCTGCGGGCGGCACTGGACAGCGCGCAGGTCGCTGAACTGGAACCCGGAGATGCGCTATACATCCCCTATGGCTGGTGGCATCAGGTGCAGTCGCTGGCCCCCTTCAATGCCCTCGTCAATTACTGGTGGAACGACGCGGACGCCGCCCGCCCCCTGCCCCGACTGGCCTTCAAGGCGGCGCTGGTGGCGCTGAGGGACCTGCCGGACGAACAGAAGGCCGTCTGGCGTCACATGTTCGAGCTGTTTATCTTTGGCGACAGCGAGGCGGCCATGGCGCACCTGCCGGCTCAGGTGCGCGGGGCCTATGGCGAACTGACGCCCGAACGGCTGAAGGCGCTTAAAGCCGAAATCGCGGCGGCTTTTAGAGCGTAATGATTTCTACTGGAATCATTACGCTTAAGCCGCCATTGAGGCGGCGGCCAAGGTGGCGAAGCCGCCGCCCGGCGAGGGACAAAAGCAAAAAATCTAGATCGTCGTCTGTGAAGAACGTCCAATTCATTGATTTATAGTTATAAATTGTACTTTTGAAGGGTTTGGAATTGCCAGAAAAGAACCTGTCTTGATAGGTTTTCTTGCAATTGACGAACGAGTTTTGGCGTGATTCCCTGGTTGATATGTGAGCCGTGGGAGCGTTGATCGTGCGTCCAAAAGAGCGTCGGGAAACTGGGCAGAATGACATCTTCCAATCACGCCTGGACCAGATTATCGATCTGGGCCACCCTCTTGTGAAGCTGGCGCAGAAGATCGACTGGGTCTTTCTGGAGACGAAGCTGGGCGCGGCTTACACCGACAGGAAGGGCCGCCCACCGTTGCCGACGCGGTTGATGGCGGGGCTGGCGATCCTTAAGTCTGCACACGATCTGTCGGACGAGGCGCTATGCGCTCGTTGGCTGGAAAACCCTTATTATCAATACTTCTGCGGTGAGGAGTTCTTCCGCCATCGCCTGCCGTTTGAGCGCACATCGATCACGCGGTGGCGCCAGCGCATGGGCGAGGATGCCCTGACAGCTCTGGTCCAGGAGAGCCTGGCTGTGGCCACTCGGACCGGAGCCGCCAAGCCTGCAGACTTCCGCCAGGTGATAGTCGACACGACCGTCCA
This sequence comes from Asticcacaulis excentricus, assembly GCF_003966695.1. Classification (NCBI taxonomy): domain Bacteria; kingdom Pseudomonadati; phylum Pseudomonadota; class Alphaproteobacteria; order Caulobacterales; family Caulobacteraceae; genus Asticcacaulis; species Asticcacaulis excentricus. The sequence goes on from NZ_AP018828.1 coordinate 86,873, forward strand.
GCCGAAGAACGTCATGTTTCCGACGGATGCGCGGCTTATGCACCGGGCGCGTGAACGTCTGGTCCGTCTGGCCAGGGCCCTGGGCGTCAACCTGCGTCAAACCTATGAGCGGGTCGGCAAGTTGGCCCTGATCAAGCACCAGCGCTACGCCCATGCCAAACAGTTCAAGCGCGCCAATAAGGCTTTGCGAACCCTGCGCACCCAACTGGGCCGCGTCATCCGTGATATTCGCCGCAAGATCGGGACGGACGAAGCCCTGAACGCGGCCTTCGCCTGGCCGCTCTCCCTGGCCAGCCGGGTGCGCGATCAACGCCCGCGCCAACGGGGTCAGAAAGTCTATTCACTGCACGCTCCGGAAGTCGAGTGCATCGGCAAGGGCAAGGCGCACAAGCCCTATGAGTTCGGCGTCAAGGTCAGCGTCGCAACACCCATCCAGCGCTCAAAAGGCGGCCAGTTCGTCGCCCACATCAAGGCCTTGCCCGGCGCACCCTATGACGGTCATACCCTGGAGAAGGTGCTGCCCGAGATCGAGAGCCAGATCGGTGTCAATCTGAACCGCATCGTCGCTGACGCTGGCTACAAGGGCCACAACGCTCCTTACAAGCATCGCCTCAAGGTCTTTACCAGTGGTCAGAAACGCGGCGTCACCGACACTATCAAAAAAGCCCTGCGACGACGGGCCGCGGTCGAACCCGTCATCGGCCATCTCAAAGCCGGCCATCGCATGGGCCGAAACTACCTCGCACACCGCAGAGGCGACGCCATCAACGCCGTCCTCGCCGCTGCCGGATACAACTTCACCCTGCTCATCAAGTGGATCAGGCTTTTGTTCGCCTTCGTACTCCCAACCCTCATCTCATCGTTAAGGCGCAAACCAACCCTCCACGCCGCCTAAATCCGGTTCTTCACGGACGACTAGATCATTATGTTTCTACCAGAAATCATAATGATCTAGAAAGCCCAAAACAGTAGCTATCGGATACCAAAGAACAGATTGGCCGTCAGGCGACGCGGGTTGCTGGCCTGCACCTGACCATAGTGGATTTGTCCAGCCCGGTAAAAGATCAGCCGGTTGAAGCGCGGTTCAATAGCGGCAATGGGCTCAAAAAACTGTGCCCGTGCCGCTTCACCGCTGCCGTCAAAACCATCCAGTTCCAGCCGTTTGGCGCGCTCAAAGCTATAGCTGCGACTGGGGGTGATCAGCTCGTGCCCACTGGCCCGATGGCGGAAAAAGGCCGTACCACCCAGATCGCCCTCAAAAAGGTAATGCACGCTGGCAAAGCTGTTGAGGCTGAAGGCGTCGATATGCGGCGCGGCCTGCCGCACGTCCATGGCGTCGGGGGCCTGGGTGGCCACGCCAAAAAAGCCAAACAGCGGCAAGGGCTGTGGCGTCACACCAAAATGCGGCAACAGGCGCGGCAGAAGCTCCGTCGCCACCACCGTCTTATAGGTCTGTGGCAAGGGGGCATTGAGGCCGGGATATCGCGATCCGGGCGCAGGCGTGCGAAAGGCCGCCGCGTCGGCTTCGGCAATCAGGGCCTGCGGATCGCTGAGCACCTCATCGACGATGATCAGGGGCTGCGCCTCATGGCCCAGAGACTGAACCGTCAAGGTAAGGTGGGGATTGAGAGAGATCATACAAAAAACCGCCTGAGAGAACGTTATTCCGGTTCCCTCAGGCGGTCAAAGCGCAAAGCGTCGCGATAAATCTATTGCAGGCCGCCGCCCGTGGCCGCGTAAAGCCGCGTCAGGTTCAGAGCGCGGGTCAGGCGCGTGGTGATCAGGCCCTGCTGCGCGCCGTAGAGGGTGCGCTGGGCGTCGGTTAGGGTCAGGCGCGAGTCCACACCACGATCGAAGCGGGCGCGCGACAGGGCTTCGGTCTCGCTGGCGGCTTCGACCACGCGGGTCTGGGCGGTCAGGCGCGTGTCGATGGTCGAGCGCACAGCCAAGGCGTCGGCCACGTCGCGGAACGCCGTCTGGATCGACTTTTCGTAGGTCGCCAGCGCAATATCCCGCGCCTTTTTCGAGCTTTCCAGCCCGGCGATATTGGCCCCGCCGGCAAAGATCGGCACCGAGATCGACGGCGCAAAGCTCCAGGTATCGGCCCCGTCAAACAGGTTATTGAGGTCCGTAGAGGCCTTGCCCACCGCACCGGTCAGCGAGATGCGCGGAAAGAAGGCGGCGCGGGCCGCCCCGATATTGGCATTGGCCGATTTGAGATCAAATTCGGCGGCCACTACATCCGGACGCTTCAGCAGCACGTCCGACGGCAGGCCGACCGGCAGGTCGCTCAGCACGGCGTTTTCCGGCAGTGAATTCGGCAGGTTGGCGGCTTCGACCTCAACGCCAACCAGCAGGCGCAGGGCGTTCTTGTCCTGCTGCACCAGCGCTTCCAGTTGCGCCACATCGGCGCGCGCCTGTTCGGTCAGGGTCTGCTCCTGACGCAGGCCCAGCGCGTCGGTGGCCCCAAGGTCAAAGCGCTTTTGCGTCAGGGACAGGCTCTCTTCGCGCAGACGCAGGGTCTCACGCGACAGGCGCAACTGCTCCTGATCGGCGCCCAGAGTCAGCCACGCCGTGGCCACAGACGAGATCAGCGACACCTTGGCCGCCTTCTGGTTTTCGGCCGAGGCGAAATAGGTGTTGAGCGCGGCATTACTCAAAGAGCGCACGCGCCCGAACAGGTCCAGCTCCCACGAGGCCCCGATGTCGGCGCTGTAGGACTCGGTGTCCGTACCTGTGCCGGTATCGGCGCGGCGGCCACTGACCGTGCCATTGACGGCGGGGAACAGGCTGGCGCGCTGCACGCTGTACTGGGCGCGCACGCGCTCGGCGTTCAGCGTCGCGATGCGCAGGTCGCGGTTATTGACCAGCGCCTCGTAGATGACGCTTTGCAGGCGCGGGTCAAGGAAGACCTTCTGCCACGGCAGGGTTTCCGCCGACTCTCCCTGCGCCGTGGCGGGCGTCGGGAACTGATCGGCCACCGGCAGGGTGCCGCGCTCATATTTCGGGGCCAGCGTACAGGCGCTGAGGACCAGAGCCGTGGCCGGGAGCATCAGACCGAGTTTAAGAGAGCGTGTCATTAGTGGTCCTCACGGTTGTGACGTGACTGTTCCAGAGCCGCCAGAGCTTCACGCTCCGCCGCCAGAGTCTTAAGGTGCTTTTCGTCCGCCTTGAACATCTTTTCAATGATGACAAAGAAAAGCGGGATAAAGAACACCGCCAGGAAGGTGGCCGACAGGATACCCCCGACCAGACCCGTACCGATGGCGTTCTGGCTGCCCGACCCCGCGCCATCGGCGAAGAACAGCGGCAGGATACCGAAGGTGAAGGCCATCGACGTCATGATGATCGGGCGCAGGCGGACGCGGGCAGCCTGAAGCGTGGCGTCGATCAGATTCATGCCGTTTTCGTGGTTGTGCTTGGCAAACTCCACGATGAGGATGGCGTTCTTCGCCGACAGGCCGATGATGGTCAGCAAGGCCACCTGCAGATAGATGTCGTTCGACAGGCCGCGCAGCAGGGTGGCAAGCAGCGCCCCCAGCACGCCCAGCGGAATGACCATAACGATGGCCACCGGGATCGACCAGCTCTCATAGAGGGCGGCCAGCAGGATGAAGACGACGAAGATCGACAGGGCGTAGAGCATCGGCGCTTCGGCCCCGGACTGCTTCTCCTGAAGCGACAGGCCGGTCCATTCGTAGCTGATGCCGGGGGGCAGTTGCGCGATGATCTTCTCCATCTCGGCCATGGCCTGACCCGACGACTTGCCCGGCGCGGCCATACCCTGAATATTCATCGACGGCGCGCCGTTATAGCGTTCCAGTCGCGGCGAACCATAGGCCCAGTGCGCGGTCGTAAAGGCCGACAAAGGCACCATCTGACCCTGATCATTGCGGACATACCACTGGTTCAGGTCTTCCGGCTTCATGCGGAAGGGCGCATCGGCCTGCACATAGACCTTCTTCACGCGGTTGCGGTCAATAAAGTCGTTGACATAGGCCCCGCCCATGGCGGTCGAGAGCGTGGCATTGACGTCGCTGAGGCTGACGCCCATAGAACCGGCGGCGACCTGATCGATGTCGAGTTTCAGTTCCGGCGTGTCTTCCATGCCGTTGGGACGCACGGCCATCAGCGACGGGTTCTGCGCCGCCATACCCAGCACCTGATTACGGGCATTGAGCAGGGCTTCGTGACCCAGACCCCCGACATCTTTCAGTTGGAGGTTGAAGCCTGATGAGTTGCCGAGTTCAGACACCGCCGGCGGCACGATGGCAAAGGCCATGGCGTCACGGAACTGGCTGAAGGCACCCATGGCGCGCCCGGCGACAGCGGGGGCTTTCAGGTCCGGCGACTTGCGCTCCTCAAAGGGTTTGAGGCGGACGAAGGCCATACCAGCATTTTGCCCCACGCCGGCGAAGGAGAAGCCGCTGACCGTAAAGTTCGATTCCACGGCCGGGTCCTTGGCAAAGTGCGCGCCGACCTGATCCATGACCTGACCGGTACGCTCATCCGTGGCCCCCGGCGGCAGTTGCACCAGCGAGAACATGATCCCCTGGTCTTCTTCCGGCAGGAAGGAGGTCGGGATGCGGGTGAACAGGAAGGCCATCAGGCCGACGATCACCGCGAAGACGATCATATAGCGACCGCCCTGCCCCAGAATCTTGCCCACTGTGTTGCGGTAGCCATTGGCCATGCGGTCGAAATTGCGGTTGAACCAGCCGAAAAAGCCTTTCTTGTCCTGATGCTCGGCATCAGAGGCCTTAAGAAGCGTGGCGCACAGGGCGGGCGTCAGGATCAGGGCCACCACCACCGACAGGACCATGGCCGAAACAATGGTGATCGAGAACTGGCGATAGATGACGCCCTGCGACCCGCCAAAGAAGGCCATAGGGATGAACACCGCCGACAGGACCAGCGCAATGCCGATCAGCGCCCCGGTGATTTCCTCCATCGACTTGATAGTCGCGGCCATGGGCGGCAGCTTGTCTTCATGCATGACACGTTCGACGTTTTCGACGACGACGATGGCGTCATCGACCAGCAGACCGATGGCCAGCACCAGCCCGAACAGGGTCAGGGTATTGATCGAATAGCCAAAGGCGGCCAGCACACCAAACGTCCCCAGCAACACCACCGGCACGGCGATGGTCGGGATGATGGTGGCGCGCCAGTTTTGCAGGAAGAGGAACATGACGACAAAGACGAGCACCACGGCTTCGATCAGGGTCTTCACGACCTCATGGATCGAGAGCTCGATAAACGGCGTCGTGTCGAACGGCACCACGTAGTGGTAGCCCTTGGGGAAGTTCTTTTCCAGCTCGGCCATCTTGGCCTTCACCGCATTGGCGGTGTTGAGCGCATTGGATCCGGTGGCCAGGCTGATGGCGACCCCGGTCGCTTCACGGCCATTGAACTTCACTGTACCCGTATATTGCTGAGCCCCCAGTTCGACACGCGCCACGTCCTCCAGCTTCACCACGGCGCCGCCAGAGGTGTTCTTGAGGATGATGTTGCGGAACTGCTCGATGCGGGTCAGGCGCGACTGCGCCGTAATCGTGGCGTTGAGCACCGTGCCCTTGACGGCGGGCAGACCACCCAGTTGCCCGGCCGAGACCTGCGTGTTCTGGGCGCGGATGGCATTCATCACGTCGGTCGGCGTCAGGCTGTAGCTGGTCAGCTTGGCCGGATCGAGCCAGATACGCATGGCGTACTGAGCCCCGAAGTTCTGGATGGTGCCGACGCCATCGACGCGGCTGAGCTGATCGACCAGGGTCGAGGACATGTAGTCGCCGAGGTCGTGGCCTGAGACATTGGGGTCTTCGGAATAGAGGCCCACCACCATCAGGAAGCTGGAGGTCGCCTTGGCCACGGTCAGGCCCTGCTGCTGCACCTCCTGCGGCAGGAGCGGCGTGGCCGATTGCAGCTTGTTCTGCACCTGAACCTGCGCGATGTCCGGATCGGTCCCCGCCTTGAAGGTCAGGGTGATCGAGGCCGCACCGCTCGAATCCGAGGTCGAATTCATGTACAAAAGGCCGTCAATGCCCTTCATCTGCTGCTCGACAATTTGGGTGACCGAGTCTTCAACGGTCTTGGCCGAAGCACCGGGATAATAAGCACTGACCGACACCTGCGGCAGGGCGATCTGCGGATACTGGGCGATCGGCAGGTTGGCGATGGACAGAAGGCCCGCCATCATGATGACGATGGCCACCACCCAGGCGAAGATCGGTCTATGGATAAAGAAACGCGAGATCATGACGGTGCCTTTGCAGGAACGGATGCAGTCAGATGGAGGTCTGGCAGATAGAGGTCTGGGGCTGACGACGGACACACTTCGGGCGTCGCGTCGTCAGTCATTTATTTAAAACGCTTGATTTACTTGGCTTTTTGCGCAGGCGCCGCGGCAGCCGGAGCTTCCTTGGCCGCACCGACACTGACGGGTTTGACCGGGGCTTCGGGACGGATCTTCTGAAGACCCTCCACTATCACCTTGTCACCGGCTTGCAGACCTTCGGTCACCAGCCACTTGTCACCGACCGTCTGCGCCACCTTGATCGGGCGCATCTCGGCCTTGCTGTCCTTCGACACCACCATGACCGTGGCATTGCCCTTCGGATCGCGCGTCACCGCCGGCTGCGGCACCAGAATGCCGTTGCCGACCACGCCCGACACGATGCGCGCCTTGGCATACATGCCCGGCAGCAGGACGCCGTTGGGGTTGGGGAACAGGGCGCGCAGCGTCACCGTACCGGTCGATTCATCGACGCTGACGTCCGAAAATTGCAGCTTGCCCTTGATGGGATAGACCGTGCCATCTTCGAGGACCATTTCGACATCGGCCGTGGCGGCCTCACCGATCTGACCCGCCGCCGCCGCACGCCTCAGCGCCATCAGCTCGGTGACCGATTGATTGATGTCGAGATAAACATTGTCGATATTCTGGATGCGCGTCAGCTCGGTGGCCTGCGCCGCCGTGACCAGAGCGCCCGGTGTGACGTTCGACTTGCCGATACGGCCAGAAATCGGGGCCACGACCTTGGTCCAGCCGACATTAATGCCCGCGGTTTGCAGCGCGGCCTGACCGGCGGCGACGGTCGCCTTGGCCTGAGCGTACTGCGCCTGCGCGTCGTCATTATCCTGCTTCGAGACGGCGTTGATCTTGACCAGTTCGGCATAGCGTTCAGCCTTCAGCCGTGCCGCCGTCAGATTGGCTTCGGCCTGAGCCACAGTGGCCTGCGCCTGAGCGTAGGAGGCCTGGAACGGCGCGGCGTCGATCTGATACAGCGGCTGACCCGCCTTGACGTAGCTGCCTTCGGTGAACAGTCGCGCCTTGACGATGCCGCTGACCTGCGGACGCACTTCCGACAGAAGGTAGGCCGAGGTGCGGCCTGACAGTTCGGTCGTCAGATTGACCGACTCAGACGCCACGACGACGATCCCGACCTCGGTCGGCCCGCCCATGCCCATGCCGCCCGCACCGGGGCCGCCTTCCTTCTTGCCGCAGGCCGTGAGGGTGAGGCCAAGCGCCAGCACCACCGCTGCGGATTTCATAAGGGGAAATTGCGATCTCATGCGGGTTCTCTCCGGAACGAAATGTCAGTCACTTGTAAATGCCGCCCTATACGTTGGCGCAGATCAAAGTGTGCAACGCAAAACAAGCCCTACACCTGTCGCACGGATGTGCAAGAAAGTGTCAGCACGAAATGAGAGTGAACGATCATTCTCATTTTTTCTGGCATTACGCGGCTTTTTGGTGTATGTCAAGCGCAGAGATAATATTAAAAATGTTAACCCCTTATCCACGAAGGGTTTGCCACCTCGGATGACCAGTACAGCTTTGAAGTCCGCACTTGCCGATTCCCCTACCCTGCCCCGTGCGCGTCAAAGCCGCGAGGAGCGACGCCAGCAGATTCTGGACGCCACCTTGCGCTGCGTCAGACGCTCCGGTTTTCATGGCGCCTCCATGTCCGACATTGCCGCCGAAGCGAAGATGAGTGTCGGCGTTATCTATCGCTACTTTGCGAATAAAGAAGCTATTATTGAAGCCATCGTCGCCAATGATCTGGCAGAAATGCGCGCCAAATTCGCCGAATGGGACCAGACGCCGGACGATCAGTTGCTGGACACCCTCCTCAACACCATCGACTTCGCGCTGGACCACAAGTACGGCCCCGACAAGAGCGCGCTGGCCCTCGAAGTGCTGGCCGAAGCCGCACGCAATCCGCGCGTCGCGGCCATCGTGCAGTCCGCCGACATGCAGGAACGCGAACTGGGCCGCAGCCTCTGTGAGCGCCTCAATCCGGGGTGTGACCGGCGGCGTCTGGACGCGCGCGGCGAAATCATCAGCATGTTGTTCGACGGCATGATGATCCGCGCCATCACCCATCCCGACATCGACCGTGAGGCGCTGGCCAACGATTTGCGCGCGGTGATGAAGGTGCTGTTTATCCTGAAATAGGTTGGCTCAGGGCGCGGCAAGATAGCACCATAAACAGCTTTTATCCGCCGCCGCCCCCACGGTTAACCCTCCATTAAAAAACGAAGCGTTACTGGACGTTCAGTTCAGAAAACGAGTCGGCTCAGACATGTGCCGGCAACAGGTGGGGGCGACTATGCTTGAGCGTTTGGGCATCCGGTTAGGCGTGGGCTGGCGCGACGGGCTGATCGCCGGAGGGGCCCTGTTTGCCGCCGCTGCCGTCACCGGTCTGGCGGTCTATCTCACGGCTTCGTCAGCGCTGAAAAACGAGGTGCGCACCAATCTGATGCGCGTCGCCGTCAGCGCGGCACAACTGACCGACACCACCGCCCACGCCCGCATCACCCGCCCGGAAGATCAGGGCAATGCCGATTACGAGCATGTGCGCGCCCCCTATTTCGCCCTGCTGCGCGGCAATCCGGACCTCGCCTACATCTACACCATGGTCCGGGTGGACGGTAAGACCCGCTTCATCATGGACGCCTCCATCCCCAAACCGGGCGAAACCGTCCTGCCGACGGGCGTAATGGAAGTCTATGAAGACAGCACATCGACCCTCGAAAAGGCCTTTGCCACTCAGGCCCCGCAGGTCGAGTCGGAAACCTACACGGACAAATGGGGCACCTTCCTGTCGGGCTATGCGCCGCTGGTGGACAAGGGCCGCTTTGTCGGTCTGGTCGGCGTCGATATCCGCGTGGACGCCTATCTGAAACGGCTGGAGGGCATCCGCAACGCGCTGCTGACCGGTCTGGGCGTGGCGGCGCTGGCGGCCATTGCCGCCGGGCTGATCGTTGGACGCCATCGCCACGCCGCCGAGCGCGTGCGTCAGGAAAACGCCGCCCGCTCGCAGCAATTGCAGGCCATGGAGCACGACCGCCTGCGTACCGAGCACGCGGCGCTTCAGGCCGAAGCCAGCCGCCGCGCCGCCATGTCGGAGGCCGCTACCGCCTTTGAACAGACCGCCTGCCGCATTCTCGACCAGGTGAAGCAGTCAGTCGGCGGCCTGCACGAACGCGCCGCCGATGTCTCGGAAATCGCCATCCGCACCCGCGAAGGCGTCGAAACCGCCGCCACGGCGACGCGCAATACGCAAGAGCGCGCCCGGCACGTCTCCGAAGCCGCGCAGGCCCTCAGCCTCGCCATACGCGATATCGCCGAGCGCAGCGCCCGCTCAGACGCCATCGCCCACGAAGCGGCGCACCGCTCCGCCGACGCGGCGGCCAAGCTCGACTCCCTGTCAGCCCGGTCGGCGCAGATCACCGACATTATCGGCCTGATCGACGACGTGGCGTCCCAGATCAATCTGCTGGCGCTCAATGCCACCATAGAGTCGGCGCGCGCCGGAGACGCCGGCAAGGGCTTTGCCGTCGTCGCCTCAGAGGTCAAGACCCTCTCCGGCCGCGTCGCCGAAGCCACCCGCCGCATCACCACCCAGATTCAGGATATCCAGTCGGCGACTCGTGAGACCGTGGACAGCGTCGGGGCCATCCGCAGCATCATCGAAGACATGGGGCGCACGGCTCAGGACGTCGCTCAGGCCGTCGAGGCGCAAACGGGCCTGACCGCCCGCATCGGCGAAACCATCGAACAGACCGCCGCCGACGCACAGGCGGTGGGGCGCACCCTGCAACAGGTGCACCGTTCGGCCGATGAAACCGATCAGACCGCCGCCTGCGTGAGCGAGGAATCGGCGCATCTGGCCGAAGAAACCGCACGCCTTAACGGGGCGGTGGACGCCTTCCTGCGCGCGGTGCGGGCGGCTTAGGGAAATCAATGGTCGGCAGGCTTCACACAACTGTCACAAAACTGTTGTAATGCCCCCTCAGCTTCACAGCACCGCCTGCCGTTTACCCTTGCGTCATATTTGTTTAACGCAGCGGTGCTTTACCGGTGGTTGGATTCGGATACGGGCTTCCCATCGGAAACGTGTTCGTCGGATCATCGGAGACGAGTAGATGTTCAAACCCTTCGCCCTGGCGCTTGGCGCGCTGCTGATGCTGACCGCGTGCTCGGATAAGGGTGCTGCGACGGCCGAAGGCAAGGACGCGCCGGCGGCGGGCGACATCACCGGCGCGGGTTCGACCTTTTTCGCGCCGCTGGGGGCCAAATGGGCCGAAACCTATAAGGACACCACCGGCGTCCGTCTGAATTATCAGTCGATCGGCTCCGGCGGCGGCGTGCGTCAGATCAAGGTCAAGACGGTCGATTTCGGCGCCACGGACAAGCCGGTAAAGCCCGCTGACCTCGACGAAACCGGCCTGTTGCAATTCCCCATCGTCATGGGTGGCATCGTCCCCATCGTCAACCTGCCCGACGTCAAGAGCGGTCAGATGAACCTGACCGGCCCGCTGCTGGCCGATATCTATATGGGCAAGGTCAAGCGCTGGGACGACCCGGCCATCCGAGCCCTTAATCCGGGCCTGAAGCTGCCGCACCTGCCCATCACGGTTATCCACCGCGCTGACGGGTCGGGCACCACCTTCCTCTTCTCCAACTATCTGGCCAAGGTCAGCCCGACCTGGAAGGAAGAGGTCGGAGCCGCCGACGCGCTGGAATGGCCCGCGGGCCTTGGGGGCAAGGGCAATGAGGGCGTCTCTGCCTTCGTCAAGCAAACGCTCGGCGCTATCGGCTATGTCGAATTCGCCGTCGCCGCGCGCACCGGCACCGCTGTCGCCAATATGCGCAATCACGACGGCCACATGATCGCCCCGTCCATCGAAGCCTTTGCCGCGGCGGCTGCCGGGGCGGACTGGGCCAACGCGCCGGGCAACCAGCTTCTGCTGCTCGATCAGCCGGGGGCTCAGGCGTGGCCGATCACCGGCACCGTCTTCATCGTCATGCACAAGACGCAGGACAAGCCGGCCAGCGGCCGCGCCGCCCTCACCTTCTTCGACTGGGCCTATACCAATGGCGACGCGCTGGCGACAAAAATGCACTACGTCCCCCTGCCCCCTGAGGTGAAGCAGATGATGCGCGCCCAGTGGTCGCAGATCACAGGTCCGGACGGTAAGCCGGTCTATGCCCCGGCCACCCCCGCGCCCGCCGTGGCGGCGTCTGCCGCCTCCGCTCAGTAAGCTTATGGAAACCCCGATGTCTCTTCAGAGCGCCCGCCACCCAGACCCCGTTGACCCGATCTTCCGCGGCCTCGCCTTCGCGGCGGCGACGACCCTGCTGCTTACTCTGGGCGGCCTGATCGTCGCCCTGATGATCGGCGGCTGGCCCGCCATCTCCAAGTTCGGCTTCGGCTTCCTGACCTCCAGCACCTGGAACCCGGTCACCGAAGTCTATGGGGCCGCCGGTCCCATCGTCGGCACGCTGATCACCGCGGTGCTGTCTCTGACCATCGCCCTGCCCATCGCCGTCTGCGTCTCGGTCTTCCTGACGCAGTACTGCCCCAAGCAGATCGCTCAGCCGGTTTCAACCGCCATTGAGCTTCTGGCCGGTATCCCCTCCATCGTCTATGGCATGTGGGGCCTGTTCGTCTTCGCACCGTGGTTTGCGCGCACGGTGCAACTGCCCATCCTGACCAGCCTCGACCCCGAAAGCTTCTGGGGCAAGCTGCTGGCCGGGGTGCCCAACGGCGCCAATATCTTCACGGCCTCCATCGTGCTCGCTATCATGATCCTGCCCTATATGTCGGCGGTCTTCCGTGAACTGTTCCGCTCGATCCCGCCGCAGGTGCGCGAAGCCGCCTTCGGCCTCGGCTGCACCTCCTACGAAGTGGTGGGCTCGGTCCTGATCCCCTACGTCAAGAAGGGCATGATCGGCGTAGTTATGCTGGGCTTTGGCCGCGCCCTGGGTGAGACCATGGCCGTCACCTTCATCATCGGCAATTCGCACCGCTTCCCGGACTCGCTGTTCGCTTCGGGCTCGACGCTCGCCTCGACCATCGCCAATGAGTTCAACGAAGCCTCCGGCGTCCACCTCGCCTCGCTGATCGCGCTGGGTCTGGTGCTGTTCCTGATTACCTTCACCGTTCTGGCCATCGCCAGGGCGCTCCTGTCCTCGCAGCGTTACTAAGGGAGGCAAGAGCATGGATCGCGCCCTTCGCCGCAAAATCGCCAATCAGGCCTTCGTCATTATCTGCACCGGGGCCGCGCTGGTCGCGCTCGCTGCGCTGGCCCTGATCATGTTCTCGCTGCTGACCAAGGGCGTCGGCGGGGTGGACCTGATGCTGTTCACCGCCGACACCCCGGCCCCCGACTCGCCGGGCGGCCTGCGCAACGCCATCATCGGCTCGATCCTGATGTGCGGCGTCGCCATGATGATCGCCGTGGTCATCGGCGTGCTGGCCGGGACGTGGCTGGCCGAAATCGGTGGCAACACCCCCTATGGCCACGTCGTGCGCTTCCTCAATGACGTGCTGCTGTCGGCCCCGTCCATCCTGATCGGCCTGTTCGTCTATTGGTGGGTCGTTGTGCCCATGGGCGGCTTCTCCGGTTGGGCCGGGGCGATCGCACTCGGTATCATCGCTACCCCCATCGTGACGCGCACCACCGAAGACATCCTGAACCTTCAACCCAATGCCCTGCGTGAAGCCGGCATGGCGCTGGGGGCCTCTCAGTGGGTTACGGTGCGCAGCATCATCTGGAAGGCGGCCGGGGCCGGTATGCTGACCGGCGGTCTCTTGGGCTTTGCCCGTATTTCGGGTGAAACCGCGCCGCTGCTGTTTACCGCTCTCAACAACCAGTTCCTGAGCTTCGACATGTCGAAGCCCTTCGCCAGCCTGCCGGGCGCCATCTATCCCTTCGCCATGAGCCCCTACGAGACGTGGAACACCCTCGCCTGGGCCGGGGCGCTGTTGATTACGCTGGCGGTTCTGGGCGTCAACATTCTGGGGCGCTGGCTCGCCCGCGACAAAGATCACAAGTAAGGCCTCGTCATGTCCGACACCGATTTCCAAAGCGTCATCACCCCGCCCCCGGCCGATCAGCTTGTGCTGGAAACGCGGAACCTCAACTTCTACTACGGCACGCATCAGTCGCTGTTCGGCGTCTCCATGCCGGTCAAGCGCAATGGCATCACCGCCCTGATCGGTCCGTCGGGCTGCGGCAAGTCCACCCTGCTGCGCACCATGAACCGCATCTATGACCTCTATCCGGGTCAGCGCGCCGAAGGCGAGATTCTGGTCGATGGCGAGAATATTCTGGGCCCCAAGGTCGATGTGACCAGCTTACGCGCCCGCGTCGGCATGGTGTTCCAGAAGCCGACCCCCTTCCCCATGTCGATCTACGACAATGTGGCCTTCGGCGTGAAGCTGTACCACAAGAAGTCGAAGTCGCAGATGGACGAGGTGGTCGAAAAGGCCCTGCGCCGCGCCGCCCTGTGGGACGAGGTGAAGGACAAGCTCACCAAGTCCGGCCTGTCGCTTTCGGGCGGTCAGCAGCAGCGCCTGTGCGTCGCCCGCGGCATCGCGGTTGAGCCGGAAATCCTGCTGCTCGACGAACCGGCCTCGGCGCTCGACCCCATCTCGACGGCCAAGCTGGAAGACACGCTCGAAGAGCTGAAGCGCGACCTGACCATCATCATCGTGACCCATAACCTGCAACAGGCGGCGCGCCTGTCGGACTACACGGGCTTCATGTATCTGGGCAAGATGGTCGAATACGGCCCAACCGAAGAACTGTTCGTCAAGCCGAAGGTCGAGCGCACCTCCGACTATATCGGCGGCCGCTTCGGTTAAGCTTCAAAGGCGGCGGGCATATCGCGAGCGGCATTCAATACCCGCACCACTTCGATACCCTGCTCTACAGGACGATAATAAAGCACATAGGGCCGGATCGGAAAGCTGCGCAACCCAGCGTAGAGTTCCGGTCGGGGTCGCCCCATGTCGGGATGCAAAGACAACTTTCTCAGCGTTTCGGCAATACGATCCAACATCTTATCCGCGGCGTCAGGACGATCTTTGGCGATATAAAGCCACAGGGCTTCGAGATCGTCTTTCGCCCTTGCCGTCTTTAAAATCCGGGTCATTCCGCCGCATTGAGTCTGGCGCGACCTTTGGCCTTGATGGCTTCAATATCCAGTTCTCCTGCGGAACCGCTGTCGATGCCTTCACGGATCGCCTCGCGCAACGCCTCAAGTTTGGCCGCCTGAAACCGGTCATTGGCTTCCATCAGGCGCAGCGCATCGCGGATTACTTCGCTGGCATTATTGTACAGGCCGCCCGCGACCTTCTCACGCACCATATCTTCGAGACGCGGCGTCAGGTTTACATTCAGGGTCATGGCGTATCTCCTGACTAGAGCGATGTGCGGAAAAGTGTGAGCGGTTTTCCGCAAAAACATCGCGACAAAACAAAAATTTAGAGCGAAATGGCGTTTCCGCTTGAAGTCATTTCGCTCTAAAAGATACGCCCGCCCCCAAAATTGTCAATCTTTGACAATCACGCCCCCGGCACCAGACACTGCGGGCCGATCTCGCGGATCGACTTGACGCCGGTGAGCGCCATGGCGACGCGCATTTCCTTCTCGAACAGACTGAGCAGGTTGGAGACCCCCGCCTCCCCCCCGGCGGCCAGCGCGTAGATAAAGGCCCGCCCCAGCAGCACACCGTCGGCCCCCAGCGCGATCATACGCACCACATCAAGGCCCGTGCGGATACCGGAATCGGCCAGAATGGTCAGGTCGCCCTTCACGGCCTCGGCAATGGCCGGGAGGGCGCGGGCTGATGACAGGACGCCATCAAGCTGTCGCCCGCCGTGATTGGACACCACAATGCCGTCGGCACCGAAGCTCACCGCGTCCTTGGCGTCTTCCGGATCGAGTATGCCCTTGATGACCATCGGCCCCTTCCAGAAGTCTCGGATCCATTCCAGATCCTTCCATGAGATCGACGGGTCGAAATTGGCCCCCAGCCAGCCGATATAGTCGGCCAGACCCGTGGCCTTGCCCAGATATTTCGAGACATTGCCCAGATCGTGCGGCGTCCCCATCAGGCCGACATCAAAGGCCCAGTGCGGGTGCGTCACCGCCTGCCACAGGCGGCGGATCTCGGCGTGCGGCCCACTCATGCCCGAATGGGCGTCGCGGTAGCGCGCCCCCGGCACCGGCATATCGACGGTAAAGACCAGCGTGCGGATACCGGCCGCCCAGGCGCGTTCCAGCGCGTTCTTCATGAAGCCGCGATCTTTCAGCACATAGAGCTGAAACCAGATCGGCTTGTCGCACTTGCCCTGCACCTCCTCGATGGGGCAGACGCTGACGGTCGAAAGCGTCAGGTTGATGCCGGCCTTTTGCGCCGCGCGCGCCGCCTGCACCTCGCCGCGACGGGCATACATGCCGGTCAGGCCGACGGGGGCCAGAGCTATGGGCATGGACAGCTTCTCGCCCAGCAGTTCCGTCTCCAGACTGAGCGACGACACGTCCTTCAAAACCCGCTGGCGCAGCGCCACGTCGCCAAGGTCCGACACATTGCGCGCCAGTGTGCGCTCGGCATAGGCCCCGCCGTCGATATAGTGAAACAGGAAGGGCGGCAGCCGACGCCGGGCGGCTTCGCGGTAATCGGTCGAGGCGGAGATGATCATGGCAAACCCAGCGATTCAAAGAATTGGAAAAGCACGGACGATGCTCTAGCATGGGGCCAAGCCCGATGACAATGCGTGGACAATCCCGTTCAATCATCATAGATCAAAATTAATCACCTCCCGTTTTATTCAGGAAATGCCATGCCCGCTGCCTCGATGTTCGACCTCTCCGGAAAAACCGTGCTGATCACCGGAGCCAATCGCGGGCTGGGTCAGGGCATGGCGCTGGCTCTGGCCGAAACCGGGGCCGATATCTGCGCCGTGGGCTCATCGGGGGCGGACACCACCGCCGAAAAGGTTGCGGCTCTGGGGCGCCGGTTCCATTTCATCCGCGCCGATCTTACCTCCATTTCGCCCATAGAGGACATTGTCGCCGAAACTTTGAGCGTCATGGGCGGGCTCGACATCCTCGTCAACAATGCCGGGTCGATCCGCCGGGGCGACGTCACGGAATTCACCGAGGAAGACTGGGACGCGGTGATGAACCTCAATCTGAAGACCCTGTTCTTCATGTGTCAGGCCGCCGGCCGTCACATGATCGCGCAGGGCCACGGCAAGATCATCAACACGGCGTCGCTCCTGTCGTTTCAGGGCGGCATCCGCGTCCCCTCCTACACGGCGTCGAAGTCGGGCGTGGCGGGCATTACGCGGCTTCTGGCCAACGAATGGGCGTCCAAAGGCATCAATGTCAACGCCATCGCGCCGGGCTATATGGCCACCGAACTGACCGAAGGGCTGCAAAGCGACCCCGAACGCGCGAAGGCGATTCTCGACCGGATTCCCGCCGCACGCTGGGGCACACCAGAAGATTTGGGCGGCGCGACGGTTTTTTTGGCCTCTAGCGTGTCAAATTACGTAAACGGAGTTATTATCCCCGTCGATGGGGGCTGGCTGGCGCGCTAATGCGTCTGCTCCGGCCCCATCCGAACCCCTTGAGGAGACAATGACCACAGAGACTCTTTCGACCACCGCGCCGCTCAAGATGGCCGATATCGCCCGCATGGCCGGCGTTTCAGTGTCCACCGTTTCGCGGGCCCTGGCCGGAAGCCCCCTGATCCCCAAGCCGCTGCGTGACAAGATCGCGGCGATTGCCGAGGAACATGGCTACGTCGTCAATCAGGCCGCCCGTAACCTCCGTCTGAAGCGCACCCGCACCATCGGCCTCGTCCTTCCCGACGACGGTGACCGCAAGCTGCGCGACCCGCACCTCTTGAGCATGATGGGCGCCCTCACCCAGGCCGTCTTCAAACGCGGCTATGAGCTGCTGGTGCTCAAGACCCCGGCCAAGCGTCAGGGCGCGTTGAAGGACCTTGTCCGCTCGCAGCGCTTTGACGGCATGCTGGTCCTGCCCGACACCGCCGCTAAGGATCAGCACGAGGCGCTTAGCGACCTCGCCCGCTACTACGCGCCGCTGGTCGTCTGGGGCCGCTTGCCGGACCAAAACTACTGCGGCGTCGAAGCCTCGACCGCCACGGATGAAAACGCCGAGGAGATGGTCGATCTGCTGTTCCAGCGCCTCAGCGAAGACGAAAAAGCCAAGGCCGTAAAATAGTCTCCGTTCCCCCGATACCGTCGGGGGTTCAGTGACCCTTCAAGATAAGAACAAAGCCCTCCGGAGTGATCCGGAGGGCTTTGTTTGTCCGTAGCAAGAAGGCCGCCCGGCGAACCGGACGGCCTTCTCTTGTTTTTAGAACTGCGTCGAAAGGCTGACCGAGACCGACGTGCCCGGATCGTAGCGATCGACATAGACGCGCTTGTCGTTGATGGTCTGATATTCCTTGTACTCGGTGCCCATCAGGTTACGGGCCTCAAGCTGGAAGTTCAGGCCACGGCCAAAGGCGTCGAAGCCCTTGCGCCACACGAAATCGACCTGCGTGCCCGGCTCCTGCATGATGTCGGGGTCACCGACAATACCCGAACCGCGCACCGAGATACGCTCGCTGACATAGGTGAGCAGCAGGGTGGCCTGCGACTTGGCTTCGGAGTCTTCCCAGCCGAACTGCACGTTGGCGAGGTGATCCGACTGACCTTGCAGCTTGGAGCCGTCCTTGATGTACAGGCTGGCTTCGACCGGCTGGAAGGTGGTGCGGCTGAAGGCGATCTTGTCGCCGGCCTTCACCTTCACGCTGGAGTCGGTGAAGGTGTAGTTGGCCTGCACCAGCCACTGCTTGCTCTCGAAGAAGCCGCCCTTGATCGGGCTCTCGAACAGGCCCTTATAGTCCACCTCAAAGCCCTGAATATTGGCCTCCGGGGCGTTGACGAAGGTCTGCTGGAGTTGGGTGCCGGTCGAGATGGTTTCGACGGGCTTGTCCAGCGTCTTGTGGAACAGGCCGGCGGTCAGGTATTCGCCCGCGCCGTAGTACCACTCATAACGGGCATCGAGGTTGGTGATCTCGGTGTCCTTCAGCAGCGGGTTACCCGTGTAGGAGCGGTCGCTATCGGCTTCGCGGAAGGTCGGCTCGGCCAGTTCGCGGAACTGCGGACGGCCGATCGTCTTGGACGCGCCAAAACGCAGTTGCATGTCGTCCTTGAAGTTCCAGGTCACCGTACCCGACGGCAGGAGATAGGTCTCCTTGATCTGGGTCGCGGCGCGCTCCGGCTTGGTGTTGGTCTGATAGAGGTAACGCAGGTCGTTACGCTCCTTGCCGCTTTCGTAGCGGAGACCGGCGGCGACGCGAACCAGCGGAATGACTTCCAGATCGGTCTTCACGTAGTAGGACGACACGAACAGGCCGCCCTTGTAGGCTTGCGGCGAGTCCGAACCGGTTTCCCACAGTTGCAGGAAGTCCGGGCGGATATTGTAGTCGGAGAAGAGGTAATCGACGCGGGTATATTTGGCCAGCGAGTCGTTCACCGACTTGAACTCAAAAGCCCGGCGCTGGTAGTCGCGCTGGTTGTCGAGCACCGAGACACCCGCCATCAGCTTGCCATCACGGCCTTCACCGAGGCTGTAGTCCCAGGTCAGGTTGGCACCCAGATACTTGGCCACGTCCTTCAGGTTCGAGAAGGCGGTTTCATTGCTACCGCCGTTACGCAGGTCGGTAAAATAGAGGCCTTTTGTCGCCGTGTTGGAGGTGTCCAACTGATAGTTGATGAACTTGTCATACGGCGTATCGCGCACCGTCACGGCGTAGGAGGCCGTCCAGTCGAGCACCAGCTTCGGCGTCAGGGCGTGCGTGCCGGTCAGTTGGCTGAGGCCCAACTCGCGCTGATACCAGCCGGTACGGTCCTTGCGGTAGAAGAAGCCGTTGGAGTTGAACCCGTCACGGGTAGCCGCGAACTTCGTCGTCTTGCGGATATACATGCCGGTCCACTTCAGGGTGTGGGCACCGCGCGTATAGCCGAGCGACAAAAGGCTGTTCAGCGAGACATTGTTGGCCGAGTTCGTATAGTCATCCTCGTAGTGGATGCCGTTCTTGACCGACCAGTTGTTGGAGAAGTCGGCCACGGCCACGACGCCGAACTTGCCACCCAGAACGTCATAGGTCTGACCGGCGCTGCCGTTCAGGCTGAAGTTGGGGGTCGGACGGCCGATTTGCAGCAGGTTGAGGTCGGCATTGGTGAAGGAATGACCGATCTTCTGAAGCTCGTTGGTCGCGCCCGTGCCCGTCGCCGGGTAGGTGTTCGGGTTGACCAGCTTGCCTTTGGCCAGCGCATTACGCAGTGGATCGGGCAGGCTGCGGGCCCCGTCGTCATAGCCCAGCCAGTCGGTGGCCGAGCCGAAATAGGTGACGGTTTTCTTGCCGGTCGTTTCGCTGTTGTAACCGGTGCCGATGCCGAGGCTCAGGAAGTTGTCGCGCGGCAGGGCCACGGTCTGAAGATCGACGACACCGCCGCCGAATTCGCCCGGATATTCCGCCGAATAGGTCTTTTGCACCGAAACGCGGCCCAAAAGCGACGCCGGGAACAGGTCGAGCGGCACAACGCGTTGCAGCGGTTCCGGCGACGGCAGCGGCGCGCCGTTCAGAAGGGCCGACGAGTAGCGCTCGCCCAGGCCGCGCACATAGATAAACTTGCCTTCGACCAGCGACAGGCCCGCGACGCGCGTCAGGGCCGTAGCGGCATTGTCGTCGCCGGTGCGCTTGAGGTCTTCGGTGGTCAGGATCGAAGTGACTTCTGCCGTGCGACGCATGGTCTTGGGCAGGTTCTTGCCGCGCACGACGACTTCTGTAACGGCGTTGGAATCGCCGGTGGCGGCTTCCGCTGGCTGGTCGGCAGCCGTCTGAGTCTGGTCTTGCGCCACGGCGGCGTTTACCGCCGCCAGCGACGTCGTAGCCATCAGCAAGGCGCCGAGGGAGAGAGTATGCAGTTTCATGGGATCAACCTTTGCTGAAGGACTTGGAGAGCAGAGCGCGTCGCGGCGGGGTTTCCCCCGCCGCGCTGTCGCTTGCTACTGGCAGGACTTCTCGCCGGTGCCCATGCCGCAGGTCCAACCCTTGTACCAGGTGTCGTTAGCGTCCTTCACGGCACCGATGTAGGTCGGATTGGTGAAGAAGCCGAGGTTGTTATTGGCCGCATCGTTGAGGATGGTCGGGTTGGTCACCGCAACGGCGTTTTCGGTCGCACCGTTGACGATGTCGTTGGTCAGGGTCGTCGCCGTGCCGATCGAGTTGTTGGTGACGGTCGGCAGCAGGGTCGCGGTGACCGAGGACACGCGGGTGATGTTACCCGTATTCCACAGGGCTTCGGCCTCAGCCACGGTCGGCAGGGTCTGACCGGTGTTCGACGAACCCGTCTGGACGCTCACCGAAGCGATACCGCCGCAGATGCCCATGACCGAGCGGAAGGCGACCTGAGCGATCACCGTATTGTTGTCCTGCACCAGCAGGCAGTTCGACGACGGGCTGGTGGTGCGGATGATCGAGTTCATCAGCAGAAGGCCGGTGCCGGTGTCGAGCTTCAGCGCCTGAGTATTCAAGGTGTTCTTCATGATGATGGTGGCGTTCGATACCTTCGGGTAGGCGAACGGACGCAGGGTGCCGGTGTTGACAACCGCCGTCGGCGGGCAGAAGGCGCGAACACCACCATTGCCACCCTTGTTACACGACATTTCGAAGCCGAAAGACCCCGAGGTCGAGCGGGCGGCCTGCAGGGCGATCATCCACTGCACCGAACCCGACCAGGTGTTGTCGGTATCGAACTGCTCATCGTCATTGCCGACCAGCACGAGGTGCTTGGCGTTGACCGCGCCGCCGAAGAATTCAACGCCGTCGTCGGACGAGTTATAGACCTGAACGTAATCGACCGTGGTGCCCGCGCCGACGCCGGCGAAGGTGATGCCGTTCAGCTCCTTGCCCACATCGACCTGATAGCCGGTGTAGCGGACCTGCACGTACTTCAGCGTACCGGAATTGTCGGCGAGGCTGTTGCCGCCGAAGTTCAGACCGGCCACGGCTTCGAAAGACGCGCCGCAGGTGTTGAAGCCGTCGAGGTTGGTCGGAACCGCGTCAGTGGCGCAGGAGTTCGACGGCGCACGGCCGAGAAGGACCAGACCGCCCCATTCGCCGATCGAGTTCGAGGTCGAAGCGCCGGTGACGTTGTTCTTGGAGGTGAAGATGATCGGATTGGTCGCCGTGCCTTCGGCGAAGATTTGCGAACCGCGTTGCACGGCGATGTAGTCGAGACCAGCCGAACCGAAGACAGTGACGCCCGGCTCGATGGTCAGCACGCCCTTGCGCGCACCGGCGATCGGGGAATTAACGTTCGGCCCCATGTCCTCACCGATATTGACGCGGCCCGAGACCGAGTAGATGACGCCGTCGAGCTTGGCCAGGGTCAGGCTGCCCGTGATGGTGTTCGGCAGTTGGCAGTTGCGGGCCTGAGCACCGCCGGCGAGCGTGATGACGCCGATATTGTCGGTGCCGGTCGGACACGAAGCCGCCGCGACACCTGACGTGGAAGACGACGACGATGACGAGGACGAGGTGCCGCCGCCGATCAGCACGCCTTCGCCCGGCGAAGCGACGTTGTCAGCCCCAAAGCAGCCCGCCAGAGCCACAGCAGCGGTAAAGCCCAGCAGACCCAGGCGGAATTTCGTGGAAGTGTTCATGTCATCTCTCCAGACCAGCGCAGCGGCGCGTCGGGAGACCCCGTTCTGAACGCACCCATGCCATCATTCGGCCTTATAGGGAGGCTGTGTGACAGAACGCCCAAACTTGTATGACGGATTTGTGTAAGCCCGAAAACCGGCACTTACCGGCGGCGGAATCGCCTCTGTAAGGCGCGTTATGTGTCTTTGGTGTCACGTTTTCGCCTGTCAGAGCACGGACAGACTCGCGAACAGAGCGAAACATAGAGCAAAAAAAAGAGTGGTCAGCGCAGGGGCAGACCACTCCAGTAGGGCCGGGGGGAAATGAGGGAAAACCCGGTTACGGACGTGAGCGTGGCACAGATAAAGCCCAATAGCAATATTGGTTATATCCTTTTGTGCGGGTTTTTGCGTGCCTCCCGCCGGAAACCCTTCTAAATTGCTACAAAACTGACGGTTTTGCGATTGGCCTTGCCTCAAAAGCGCATCAGTAGTAATACCAATGCTAAATATTGGTATCAGAACCATCTGCCTCGTCACAAAGGAACCGTCTACATGTCCCTCGCCTCCGTCGCCACGCCGCTGGATGAAACCACGACCCTGATGTTCCGTGAGGCGGCCGAAGGCGGCGACGCCGTTGAGCGCTTCCTGAAACGCAATGCCGAGACCCTGAGCCGTATCGCCGCGCGCCTTAAGGCCCAGCCCCCGAAGGCCGTCGTCACCTGTGCGCGTGGTTCGTCAGACCACGCCTGCACCTATGGCAAGTACGTCATCGAGACCCTGACCGGCGTGCCGGTCAGCTCCGCCGCCCTGTCGGTCGCCTCGGTCTATGCGGCCCCGGTCGTCGCCGCCGAAACCCTGTGCATCGCCGTGTCGCAATCGGGCCGCTCGCCCGACCTTCTGACCGCCGTCGAAGCCTATAAGGCCGCCGGTGCCTTCGTTGTGGCGCTGGTCAATGACGAAACCGCGCCGCTGGCGACGCTCGCCGACGAAGTCCTGCCGCTGTGCGCCGGGCCGGAGCTGTCGGTCGCCGCCACCAAATCCTGCCTCGCCGCTCTGGCTGGTTTTGCCGCCCTGACCGCCGAATGGGCCGACGACGCGGCGTTGAAGGCCGCCGTAGCCGCCCTCCCCGCCCAGATGCGTCAGGCCTTCGACCTCGACTGGTCCGCCGCCCTCCCCGCCCTGACCGCGGCAAACAACCTCTTCGTCATCGGTCGCGGCTACGGCTTCGGCGTGGCCCAGGAAGCGGCCCTGAAGCTCAAGGAAACCTGCGCCCTGCACGCCGAAGCCTTCTCCGCCGCCGAAGTGCGCCACGGCCCGATGGCCATCGTCAATCAGGGCTTCCCTGTGCTGGCCTTCGCCACCTCCGACACGGCCGGCGACGGGGTGCGCGATGTGGCCGCGGAATTTGCCGGACGCGGGGCTGCCGTGTGGCTGGCCGACACCACGCCGGGGGCCTATACCCTGCCCGCCCTGGCCGCTGAGCCGATGCTTGAGCCCATCCTGCGCCTGCAAAGCTTCTACCGCCTCGCCAACCGCCTGTCGCTGGCGCGCGGCCTCAATCCGGACAGCCCGCCGCACCTGAACAAGGTAACGAAAACGGTTTAAGCCCCCTCCCCGGCTGGACATTTTCCAAAGGGCGGTCATAGCATTGTCTATGACCGCCCTTTCCTTTGTCCGCACCCTGCGTACCCGCCCGTGGCTGAGCCGTGCCATCGCTCTGGCCCTTGGTCTGGGGACGCTTCTGGGCACCCTCACCGACCTGCGCCTGTCGCAAAGCGTGCTGGTCGCGTGGAACAGCGCCGCCGTCTTCTACCTCATCGCCCTCGCCCGGCTGATGATGACCGCCAATACCGCCGACATGCGCCGCCGCGCCGAAACGCAAGACGTCGGCAAATGGACCATATTGGGCCTCACTGGGGCCGCCATCGCCGTCTGCGTCGTCGCCATCGCCAGCGAACTGATCGCCGCCCACGACGAAACCGGCCTCAGCAAAGGCCTCGACCTCGCGCTGGTCGGCACCACCATCGTCACAACCTGGGTCTTCGTGCACACCACCTTCGCCCTGCACTACGCCCACGCCTACTACATCGCCATCCGCCGCGCCGAGCCCCCGCCCCTCAAATTCCCGGATGCAGACTGCGAACCGGACTATCTCGACTTTGCCTATTTCGCCTTCATCGTCGGCACCGCCGCCCAAACCGCCGACGTCTCCGTCGCCTCCAAAGCCATGCGCCGCCTCAATCTCGGCCACGCCGTCTTTGCCTTTGTCTACAACACCACCATCCTCGCCCTGTGCATCAATATCGCCGCAAGCCTGCTGGGGTGAGTTGGGTTTGAGTGTTGGGCAAGGGTAAGATTCCGGGGTCAGTTGACCCCGGACCCCGGATGTGGGCACGCGCTTTCCGCGGGCGGCGTCTGGGGTTTCGGGCGGGTTTTTAGCCACTATAAACGCAAAAAGCACGAATGGGAGCCTTTGGCACAGGCCTGCGCTTTAAACCCGACTTCCCCTCCCTACGAAGTGGGGAGGTGTTGGCGAGCGAAGCGACGCTGACGGAGGGGTATAACTCCTCGTGAAGATACCCCTCCGCCTCGTAAACTCGGCACCTCCCCATGATATGGGGAGGAGGAAGATCGCTAAGGTGAAATCGTCACGACAGCTCAAAAACCACGGATTACACAGATTTCACAGATTATCCGTGTCTGCGTCACTCAGGGGCGCGCAGCGCCAATCTATGAAATCTGTGTAATCTGTGGTTCAAAGCCTTTCTCGACGCGCAGCGCCATTCATCGAGGCTTGCGCACGAAGGTCAGGGCCCTGTGGGCCGGGTGTTTCAGCGGCTCTTTTGGCTGCGCCGAACTTCGTTTCGTGTTTTTGGTGGCTAATCTTCAGTGGCGTAGGGGCCTTGCCAGCTTGTCAGAATGTCGTGTCATTGACGCCAAGGAAGCC
Organism: Asticcacaulis excentricus; assembly: GCF_003966695.1. Classification (NCBI taxonomy): domain Bacteria; kingdom Pseudomonadati; phylum Pseudomonadota; class Alphaproteobacteria; order Caulobacterales; family Caulobacteraceae; genus Asticcacaulis; species Asticcacaulis excentricus. Next base: position 111,852 of record NZ_AP018828.1, read on the forward strand.
CCCACCACCATCTGCGCTTCGCTTGATGTTCCCAACGCTTATGAAAGCTACACTTTCGCTGGCGCTACACACCAGCAAGCTGGGAAGGTATGAGGAAGTTTCGCGCCCGAAACCGGGTGCAGGGGCTGTGCCCCTGCCCGCCGGAGGCTCTTTTTTAGATGCCCAAAAGATAGCCAAAAGATATCTTACATTTATTCAATAGCTTATTGAGACGAAACCTTATTCACCCGCTGTGAAACGTCATCACAACTGAGGAGAGGGTAGCTACCAGATACTCATTACATATCCGATAGCCACACGAAAGCTTCACACAGGCTATCGGATGGAATTCGGCTAGCTATTAACTTTCTATTAGCTATTGGAAAGCTAGGCTATGGCTAACCGAGAGCTAACGCATAGCAACCCGACGTCTAGCCGAGGGCTTTCGGTGAGATAGCCGGTGTCTATCGGGCGACTTTCGCACAGCTTTCCGTTAGCTGTCGGAGGCCTTCCGTCTGGACCCCGCGTCAGAATCGGCGCACCAACAGAATTAACACTTCATTAACCTTTGCGCAAAAGGCGCGCGCTAGCCGGTGGCTATCCGATAGCTCGCCATTCGCGCGTCAAAGCCAGCACGAGGAACCTGACATGCCTGTCATCTCCTTCATTTCGCCCAAGGGCGGCGTGGGCAAGACCACGGCGGCGACGCTGATGGCCACGCAACTGGCGCGCAAGACGCAGGTCATTATTATAGACGCCGACCCCAACCGTCCGATCCTGGCCTGGTCGCAGTTGAATGGCTGCCCGGCCAATATCCGCATCGTGTCGGACGCCAATCAGGAAAACATTCTCGACAAGATCGAGGAGGCGGCCGCCGAAGCGCCATTTGTGGTCGTTGATTGCGAAGGCACGGCGTCGCTGACGGTGGCCTATGCCATCGGGGCGTCCGATCTGGTGGTGGTGCCAACGCAAGGCTCGCAGTTGGATGCCAAGCAGGCGGCCAAGGCGCTCAGCCTGATCAAAAATACCGAGCGTCAGTCGCGCCGCCCGATCCCGCATGCGGTGCTGCTGACGCGCACCAATCCGATCATCAAGCCGCGTACCCTGTCGGCCATCCACGAGCAGTTGCGCGCCCATGGTATCCGTTTGTTCGATACGCAATTGCACGAGCGCGAAGCCTTCAAGGCCATGTTCTCGTTCGGCGGGGCGCTGGAAACGCTAGACCCGTCGCAGGTCGCCAATATCGACAAGGCCGTGGCCAATGCCCGCGCCTTTGTTGCCGAAGCCATTGAATTGCTGAAAAATCCGGACGCGGTTCCGGCTCAGGAGGTCGCTTAATCCATGTCCGAACGCGCTTCGATCTTTGACGACGATCTTGACCTGTCGGCGTTTGACGCCCGGCCAAAACCCAAGCCGGATAAGGACTCTCTGCGCGCCGTGGCCGAGGCGAGGGGCTTCCCCAGCCGTGAAGCCGTGGCCGTACCTGCAGCGCCTGAACCCGTCCTGCAACGTCGCTACCGCACCGGGCGTAACCGTCAGCTCAATCTGAAAGTCACCGACGAGGCGCTGCGCCGCTTCTATGCCGTGGCCGACGCGCAGGGTCTGGTGCTGGGGCAGGTGTTCGAGCAGGCCGTCGAAGCGCTGGAAGACAAACTGAAAGCCGAGGGCAGGATCTGATCATGGCCCGCCGCGCCGCCGAATCGCAGTTCGACCTGTTTATCCCGCTCGTCAGCGACATGTCGCTGAAGGACCAGCGCGAGCTGATGGAACGGCCGTTTTTCAGCCTCGCCAAGCGCAAGCGCCTGAAACCGATCGAATATACCAGCCCCGATGGCGACACCTGGGTGAAGGTCTCAGGCAATGCCGAATTCGGCATCGCCACCATTTGGGACGCCGATATCATGATCTGGGCGGCCTCGGTGCTCAATCGTCTGAAAGAGCAGGGAGTCAATGACTTGCCGCGGACTCTTAAGACAACGTCTTATGATCTGCTGCGCGCCATCAAGCGCGATACCGGCGGCAAATCCTATCAGGAACTGAACGCGGCGCTGCAAAGGCTGGAATCGACGACCATCCAGACCTCGCTGCGCGCGCCCAAGCGCAAGGACAAGGCGCAATTCGGCTGGATCGACGCCTTTCAACTGGAGGTGGACCCGGAAACCGAGGCGCCGCGCGGCATTTCGATCACCTTGTCCGACTGGGTTTATCAGGGGATCGTCACCGAACGCTCTCTGCTAACCATGCATCAGGACTATTTCCTGCTGACCGGCGGCATGGAGCGCGCTCTTTACCGCGTGGCGCGCAAGCACGCCGGTGATCAGGAGGGCGGCTGGACCTGCCGTATCGCGATTTTGCATGAGAAAACCGGCTCAGACAGCCCGCTGAAGCAGTTTACCTACCTTTTAAAGCGCATCGTGGCCAAGAACGCCCTGCCGGAATACGAGATGACGCTGACCAAGACCAATGACGGCTCACCCGCCGTGCATTTCATCAAGCGCGACATGGAAGAGCGGGTGAGGGTGCGCGATGCGCTGAAAACGCTGGAACGGCAAACCGCCGAAGACCAGCGGGCGCTGGAAATCGACGGCCTTATGCACAAACGATTCTAGAAAACGGTGTCGGGGGATCGGTGACTTTTTGAGGCCGATTCGTCGGGGGAACAGTGACCACCCTATCGGGGGATGGGTGACCGGATTGACGGGGGAAGAGTGACCGATTCGCTCAAGGTGAGTCGGGGGAACGGTGACCGGCGGGCGTTTTTCAGCGGTTTTGCCCTCAAAAGCCGGTGTTCGGGGAATGGTGACCGGATTTGCCGCGGAAATAGGGTTAAAAAGCCGCGGGCAAGCTGTGGAAAATATTCTGTTTTTCCTAGCTCACTTATCGGGGGAAGAGTGACCGCCTGCACGGGGGAACGAAGACCCGTCGCGCGGGGGATCAGTGACAAAGTGACGGGGTATCAAAGATTAACAAAAGGTACCCTTGTTGATTTTAAAGGGGAATTCCGGCTGTTTTTTCGCTTAACCTATTTAACTAGATTCACTAACAGACTCTCTTAACAGCGAGAGGGGAGCGGTATTAAGGTCCGTGCGCGGTCCGCCTTGTGCGACCTTTGAAGGGTCGCTCAGGCGGACATCTACGGGGAAAGACAGTTAACACCCGACCGGCAGAGTCACCGAACAGCACAGTCACCGGGATTTACGGTTCACCGCGTCCTGTTCCTTGACCTCAGTGGGTGAGTTTGTAGTGACCGCCTGCAATACCACCGAGATATACCCGTCAGGCTCTGATTTCAGCCATAGAGCGACGGTTATGATGCTGAAAAACGACCCCACAAGACACGGAGTCGCTTGGAGTCCAAGGGATTGCGGCGAAAAGAGGCCGTCACTGATCCCCCGATAGCCAGCCACACCCTGAAAAACGGTCCCGAAATCACGTGACGGCCTCCGATTCGGTCGTTATGGAAACGATCAGTACATTCAACACCTTGCGGAGACGCAGCATGGCGGTCAGCATCCATTCCGATTTCGATGGCGGCAATATCGAGGTGGTGCAGGCGCACGGGGGCGGACGTTTCGATCTGGCTATCCGCCCGGATCATCAGTCGCACTATTACCAGTGGTTCTATTTCCGCGTGGACGGGGCCTCAGGCGTCGATCTGGAACTGCGCCTCACCAATGCCGGGGGATCGGCCTATACGGGCGGCTGGGAGGGCTACAAAGCCCGTATCAGCAGCGATGGGGCCCATTGGAGGCAGGCCGACACCGCCTATGCCGACGGCGTGCTGAGCATCCGTCACCGGTCGGCCTCTGAAACCCTGTGGGTGGCCTATTTTGCGCCCTATGACAGTGACCGTCACCGGGCGCTGGTCGAGCGGGTGAAGGCCTTGGCCGGCATCAGTCACCGGGTTCTGGGCCAAACGCTCGATGGCCGCGATCTCGACCTGTTCAGGGTAGGAGAGGGGCCGCGCGTCGTTTGGCTCTATGCGCGTCAGCATCCGGGCGAGACCATGGCCGAATGGTGGATGGAGGGGGCCATTCCTTGGCTGTGCAGCGACGCGCCGGAGGCCATAGCTCTGCGGGCAGCGGCGACCTTTTACATCGTGCTCAACTGTAACCCGGACGGCAGCGCGCGCGGGCACCTGCGCACCAATGCCGCCGGCACGGATCTGAACCGTCAGTGGGCCGAGCCCTCGGCCGAAAAGAGCCCGGAAGTGCTGGCCCTCCGCAACGCCATGGACGACACCGGCGTTGATTTTGCCATCGACGTGCACGGCGACGAAGCCATCCCGCACGTTTTCATGGCCGGATTTGAGGGCATTCCGTCGTGGACGCCGCAGCGTGACGTCCTCTATCGCCGCTATCTGAGCGCCCTGTCGGCGCGCACGCTCGATTTCCAGACCACCTATGGCTATGCGGTCGATGCGCCGGGACAGGCCAATCTGGCCGTTTCGACCAATGCCGTGGCCGAACGCTTCGGGGCCATCGCCATGACGCTGGAAATGCCGTTCAAGGACCATGACGACGCGCCGGACGCCGTTGAGGGTTGGTCACCGGCCCGCTCTCAGGCGCTGGGCGTAGCGTGCCTGAAGGCGCTGTCGGACGTGATCACGGAGATCCCGCCCCGCGCCCGGGGCTGAAAACATCTGCGTGAGGCAAAGGTTTGCGCAATCATCGGGGTATCGGTGACCGCACATCCTGACTCGACTCTGACCGATTCGCCGCGCAAGGTAGAATGGGAACACACACGGAGCGGATCATGTTGAACGATATTCTTGGCGCCCTCGGCAGCAAGCTCGATCTGGGCAATCTCGACCTCGCCGGTCTGGCGCAGCAACTGGGCGGGCAGGGCCTGATCGGCGACGTGCTGGGTCAGTTGCAGCAGGGCGGTCTGGCTGAGGTGGTGCAGTCGTGGGTGTCGAACGGCGCCAACCTGCCGGTATCTCTGGAGCAGTTGCAGTCGGCGCTGGGGCCGGACATGGTCAATCAACTGGCCGGGTCACTGGGCATTGATCCGGCGCAACTGGGCGACGTCCTGCCCGGTGTGGTCGATCAGTTGTCGCAGGGCGGACAATTGCCGCAGGCCATAGCCGAGGCCGCCCCGAACCTCCTGGGGCAGGACGGCATTGGCAAGCTGCTGGGCGGTTTATTCCGCTAGATCATTATGATAAACATAATGATCTAGCTTTTTTAGTCCCTCGCCGGGTGCGAGGCTCCGCCACCTTGGCCGCCGCCTCAATGGCGGCTTGAGCGGACTGATTATGGAAATCAGTCCGCTATAATCCTTACTCCATCCCCTTAAGGGCGCGGGCCGAGCGCAGCCCATTGCGGCGCAAAGCCTGCACGGCGTGGCGCAGATCGGCCAGAGCCTGCGCCCGCGTGCTTCCCGATGCCTCATAGGCGGCAACCGTTTCGGCGATCAGTTCGGCCTCGGCGGGCCAGTTGTCGTTGGCAGCGATCAGTGTAGGGGTCATGGCGGGCATATTACGGCAGGGGAGGGGACTGTCTATAGCGGAAGGGGGTTAAAAATTACCCCGCCAGCAGGCCGTTTTCGCGCGCGGTTTGAGGGTCGAGGATCATCTGAATGGCCGGACGCCCCACAACCCCGTCCACAGCGCGCCCATCCTCACCATAAAGACCATCTGCCACGCGAAACATGCTTTTAGTACCAACGGCCGAAGATGCTGACCGCATCCGGCCGTTGAAGACACGAGACTGTCTCATATGTATCAGCGACATGAGACAGTCTCGAACGGAATACCAAGAGTCATTTCCAATGACCCTTGGTATAAGACACTCAATAGCCGGCTGCGCCACCGCCTGACCAGCCACCAGCACCCACGCTCCGTCATACAGTCGGCTCATCGCACTCTCCTAGAGTTCCTTCTTTGTTCTCATATCTGGGCGCAAATGTCAAATCGATAAGCGGAGGCTTGAAAAAGCTATCCGCTAGCTATCCGCTATATTGGTTATAACCAATACCGCTCCACCCTATAACTTTTGGACTTGATTTCGCGGAAAAACCGCCGTCACATGCGATAAACGCAGCGCCGACCGAGGAACCGCCATGACCTTTGCCCATTCCGTCAGCCTGAGCACACTGGCCCTTATCCTGTCCCTGACCGCCGGTTGCGCCACCTTGCCGCAAACGCCGGTGCCAGCGCCCGCTGCGCCAAGCGTCGCGCCTGTGCCGATACTGGATCAGGCCACACTGGACCGTCTGGGGAACCAGCTCGGCTATCGGTGGGAGATCGTCGATAACCGTCAGACCTGCGACAAGGCCGCCTGTTTCCTGTCGGCCCTGACCCTCACCCTTCCCGAAGGGAGCGACCTGCCCGGTGGCTGGACCCTCTATTTCTCCTACGTCGGGGCATTTGTGCGCTCTGAAAGCGACGCTTTCGACCTGAAACAGGTCAATGGCGACCTCTACGCCCTGACACCCAAGGCCGGCATCACGCTGAAGGGTGGTGCCTCGCATACGGTTCGCGTCTGGGGGCAGGGGCATTTCTATGCGCGCGGTTTCATGATGCCCAATGCCTATGTGGCCGCGCCGGGCCTCACCCCCCGTACCCTTGTGGCCTCTAAGGCGGTGATCGACCCTGAAAGCGGGCTGGAGACCCTGCCCTTTGTCGCCCCGATGACCGATGAGGCGAAGCTGGGCACCCAGACCCCCGGCGACAAGACGCAGTGGCTGACCCCTGAACGTGCCTATGAACGCAATGCGGCGCGCAACGTCGCCCTGACCCGTCCGGCCGTGGTGATCCTGCCCACCCCGGCTAGGGTGACTTTGCAAAAGGGCGCGCCGCTCGATCTCAGCAAGGGGTTTGACCTGCGCCTGAAAGGCCTGAGCCGTGACGCCATTACCGCCGCCGTAGAGGCCCTGAAACAGGCGGGGGCCGGGGAGGGGCGGGGGCCGGTGCTCAGCGTCACCATCGACCCGAAACTGAGCCCCGAAGCCTATCGCCTGACGGTGGGCAAAAGCGTTAGCATCCGCGCCGGATCGACGACCGGGGCCAACCACGCCCTGCGCTCTCTGGCCCAGCAAACGGCCTTTGATGGCGCTCAGGTGCGGCGTATGACCATCGAAGACGCGCCGCGCCTGCCCTTCCGCGGCCTGCATATCGACGTGGCGCGCAACTTCCATTCCAAAGCCTTTGTGCTCGAGACGCTGGAACAGATGGCGGCCTATAAGCTCAACCGCCTGCACCTGCATCTGGGCGACGACGAGGGCTGGCGGCTGGAAATCGACGGCCTGCCGGAACTGACGCAGATGGGGGCCTATCGCTGCCACGACCCGGCCGAAGAAACCTGCCTGCTGCCGCAACTGGGGGCCGGGCCGGAGCGCGACACGCCAGTCAATGGCTATTTCACGAAGGCCGATTATATCGACATCCTGAAGGCGGCGCAGGCGCGCGGCATCGAGGTCATCCCGTCCTTCGATATGCCGGGCCACAGCCGCGCAGCGATCAAATCCATGGAGGTTCGCTATCGCCGTCTGATGGCCGCCGGTGATGCGGCGGGGGCGGCGCAATATCGGCTGGTCGAACCCGAAGACACCACGGCCTATCGCTCGATCCAGCACTATAACGACAATACGCTCAATGTCTGCCTGCCCGCCACCTATGCCTTTATCGACAAGGTGATCGACGAGACGATGAAGCTGCATCAGGCCGCCGGTGTGCCGCTGAAACGCTACCATATCGGGGCGGATGAGACGGCGGGGGCATGGACGCAATCGCCCGCCTGTCAGGCCTTTATGGCGCAGAACAGTCTGAAAGCGCCGCAGCTCACCCCCTATTTCATCGAGCGCGTCTCGGCCTATCTGGCGCAAAAGGGCATCGAGACGGCGGGCTGGAGCGACGGCATGGGCCATACGGACGCCGCGCGCATGCCGAAGATCGTGCAGTCGAACATCTGGAGTTCCACCCTCGGCACGGCGGCCACCGAAGCGCACGATCAGGCCAATCGCGGCTGGGAAGTCGTGCTGTCCGTGCCCGATGTCACCTATTTTGACATGCCGCCCGCGCCGGACCCGGATGAGACGGCCTATGACTGGGCGTCGCGCGATACGGACAGCTACAAGATTTTCAGCTTCCAGCCGGAAAACCTGCCCGCCAATGCCTCCTTGCTGACCGATATCCGCGGGCAGGGGACGACGGTGGCCGATAAGACGCCTTATGCGCCGGGGCGCGGCCTGACCGGCCTACAGGGGCAGTTATGGTCCGAGGTGGTGCGCACGGACGACGAGGCCGAATATCGCCTCTTCCCGCGCCTTCTGCCGCTGGCCGAGCGGGCCTGGCACCGGGCGGGCTGGGAAGCGCCGTACAAGGCGGGGGAAAGCTACACCTATGGTGACGGCAAGGTCGATCCCAAGGCCGTGCTGGGCGACTGGCAGGGCTTCCGTGACCGGCTGGGCGTGCATCTGCGGCTTCTGGATCAGGCGGGCATCGCCTATCGTCTGGCGCCACCGGGGGCAAAGATCGAAGGCGGGCAGCTATTCGCCAATGCCGAAATCGCCGCTACGCCCATCGAATACCGCCTCGCAGGCGGCGAATGGACGCCCTATACGGGGCCGGTGGCAGTGAGCGGCCCGGTCGAACTGCGCGTCACCTCCCCCGATGGCCGCCGCAAGAGCCGTATGGTAAGGGTAGAGTGATCTTAAACCTCCTTGCCTTCGGCGAGAGGGCATAAACACAGAGGAAACGTCATGCTGAAATCCCTGATTCTGTCGGCGATGACGCTGACGGCTCTGTCGGGGGCCAATGAAACGCGGGCGGCCGATGCCACCTCACCCGTTCCGGCGGGCTATATGCTGGACTGGGCCGAGGAATTCAACACGCCCGGCCTGCCCGATGTGAAGACCTGGGTCTATGACACACAGGCCAACCGTAGCGGCTGGTACAATAACGAAAAGCAGTATTACGCCGCCGAACGGCTGGAAAACTCAGAGGTGAAGGACGGCACGCTGCGTATCACCGCGCGCAAGGAACGCCTGAGCGACCGCGCCGATTATGGCGGGCAGGACTACAGCTCGGCGCGCCTGATCACGCGCGGCAAGGTCAGCTTCCTGTATGGTTTTTACGAAATCCGCGCCAAAATGCCGTGCGGTCAAGGCTCATGGCCGGCCATCTGGATGCTCGGCACCGATGCGGGGTGGCCGGACGGCGGCGAAATCGACATTATGGAGCATGTGGGCAAGACGCCGGGCCGGACCTTTGGCACGGTGCATAACCGCTATACGATCAACAGCGTGGGCGGTTCCGGCAACGGCAATGGCATCGACGTGCCCGATGCCTGCACCGCCTTCCATAAGTATCAGCTTCTGTGGACACCACAAAAGCTCGACTTCTTCGTCGATGGGCAGCACTTCCATACCTACGTCAAAACCGACAAGCCGGGGGCGTGGCCCTTCGACAAGCCGCAGTTTTTGCTGCTCAATCTGGCCATTGGCGGCAATATGGCCGGTGAGGTGGACGACGGCATCTTCCCGCGCACCTTTGAGGTCGATTACGTAAGGGTGTGGAAAAAGCGCTAAAACCCCCGCTTGCAGTGGCGAGGTGCGGTCCCTATAAATACCCCATGCGCTCTGGTCTCCTCAAAGTGATGGTGATTGTGGCGGGACTGCTGGCCATGCTGTCGGGCCTGCACGCGCCCGAAGCCGCCGGTCCGTGGGCGCATCACGAAGACACCCATGTGCACCTGCACGTCCGGTCGTCGGAAGCGCCCTGCTGCGCCGACAAGGGGGCGGCATCACTGAAGGTTTGTGGTCAGCATTGCGCCGCCATCGCCACCGCCAGCTTCCTGTTCATGCACTTGCCGAGCGTGACGGCGCTGGATTTCCAGTCGCGTCACCGCTACAGCGTTGGCCTGAGCTACCGCCCGCTGGCCCCGCCGCCGCGCTGAAACCCTGAAAAATGAACCGACGCGGAGCGCTTAGACGCGCTGCGCCCTTGCTTGCTCATTTTTACGGGTTTTCCCATGTCTTACCTATACGGGGCCTTGCCCCTTCTGGAGCGAGATGATTTTAGACCGAAACGTCATCCCGCTCTAAATTTTTGTTTGGTCGCGCAATTTTTCCGAAAAGTGGTGCCCACTTTATCGGATTGCGCTCTGGCGGCTGCCGCCTTGCCGCTGCTTGTCTGCGTGACCGCCGCGCAGGCCCAAACCCTTGCCCCTCAGCCGGAAGACGCCATCGAAGAGGTGGTGGTTCAGGCCACGCGCGCTGGCCGCCGGCTTCAGGACGAGCCGATCCGCGTTGACGTCATCGGCCGCGAAGAGATCGACGAAAAGAGCCTGATGACCCCCGGCAATATCTCGACCCTCGTCAATGAGACGCCGGGCATCCGCGTGCAGGTGACCGCGCCGTCGCTGGGGGCGGCCAATATCCGCATTCAGGGCATGGCCGGGCGCTACACCCTGCTGCTGACCGACGGTTTGCCGCTCTATGGCGGGCAGTCGCTCGGTCTGTTGCAGATTCCGCCGACCGATCTGGGGCAGGTGGAAGTGATCAAGGGCTCGGTCTCGGCGCTTTATGGGGCCTCGGCGCTGGGCGGGGTGATCAATCTCGTCTCGCGCCGCCCCAGCCCTGAGCCGGAAAGCGAGGTTTTGCTCAACCTGACGCATCGTGGCGGGCAGGACGTCACGGCCTATAGCTCCGCCCCGGCGACGCAGAGCCTCAGCTATTCGCTTACCGGCGGCTATCACCGTCAGGCGCGCAAGGATCTCGATGGCGATGGCTGGATCGATATGGCGGGCTTTGAGCGCTGGACGCTGCGACCGCGCCTGTTCTGGTACGGGGACAACGGGTCGAAGGCACTGCTCACGCTGGGCACCATGCGCGAACAGCGTAAGGGTGGCACGCTCAGCGGGCGCACGGTCCCGGACGGCACGGCCTTTCCCGAAACGCAAGCCTCGCGCCGCGTCGATGCCGGGGTTACGGCGCAGTTTCCGCTGGAAGGGTTGGGCACCCTCAGCCTGCGCGCCTCGTCCATGACCCAGCGTCACGAGCACCGCTTCGGCGAGGTCATTGACCGCGACTCGCACCTGACCGGCTTTGCCGAGGCGGCGCTGAAAGGCGAGACGGGGCCGACCGCCTGGGTGGGCGGGGTAGCTTTTCAGTCCGACCACTACCATTCCAAGGGGTTCAGTGACTTCAACTATCACTTCAGCGTCCCCGGCCTGTTCGGGCAGGTGGAGCAGACGATGGGTGAGCGCCTGACGCTGGCGGCCAGTGCCCGCCTGGATGACCACAGCCGCTACGGCAGGCAGTTCAGTCCGCGCCTGTCTCTGCTCTATCGTCCGGGCCACTGGACGGTGCGGGCCTCAGTGGGGCGCGGGTTTCATGCGCCCACGCCCTTTGTCGAGGCCATCGAGGCCACGGGCTTTGGCCGGCTGGAGCCGCTGGGCGACCTGCGGCCCGAGGTGGCGCGCACGGCCTCGCTGGACCTGACCTATGCCAAAGGACCGATCGAGGCCAATATGACCCTGTTCGGTGCGGACATAGACGATGCGGTGCAGCTACGCCAAACGGGCCCGTCCTCGGTCAGGCTGGTCAATGCGGCGGGCGTGACGCGCACGCGCGGTTCGGAATGGCGTCTGCGCTACCGTCATGAGGCGTTGACCCTGACCGGTTCCTACGTCTATGTCGATGCCACCGAGCCCGATCCGTCGGGCAGCGGCCGCCGCGCTCAGCCGACAACGCCGAAACACACCGGCGGCTTCGTCGCCATGTGGGAGGAACACGACATCGGGCGGATCGGTTTTGAGGCCTATTATACGGGCTGTCAGACTCTGGACGACAATCCGTACCGGAGCGAGAGTAAACCCTACTGGGAACTGGGCCTGCTGGGTGAGCGCGTGGTGGGGAAGGTGCGCCTGTTCCTCAATGCCGAAAACCTGCTCAATGTGCGCCAGACGCGGCACGATCCGCTGGTGCGGCGGCAAAGGGCCGCCGATGGACGCTGGACGGTCGAGGCCTGGGCCCCGACCGACGGGTTCGTGCTCAATGGCGGGGTGCGGATGCGCTTCTGATGCGGTTACCGGCTTATACCCAGGGTCATTGAAAATGACTCTGGGTATGCCTTTCAAGACTGTCTCATGTCGCTGACACACATGAGACAGTCTCGAGTTTTCAACGGCCGGATGCGGTCAGCATCTTCGGCCGTTGGTATTAGATCGGAATGATTCTATTTGAAATCATTCCGCCCAAGCCTTGTTAATCAGTAAGGATAGTTTGTCGTCTTGGTGCAGACGCGGCGGGAGGGACGATAGCCGCCCCATATGGGGTCGCCTATAGCGCCTTCATAACGCACGCTGTCGCAGTCTTCGTCGCGGTCGCGGTCCTTGCCGCGGTCGCTGAAGTCGAGCGAGATCGACAGGGATTTTGACGTGCCGCCGCGCGCATAGCCATAGCCCCGACCATAGCCGTATCCGTAGGGGTCGTAAGCCGACGCCCCATAGTGACCATAGCCCGGCCCGTAGCCATAGCCGTAAGGGTCGCCGTAAATATAGCCGTTATTGCCGTGATCGGTCTGGCTGTAGGCGATGCCCAGCGTGCCGGTTTCGCCCACCGGGATCAGGGTCGCTACATAGGCGCTCTTATAGCCGCCGGTGCCGATGGAGACACCCGCTTCGCCGTGAATCTGACGCTTTTGCGGGCCTGAGTCCGTATCGTCGCGGCCCCAGGAGGTCGGCTGACGGCGGTCGGGAGTGCGCGTCCCGTCCAACGTTGAAAGCACCTGCGCCTGCGTCGCCTTGGCCGTGTCTTCGGCGGTTACGGGCGTCACGCTGGCGGCGGGGGCCGGGGTATCAAGGGCCACCTTGGGGCGGTTGGTGGCCACGATCTCATCGTCGGCCGCCCACACCGACAGGGGCGTGACGACCAGCGTAGCGAGGATCAGACCGGAAAGGGTGAGGGGTTTCAGGCGCATGACAGGGACTGTGAGACGGCTATGCAGCCAAATTAAGGCCGGTGTGTAACGCAGTGGTTTTTACCCCTCACGCGGGGCGGCGGCGGACCCGCGGCGGACGATGAAATAGTCGAGTTGTTGCGCCGCCGGGACGTCACGCCCGTTGATGCGCTCCAGAAGCAGGCGCGTCGCCTCTTCGGCCAGCCCCTTCATCGGCTGATGTACGGTCGAAAGCGGCGGCCATACGCTGCTGGTGCCCGGCGCATCGTCGAAACCGACGATGGAGACGTCTTGCGGCACCGACAGTTTCAGCTTGGCGGCCGCCGCCATGGCACCGAAGGCGATGTAGTCGGCGGCAGCGAAGACAGCGGTCGGGCGGTCGGCCTGAGACAGCAGGGCCTCGGCCTCATCGAAGCCGTTATTGACCCGCACATCGCCGCGCACCACCCATTCCGGTCGCGCCGCCAGCCCGGCCTCGGACAGGGCGCGCAGATAGCCGGACTTGCGGTTGTCGTTCGAGCCGCGCCCGCGCAGGTTTTCGATGAAGGCGATGCGTGTGTGACCCAGTTCGATCAGCCAGCGCGTCAGCTCATAGCCCGCCGCCACATCGTCCATAAACACATAGGGGCTGCGCTCGAAATGCTGGACGGGAGAGATGCGCACCACGGGCACGCCAAGCTCGTCGAACAGGTCGATCATGGCCGCATCATCGCACACCGGCGGGGCCAGCAGCACGCCGTCAAAGCGCGAGGTGGCCAGTTGCGCCTTCATCTGCGCGCGCGGCAGGTGGCGCAGTTCCGCCACCCCTTCGATAATCAGATGATAGCCGGCCTGATGGCAGGCATTGAGGGCGCCGATCTGAAGCTCATGCTGGTAATAGTGGGTGACGGGGCGTTCAAAAATCAGCCCGATCATATAGCTGCGTGACCCCGACAGGGCGCGGGCGGCGGGGTTGGGCTTGAACCCCGTCTCGGCGATCAGCGCCTCGATCTCAGCGCGCTTTTCCGGCCGCACGCCCGGCTGCTTGTTCAGCACCCGCGACACGGTCTTGATGGAAACGCCCGTCAGACGGGCCAGATCGACGATGGTGATACGGGACACGGGCAGACCGAAAAGGAATTAAACTCAAAGCCTAACGTGGGGTTTGCCCCCTGTCCAGACAAAGGCCAAGCAGAGTATGACCCATAGGTCGGGACCAAGGGTTCCGTTTGAACCCGTCAGAATATCAACTACTTCGCGTCACCAGGAAAAAGGAAGCGGACTCCTTGCGTTGCCGCCGGGTGATAGATGGTCGCGTGGCTCTCATCCTTGAGCGGACGATAGCTCCAGACGATGTTTTCGGCCGGGTTGTTCTGCAGCGCGGTCACCAGACGATCCACACCCGCCTGCATGGTGCCGCCTTCATTGCCGATGGAAAGCCACAGGGTTCGCGGCGTCGCCGTCTTCGTCTTCAAAAATGAATCGGACATTTTGGACAGATTGCCATAGTCCCACCACAGGCTGGGGCTGACGGCGATATATTTCTGAAACTGTCCGCCAAAGCGCAGGAAGGTATCGACCACAAACAGGCCCGCCAGCGACTCACCCATAACTGCGTTCACCCCGTCTGTACGGTAGGCGGCATCGACCAGAGGCCTCAATTCTTCGACCATGAACCGGCGGAAAAGATCGGCCTTTCCGCTGGTCGGCAGCGTCTTTATTTCCTCTGGATCGGTCGAGGGCGTGGTGAGCTCGGCCTTGCGGTCCTTGCTTTCGATGCCGACAACGATCACGGGCGCGTTGGCCCCCCATGTCCCGCCCTGCTGAACCATACTTGCGATGTGCGCAAAATCCTGCCAGCCGTCGCCGCCGTCGAGGAGATAAAGGACCGGATAGCGTTTGTGGGCGGTTGCCGGATCGGCATATTCGGTGGGCAGGGATATGTTGACCCTGCGGGTGTCGCCCAGAATATGCGAAGTGATGCGATACCCCTTGCCGATGTCTACGGGAATCCCCGCGCCGTCGAAACCTGTTTCCTGAGTCGAGGCAGAGGCGACAGTCGCCAGAGCACTCATGGAGGCGCTCAGGAGAAACACCCGCCGCGACAAGACGGAGGCGGGTCTGCCGACACTGGAGGCAGAGGTGTTAAACTTATCCATCTTGGCTAAAGCGTCCCCTTTGGACCGCACTGACGCGGAAAATGGCGCTATGATACCTGCTACACCAGCCCTTGGGAAGTCGTGAGGCTGCGGATTGAAAGCCTTATGAGCCCTATCTTTCAGAGCCCATGTGGCGGGGCAGAATGGAGTATCCTTAGAGATTGTGCTATTTTTGAAACAGTTCATGACAACGTTGACGTATCGACGCTTGCGCAGGGGGTAACACTGCCCTACAGATAGGCCAGACCGCGAAAACGCGGCACCACAGGGGAACGAAATGGCCGCAACTGACCGTCTATCCTTGCGCGAAAAGATCGCTTATGGCGCAGGCGACCTGGGCTTTAACTTCTACTGGACGACCATTTCGGCCTTCGGGCTGATCTTCTTCACCGACGTCTTCGGCCTCGACCCGCTGGCGGCGGGGACCATGCTGCTGATCAGTCGCGTCCTCGATGCTTTTACTGATCCCGTGATGGGGGCGGTGGCTGACCGCACGCGCAGCCGCTGGGGCCGTTTTCGTCCGTGGATTTTCGGGGCCGCCGCGCCGATGGCGGTGCTGGGGGTGCTGTGCTTCTTCACCCCGCCCTTCGATCATGACGGTAAGCTGGTCTATGCCTATCTGACCTATAATTTGCTGATGATTGTCTATACGGTCGCCAACATCCCCTACAGCGCCCTGTCCGGCGTGATGAGCGCCGACGGGCAGGACCGCACCACGCTCAATGCGTTCCGCTTTGTCGGCGGCTTTCTGGGCGGCACAATCGTTACCTATGCCACGCCGCTGCTAGTCAAAAGCTTCGGCGGGGCCAATCCGGCGCAGGGCTGGCCCATCGTTATGGCCATCTATGGCGTGGTGGTCGTTGTCATCATGGCGCTGGTCGTCCTCAATACGCGCGAACGCATCAGCCCGCCGCCACAGCAGGCCTCCAGCCCCTGGCGCGACATCCGCGACCTGTTCGGTAACAAGCCGTGGCTGGTGCTGTTTGCCCTGGCTCTGGTCATCATGGTGACCATCACCCTGCGTATGGCCACCTCAGCCTACTATATGCGCTATGTGGTGGGGCGTGAGGATCTGATCGGGCCGTTCCTGACCTCTTACGGCGTAGCGCTGGCCGCCGGTGCGCTCCTGACGCCCATGATGACCAAATGGATCGACAAGCCGCGCCTGATGATGATCCTGATGGGCGCCGTCGCTGTCCTCTCGGCCAGCTTTTTTGTCATCCCGCCGGATCAGATCGGGCTGATGTTTGCGGTGCAAATACTGATCGGCCTGTGTCTGGGGCCGAAATCGCCGCTGGCCTACGCCATGTATGCCGATGCGGCGGACTATACGGAATACCGCTTCGGACGGCGCGCCACGGCCATGACCTATGCGGCGGCGACCTTTTCGCAAAAGCTGGGCGGAGCGCTGGCCTCTTACCTGATCGGCGCGGGTCTGAAGGCCGTCGATTATGTCGCCAATGGCCCGCAGACCGTCGAAACCAAGGGCATCATAACCGTCCTGATGTCGCTCGCCCCTGCGGCGGCGGCCCTGATCTCGGTCGCTGTGCTGCTGCTGTATAAGCTCGACAAGGCCAGCATGAGCGCCGTCTCGGCTGAACTGGCGCGCCGACGGGCGGCCTTGGAAGAGTGATTAACGTATCTGGTGGCGCAGGTCGTACACACCGCGCCGCGCGGCCAGAACGGCTCCCATCAGGTCGAGGCTTATGCCCGAAAGGTCGGGCTGAAAGCCGTCAATATCGGCCAGTCGGGCGGCGACGAAGTCCACCACCTGCCTCAGGTCGCTGGCACGCGCCAGCTCCTCCACCGGATCAAAGATCAGGTTGATGACCTGACGCCGCAACTCCGGGCGGAAGTCCGTCGAGCCCGCGTACAGACGGACCATGTAGTCGATAATGCGGCTCAGGCCCGCCATCTCGTTCAGCAAGGGCGGACTGAACAGAAAGCGCCTGAACTCGACCGGCTCCGAGCGCGACAGGGCGGCCGCCACAACGAACAGCGCCGCCGTCCAGACGCGGTCGCGGCTGCGCCGCAGCAGGGGCATGTGGCCGTTCATCAGGCGGTCAAAGGCGGGCGTGTCGAATTTCGATAGTTTAATGCCGTTGAGGACCAAGGGCGCCAGTTGCGCCCAGGCTTCGCGACGGCGACCGGTCACCTTCTGCGGCTCCCACGGCTCCACCAGCAGTGCATCGACCAGATCGGCGATGTCGGACAGGGCGTCGGTGGTGGTAGCCACAGCGGGCGAATAGGTCATGAGGAGAGCTTTCAAAAAACCATTTCAGACAACAGGCGGATCAGTCGTTGGCCGCGATCAGTCGCCACTGTGCCGATTTACCGGCAGCAAACAGACGCTGCATGGCCTGACGCACGCCGCGAATAGCCTCGCTGCGTTCGCTGTGATGCGCCACGGGTTCACGGTCCTTGAGCACCTGCCAGAGTTGACCGTCAAAGCGCACTTCGAAGCGGGCAGGCACATGGGCATTGACCAGCCCGGCCTCACCCACGGTCGGCCACAGGGAATCCCAGGTGTCGGCGGGGGAACGGAAAGGGGTCATGTGCAGGCTCCTTGGAGCGATGTGCGGAAAAGTGTGAGCGGTTTTCCGCAAAAACATCGCGACAAAACAAAAATTTAGAGTGAAATGACGATTCAACTCAAAGTCATTTCGCTCTAAATCAAATAAAAAAGCCCGGCGGGGTCGCCGGGCTTCGCAGAGTCAGGCGGCCTGAAGATTGACCGCTGCCGCCTTGCCGCGGTCGCTCTGGACCTCGTATGCGATCTTCTGGCCTTCGACCAGCATCCGCCAGCCGGCGCGTTCGATGGCCGAAATGTGCACGAACACATCATTGCCGCCGTCATCCGGCTGAATAAAACCAAAACCCTTGTTCGGGTTGAACCACTTTACAATACCGACAGCCATGTTGGCCTCCGTTCGCATATAGACGTGCGCCGTCTGCCCCGAAAATCGGGGCGTTCGAAAAAAGAAATGCTTGGGAGAGGCCAATACAGGCAATCAGACAAAGCGGTCTGTGTTTCGAAATTTTACTATAGCATAGCTTGAAATACTTTTCGCTCTAAAAGCGACATCCGAGCGTATTATTTATTCAATCTATCATTTCAGCGACAAGGCGGCGCAATTCTTCCGGCGTAAACAGGGGCGGGGTGGGGATGCGACTCGCAAAGGCACGGTGAAGGGGGGCCGCAACGCGACCGTGACGACCATTCGCGGCCGTGGGGGTATGAGACGTGTACATGATGTTCCTGTCCGCTGAGGGGCGGACTCTAAAAGGTGGGAGCGCACTCGGCGTGGAAGCGGGCGCAGCCAGAACGAGAAGGGGAGATAAGGGTCAGGGACGGCGCTTCGCCAGTCCGGACACAAACACATCTTAAGCGCTAATTGCGGCTTTTCGGTGTCTTTGACCTTTAGCTGACCGAATAGACCGCCGCCGCCACGTCTTTCAGACATTCGCGGAACCAGATCAGGGCCGGGTCGCGGCCGCGCAGGCGGTCCCACACCAGCACCAGTCGCATCGGTTCCGGAGCCACGGGTGAGGGTACGCAGACCAGACCAAACGTCTCGGCCAGCCGTTGCGCCAGCGCTTCGGAGACGGTGGTGAGAAGGTCGCTGTGGCTGACGGCGGCCAGCGCCGCGGTGAAATAGGGGGTGCTGAGGGCGATCCGCCGCGACAGGCCCCGCGCCGCCAGCGCCGCGTCCAGCTCGGACTGGCCGTCGCCGAAAATGCGGATGGCGGCGTGCGGGAAGCGCTCATAATCTTCGGGCGTGACGGGCCGGTCGGCCAGCGGGTGCCCCCGCCGCATCACCAGGGCCAGCCGGTCATAACCCAGCGGCAGGGTCTCGGTGCCGACGGGCAGGGGCGTCGTCTCCAGCGCGAAGGCGAGATCAAGCCGCCCCTGCTGCATCAGGGTGATGGTCTCCGGGCCATAGGCCGAGACCTGAACGTCGATGCCGGGGGCCTCGCGCGCCAGCCGCGCGGTCAGGGCGGGCAGCAGCAGTAGGGTGTGCACATCCGAGGCCACTAGCCGCATCGTGCGCTTTTCCTGCGCCGGGTCGAAGCGATCTTCGCGGAACAGGCCGCGCACCCCCTCTAATGCGCTCGCCACCTGTGGGGCAAGCCGCTCAGCCCTAGGCGTCAGGGTCAGGCCGCCGCCGGAGCGGATGAGTAGCGGGTCGTCGAACAGGTCGCGCAACCGCGAAAGGGCCCGGCTGACGGCGGGCTGGCTGAGGCCCACCTCCTGCGCGGCGTGGGTCACATTGTGCCGCCTCAGCAGGGCCTCAAGCACCGGCAGCAGGTCGAGATCGATAGCGGCTAAATTCTTATTCTGCATAATGTTTATACAAATAATGCATTTTTGGTATAGTGCAATCGGCGGTATCCTTGGACATCAACAGGAGTTCCCCATGTCCGAGAAAATCGTCATCTTCGGTTACGGTCCCGGTGGCCGCAGCCTTACCGAACGTCTGGTCGCCGAAGGCCGTCGGCCCCTGATCACGCAGCGCAAGCGCCCCAAAGACCTGCCGCCGGGCGTCGATTTTATGGCGTCGGATGTGCTGGATGCCGCTGCGGTGCTGGCCGTGACGCGCGGTGCGACCCACATCGTCATCACCATTGGCTTTGAGTATTCGACCGCCGTGTGGCGGCAAAGCTGGCCCGTGGCCATGACGAACCTGCTCAAGGCGGCGCGTGAGACCGGCGCGAAAACGCTCTTCTTCGATAATCTCTATATGTACGGACCGCAAAACGAGCCGATTTCGGAAACGACGCCCTATGCCCGCTGGGGCGGCAAACCGGCGGTACGTCGCGCCATCTCCGAGCAGTGGCAGACGGCGGCGGCGAAGGGCGAGGTGGTGATGAGCGCCCTGCGCGTGCCGGATTTCTACGGTCCCGGCGTCAGCAACAGCCATCTGGGCGATCTGGTCTTCGGGCGTCTGGCGCAGGGCAAGCCCGCGCAACTGATCGCCCCGCCGGATACGCCGCACGATTTCGCCTATATTCCGGATGTGTCGCGCGCTATGGCCCTGCTGCTCGACCTGCCGGTGGGCGAATTTGGACAGGTCTGGCATATGCCGAGCGCGCCGACGCGCACGCCGCGACAACTGATCGCGCTGGGGGCCGAGGCGCTGGGGCAGCCCGCGCGGATTCAGGCCATCCCGCAAAGTCTGCTGCCCGTGCTGGGGCTGGTCACGCCCTTTATGCGCGAACTGCACGACATGCGCTTCCTGTTCGACCGCCCCTACCATATCGACGGCCACAAGCTGAGGCAGCGCTTCGGCTTTGAAGTGACGCCGTTTGAGGTGGGTATCCCGCAAACGGCGCTCAGCTATAGCCGGTGATCGAGCCTAATCCTTTTTGACGAACTCGGCCAGGCGGCTGTTCAGTTCCTGAGCCGTAGCGCGTACTGTATCGGAGATGCCGGCAACTTTCTCGGCGGACTTACCGGTATTTTCGGCGTATTCGGCCACACGGCCCATGGTTTCAGCAACCGACTGCGCCACGGCTCGCTGTTCCTGGGTGGCGGAGGCCACCGAATTGACCAGTTGCGTAATCTGCCCAATGCCGTTGATGACGCCGGACACCGTATCGACCGTCTTACGCGTTTCGGCCTGAATGGCCTCGATGCGCTTGCCGATTTCCGATGTCGCCTTGGCGGTCTGTTCAGACAGGGCCTTGACCTCAGAGGCCACGACCGCAAAGCCCGCACCGGCGGCCCCGGCGCGCGCCGCTTCGATGGTGGCATTGAGCGCCAGCAGCTTGGTCTGTTCGGCGATGGAAGAGACAGTGGACACCACGTCCGAAATGCTGCCCACCGCGCCGGTCAGGCCTTCCAACTGCCGCTTTGTGCCGATACTGGCGCTTTCCACTGCCTCGGCCTCTCTGGCCACGTCGGTGGTACGCATGGCGACTTCGTGGATGGCGGTGGCCTGTTCCGACACCGCATTGGCGACGGTGCCGGTCAGGGTCATGGTTTCGCGGACATAGCCCGACAGCTCACCGGCCTGCGAGGTCACGGCATCGCCGACGCGCGTCATCTCAGCGACCGTATCTTCCATCCCCTTGGCCATGGCCACGCGGTGCGTCACCACGTACCAGACGAGCAGCGGTCTTCCGGCGATGCGGTTGATCTTTAGCTCCAGATATTCCGGCCCGACCTTGATCGTCGTCTGATGGCCATCGCTGCCCATTGCCTTCAGCATCCGGTGCTGATGCTCCGGCACCTTGTGGAAGACGTCGATCTTGGAACCGATGATTTCATCGGCCCTGACGTTGATATATTGCTGGATCTTGCCCAACATGCGGATTGAGGCCTGATTGGCGTAGTCGATGACGAAGGTATCCGGATCGCACGTCATGATCGGCACGGGCAGCTTGTCCAGCGTCTCCAGAAGGCGAGCGATGCGTTCCTGCTGCGCCTTGCGGCTTTCGACGACGGTGGCGATCTTGATAATGCCGGTGACGCGGCCGTTGGTTTCGATGGGCGAATAGGTGGCCTGAAGCGTGACGCGCTGGCCGCCCTTACCCAGCCGTTCAAATTCATCCGAGCGGAAGCGTCCGGCCTTCAGATCGGCCCAGAAGGCGCGATAGTCGTCGCTGGCCGCATAGGCCTGATCGACGAACAGGCTGTGGTGCCGCCCGATGATTTCGCTGCGATTATAGCCCATGGCCTCGCAAAAGCGGTCATTGGCGTCTTCAATGATCCCATCGGGTGTGAAGCAGATGATGGCTTGTGTCCGCGACAGGGCGTCATAGCGGGCGCGGTGGTCGGACTTCGATTTAACGAGCATGGCAAAACCTTACGCAACTTCTAACGTAGCATTGTTACGCCGATGGTAAAGCTCTGGTTAAAATCGAATGGCGCTCTTACAAAAAACTTATGAAATTCAAGGAATTAAATTTAGTTTAACAAGATTATACGGTCAGAAACGGGCGTGGATCACAATCTCCTTCAATTTTTTTTAATGGTGCCCCGGCGCGTAGGGGAAGGTCAGGGATTTATAATAGTCGAGTGACTTTTCCGGCGCCGCCACCCCGGCGGGCAGGGGGCGGCCCGACTTCGACTGGAAATAGGCGATAGAGGCGTCGCGCCACCATTTGGCTTCGCGCGCCTGTATGCGCAGGGTGCTGGCGATCGCCTCGAAGCGTTCGGCATCGACATAGGGCTTCATCGCCGCCCATGTCTGTTGCATAGCGGCGGCGTCCTTCGCCCCTTTGTCATAGGTCAGGACCAGTTCCTCCCACAGGGGGCGGCCGGAGCGCGTGCGGTAGTCCCACGACAGGTGGTGGAACCACAGGAGATAGCGCTCATCCATCGTTTTGGGATCGGCCCAGGCCTTCTGCGCCTGCGGGTCGTACTGGCTCAAGGCATCAGAGCCGGTTTTGGTGCGGTCAAAGCCGATGCCGTTGGCGTCCGCCTTATGGTAATAGACAGGGTTCCAGTCGGGCCGGCCCAGATTATCGACCCATGGGCCGGGGCCATAATGGTGGCCGGTGTCCATCAGGTGATGCAGCCCCAGCGGCGTCATATAGTCGGCCACCGTCTCGCGCGAGCGCATCATCAGGGCGACGACGGGCGTCACAAAGCGCGGGTCTGTGGTAAAGGTCATCTTCGCCCATTCGGCCGCGATGTCGCGCGCCGAGCCTTGCGGGTTCCACGCCAGCCGCCCGAAGGCGTACCAGTTGGCCTGATCGAAGTGCGAGCCGGACCAGTTACGATCCGTGCCGATATTGGCCACGCCCGCCATGCCGCTGAGGGCGTGATGTTCGCCTTCCACGACGCGGGCGACGCTCCAGCCCTTCTGGCCGTTCTGAAAGGTGTCGGCGCGCAGGGTTTCCTCGTAATACTGACCCAGATAGGCGAGGTGGGTGGCAAAGCCCAGATACTCTTTGGTGATCTGGAACTCCATCATCAGCGGCGTTTTGGGCATGGCCCCGAACAAGGGGTGGAAGGGCTCCCGCGGCTGAAAGTCGATGGCGCCGTTCTTCACCTGCACCAGCACATTAGGGGCGAATTTTCCATCATGCGGTTTGAACTCGCTATAGGCCTGCTTGTGGCGGTCGTCGGCGACCTCGGCCTTATAAACAAAGGCCCGCCACATGACGACGCCACGATTTCCGAGGGCTTCGGCCAGCATATTGGCCCCGTCCTCGTGCGTGCGGCCATAGTCCTGCGGACCCGGCTGGCCCTCCGAATTGGCCTTGACGAGGAAGCCGCCGAAGTCGGGGATTTTGGCGTAGATTTCGTCCGCCTTGGCCTTCCACCAGGCACGCACGGTGGGGTCGAGCGGATCGGCGGTCTTTAGGCCGCCCAGTTCGATGGGGGCCGAAAAGCGCGCCGACAGATAGACGCGGATGCCATAAGGGCGGAAGGTGTCGGCCAGCACCGCTGCCTTGTCGAGATAGGGCGCGGTCAGCGATGCCGCCTTGGCATTGACGTTGTTCAGCACTGTGCCGTTGATGCCGATGGAGGCGTTGGCGCGCGCATAATCGGTATAGCGCGGGTCCTTCAGGTCCGGCAGCCGCCACCAGTCCCACAACGATGCGCCAGCATAGCCGCGCTCGACCGTACCGTCGAGATTGTCCCAGTGGTTGAGCAGGCGGAGTTTGACCTTCGGCACGTCGGTGGTGTCGGCGGTGGTGCCGGTCTGGATGTGCCGCAGGTAGGCGAAAGCGCCATACAGCAGACCAATATCGCTGTTGGCGCGGATGCGCACGATCGGCTGACCGTTCTGACGGCCTTTGCGGATCGCATAGCCTTCGCGGCCCAGCGTCGCATCGGGCGTCGCATTCCGCGTCAGAACCACAGAGTGAGCGCTAACATTTTGGGTCACGGAAATCCTGTGCCCGGACAGGCCAGACAGGCCCCGTTGCAGTTCAGCTACCGCCGCCTTGACCGTTGGGGAATCCGCCTGAGCGACGACGGTGCGAGGGAGGGTTTGGGCGCCGGCCACCGGCTTATAGCGCAACCACAGGTCGTATCCATCCTCGGCAAAGGCCGGGGTGGCCAACAGACAGACAAGCGCGCACAGCGCGTGGATAAGCCTACGCATAGTTCCCTCCTGTGGTACCCCGCTTTGCGGGTGCGGTTTTTAAGTTCCTCCCCTGAAACGCCAGTTCGGCGAAGCCAAATCAGGGGAGGTGGATTCGATGCGTTTAGCATCGAAGACGGTTAGGTTTTCAACGCCCCATAACCCCCCTCCGCCGTTCCGGCGGTATCCCCCCTGATATCAGGGGGGAGTCTAAAAGGGCCTACCAGTTAAACAGCGTGCCGTCCTGCAGGCGGTTCACCGGCAGATAGGCGCGCTTATAGGGATACTTCGCCGCCAGGTCTTCGTCGATATCGACGCCGAGGCCTGGCGCTTCGGAGACCATCAGGTCGCCCTTGTCGAAATAATAGCCGTGCGGGAAGACCTCATCGGTTTCCGGCGTATGGCGCATATATTCCTGAATGCCGAAGTTGGGGATCGAGACGTCGAAATGAAGAGCCGCCGCCATGCACACCGGCGACAGGTCGGTCGCGCCGTGGCAGCCGGTGCGCACGTTGTACAACTCGGCGAACGAGGCGATCTTTTTCAGGTGCGAAATGCCGCCCGCGTGCACGACGGTGGCGCGGATATAGTCGATCAACTGGTTCTGAATCAGGTCCTTGGCGTCCCAGATCGACGAGAAGATTTCCCCGACAGCCAGCGGCGTCGTGGTGTGCTGACGGATCAGTTTGAAATTGTCCTGATTTTCCGCGACGACCGAATCCTCCATCCAGAAGGGACGATAGGGCTCAAGGTCGCGCCCCAGACGCCCGGCCTCGATCGGCGTCAGGCGGTGGTGGACGTCGTGCAGCAGGTGGACCTCTTCGCCCAACGCTTCCCGCGCGGCGGCAAACAGTTTCGGCACTACGCGCATATAAGCCTCGGTGGACCAGACGTTTTCAGTCGGCAGGTCGGCGTCGGCGGGCTCGTAGAACATCTTGTCCTTCGACACGCCGTAGGTGGAGGCCAGCCCCGGCACGCCGCATTGCAGGCGGATGGCCTTATAGCCCATGGCCTTATATTCCTGCGCCACCTCGATGGTGTTTTCGATGCTGGTGCCGTTGGCGTGGCCATAGACCATGACGCCGGTGCGCGAACGGCCGCCCAGAAGCTGATAGACGGGCAGGCCAGCGATCTTGCCCTTGATGTCCCACAGCGCCATATCGACGGCGGAAATGGCCGACATGGTCACCGGGCCGCGACGCCAGTAGGCCCCGCGATAGAGATATTGCCAGATGTCCTCAATCTGCTGCGGGTCGCGCCCGATCAGGCAGGGGATCACGTGGTCTTCGAGGTAGGAGACGACCGACAGCTCACGCCCGTTCAGCGTGGCGTCACCAATGCCATAGACGCCTTCGTCCGTCATGATCTTTAGGGTGACGAAATTCCGGCCGGGGCAGGTGACGATGACTTTTGCCGATACGATCTTCATGAGACTTACGCCTTAAATTGGTATGACCTATTCGGCCTTATTGCCGTTTCGCTGCCCCGATGGCAAGCACAAACTGCGTTGCGCCGGACGTTCAATCGTCCGGGATGACCCAAAAAGCCATAAAAATCGTAAGGCTCAGACGGTGCGCGGGGGATGGTTAAGGCCTGTGGCCGTATTGGTCAGGCCAAAAACGGGCGCCTCTTCCTGTCTTTTCCGTTTCAAAATACAGCGCCATGAGGCATAGTCCAGACGAATCCTGATAACGGTCCCATGTCTGACAATCGTAAACGTTACAAACGCATCGCCGACGCCATCGCCGAAGAAATCCGCTCCGGCGTCTATAGTGCGGGCGACCGCCTGCCCACCGAGCGCGAGCTGGCCGTGCAGTTCAAGGTCAGCCGCCCCACCCTGCGTGAGGCGATGATCGCGCTGGAAATCCTGGGCTATATCGAGGCGCGCCAGGGCCACGGCATCGTGGTCAAGGCGGTGTCGCCTGATCCCCTGCCCATGTCCGACTCCGAAATCGGTGCCTTTGAGCTGATCGAGGCGCGCCGCCTGTTCGAAAGCGAGGTGGCGGCGTTGGCGGCCACCCTGATTACGGATGAACAGCTTGATGACCTGAAAAAGCTGGCGCGGCGCATGGACGATCCGTCCCCGGCCGTCTCCGAGCGCGCTGACCGCGAATTTCACATGCTGATTGCGCAGGTGACGGGCAATGGGGCGATTGTCTCGTCGGTTGAGAATCTGTGGGACTGGCGCTACCGCTCACCGCTGGCGCGCAACATTCTGGCGCGCACGGCCAATCTGGGTATGAAGGCGCGTGTTGCCGAGCACAGCCAGATCATTGAGGCGCTGGAAAAGCGCTCGCCCGACGCGGCGCGTCAGGCCATGCGTGAGCACATGGACCGCGTGATCGAGCACCTCCTGGCCACGACCGAACTGGTCGAGGTCGAAAAGGCGCGCGCCGCCGGTGAGGCGCGGCGTAAGGCGCTGGCCAAACGGTTCCTGAAGGCATAAAAAAACCTGCCCCTTACGGAGCAGGCTTTTTGCATTTGAAGCTTCAGGCGCGTTACGCCCGGCGGCCCCGCAACATGCGGCTGAGCGCAATCAGCAGACACGCCCCGATGACACCGGCGACCAGATAGCCGATCACGCCGCCGAACGAGATGCCGAGGATGGCCAGAAGCCCATTGGCCACGGCGGCCCCGATGACCCCCAGCAGGATGTTCATGAACAGACCCTGTTCGGACTTCATCAGTTGTTCGGCGATCCAGCCGGCAAAGGCACCGACGATCAGGGCTGTCAGCCAGCCGATGGAATTCTCGTTCATGGAAATAGCCTCCTCAAAAGTCAGGAGCCGAAAGGCCCGTGTACTGAGGTTCACCCTCTCACGCGTCTGATAAGGCCAAAATGCCGCCGTGGGGCCGTCGCATAAAAACCGCGCAAGGCTCCGGCCACAAAAAACCGCCGCCTGTGAGGCACAGGCGGCGGTGAGTTTGGGAGGAAATAGAGCGCTTAACGTTTGATCGTGAAGCCGACGAAGAAGCGACGACCGAAATAGCCCTGCTCGGTCAGGAGATTGCCAACGCCGGTGGAGGTGGTCTCCTCTTCCTTGGTCAGGTTCTTGCCTTCCATGAAGAGGCTGAGGCCGCGCGGACCGGGCTTCCAGGTGATCTTGCCATCCAGATAGCCGGTTTCGTCACGATAGAGCGGTTGACCATAGCTGTCGGCGGCGCTGACCAGCCACTTCGAGCGGTAATTATAGGCCAGACGCGCATTGATCGGGCCCTTGTCGTACCAGAAGGTGAAGTTATAGCTGTCGGTCGAAAGACCGGGGAAGGGCAGGGGTGAGCCGTCAAGCTGGCTGTAGAGGCCGACATCCTTGGCTTCCTGATAGGTGTAGTTGGCATCGGCGCCGAAGCCCGACATCCAGCCCGGCAGGAAGGTGAAGGCGGTTTTGGCCGTCAGTTCGAGACCCGAAATCTTGGCCCCCTCACCATTGATATAGGTGGTCAGGGAATACTGGGTTCCATCGCCGAAGTAATCGACCAGCCCCACCGGAACCCGCGAAGAGACATAGAAGGATTTGATGTTCTTGTAGAACAGCCCCAGCGTCACCTGCGTATCCTTGTTGGGATAGTATTCGAAGCTCAGGTCATACTGTTTGGCGCGGTAAGGCTTGAGCGACGGGTTGCCCGCGACGCAGGTGTCGGCCGTATCGGAGTCCGTACCGTCATTGGTGTAGTTGATGGTGCAGGTCACCGAGGGCATCAGATAGTTCACCAACGGACGCGCCATCAGGTCGGCAAAGCCCGCACGCGCCGACAGCGTGTTCGGGATGAACCACACTCCGGCGTTAAAGCTGGGCAGCCACACCGTATAATCCTTGGTGATGGAGGTCTGGCTGTTCGACACGGTGTAGGTGGTGGCCACGTTGTTGATGTAACGGATTTCCTGACGCGTATTGACGCCCGAAGCCGTCGTTTGCGTATTGACGCGACGCCAGCCAAAATTCCCGCTCACGTCCCAGCCATTCCACGGGAAGGCATAGTTGAACTTCAGATACTGCGCGTCGGTCGTTTCGGAAACGCGGTAAGGGATGCGGTTATAGGTTTTGCCGTCGCTGCCCGTCGTCGTTTCCAGATTGTCCAGATTGAAGTGCGATGTATCGAGGTACTGCGCCACGGTCGCAAAGTCCGGATAGTTCCAGGTGGTCGGGATATTGCCGCCGCCGTAATAGAAGCTGGAAGACAACGGCGTCATGGCCGCCGCGAAGACGCTGTTCGAGAAGTTTCTCGACCAGGTTTCGGTCGTGGACCAGTAGCCGGTCTGATACGCGGCAACCGCGGCGGCGGCGGCCGTCTGATCGGCGGTCTGGTTGGGGGAAATGGTGGCTGTCGAGTTGATCTGGTTGGCATAGACGACGGTATCGTCTGTCGCCGAGGCCAGATTGCTGCCGGCGCTGACGATCATCCCGTCGCCACCGCCAAAGATCAGTGCCCCGTAGCCATAGGTTTCGCTATCGGTCGCGCGGGCACCGAATTCGATCTTGTCTATGATCGGCCAGCGCGTGTCATAATCGAAGTCGAGCTTGTACTGCTGTTCCTCGGAATGGGCATTCGATGGACGATACTGGATCTGCCACTGGCTGACCGCAGAGGCGTCGGTCGGGCTATAGCCCGTGGGGAAGGTGAAGACCGGAGCGCCCGCGCTGTTGAGGCTTACGACCAGACCGGGCACGTTGTAGCTGACGCTGACATTGTTGGTTTCTGACACGGTGTCAGTTTTGGCCACCGAGCCCTGGAACTCCGCCTTCAGGCGATCGCCCTTATAATTGGCGCCAAAGCCGTAATAGTCGCTTTCGGTGGTGTATTTGAAATCGCGCGCACTGACGCTGAAGGCGTTGGAGCCACCGCGGCCGGTGGTGGTCACACAGTTACCGGCGGTGTAGCTGCTCACCACGTGATTGACTACAGTGGTCGATCCGGCAGGCACGGTGGAACCGCAGGCCGTACTGGTCGCTGAGGTGACATTATACAGACGGTTCACCGAGGTGAAGTCTGTGCCATAGTTGATGTCGTTCAGCCTCTGGTCGCGGGTATTGCGATTATAGCTGACATAGGCGTCGATGCGGTCAGTGAAACGGTACTGCGCAACGAATTCAGCCGAGGCGCGCTGGTCATTTCGGGTCCACACGCCGTAACGCGGCACGCGCGGATTGTAGTCGTACCATTGCGACAGACAGTTGTTGCGCTGTGCCGTCACCACACTGCCGGAACCGGGATAGGCTGAATTACAGCCGGCCTGCGTCGTGATCGCATTATAGGCCGCGATATTGGCGGCGGAGTCGGTAGGCGAGTAATAGTTGGCCGTTTTTTCCGCCGAACCGTCGAGATCGGCCAGACGCACCCAGGCCGTATTGCGCAGATAGTCACCGCGCGTATCGACATTATCGAAGGTGATGTTGGCCATCAGCCCCAGCTTGCCATCCAGCAGACGCGTCGCGCCGAAGAAGTTGCTGCGCGGCTTCCAGCCATCTTCTGTGTCAAGGTTTTGCAGCGAGGCGGTGATGGAGAAGGTCGGCTTTTTGAAGTCGAGTGGTTTGCGCGTTTTGACGCTGACTGTACCGCCGACGCCGCCTTCGGTCATATCGGCCGTGAAGCCTTTGAACACGTCGATCGACTGCACCAGTTCCGAGGCCAGTTCGCGGAAGTCATTGGATCGCCCGCCGCCGCCATAGGTATTGAGGTTGCCCGCCGTTGACAGGGTGCTCATGCCATTGATTTCGACACGGTTCAGATCGGGTTCCACCCCGCGGATGGAGACCGAGTTGCCTTCACCAAAATCGCGGGCCAGTTGAACGCCGGTAATGCGACCCAGCGCTTCGCCGACATTCTTATCCGGGAACTGCGCAATATCATCGGCCACGATGGAATCAGAGACTGTGCCGGCCTTTTTCTTCCGATTGATCGCCGATTGCTGAGATTGGCGCGTGCCGGTGACGATGACGGTTTCAATGTCTTCTTTGGCCGGGGCAGCGGGGGCGGCCTCCTGCGCAAAGGCGACGCCGGACAGGCCCAGCAGGGCCACCGCAGTCAGGGCGGAGGCGCTTTTCAGGCGCGTGGAAAGGAGGCGGGGGGAGGGGCTGCGGATCATACCTTTGAGGCTCCTGAGCAATCTGCGGGGCGGCGGTCCGGTGGTCATCCGGGGAGGGGGACGACGGCGCGCGGACACCGGCGGACAAATCAAAACGGGAGACAGGCCGGACGCCGCCCTCTTGCCGGACAGGTTCGGCGCGACGCAGAACCGGTGGCGAAGGAAGGGGGGTGGAGCGACACAAACGGCTCCGGAAAGGGGCGAGTCTCCCTCATCGCTGCCGTCAGGCCTGCCCTTGGGTTTGTACCCTCGTGGCGCGATGATCAATTTATCAGCGCTGCGAACATTTACGATCAAAAACGATCAGTCAAGTCCTTGGTCATAAATAGCGCTGCTATTTTTATGAAAATGTCAAATATCATCGTTTCACGGGCAAAAATGCCACATAATATTTCAAAAATGGATCGAATTTGACCAAATTATGACGATAAAATAGACAAATATATTGGTGCAATTGACATAAATACAAATTTAATACTTCTTAAAAATGTATGGTTTTATCAGTGATATGTTTATACTAATTACAATTCTGTATTTATAAGAGTCACTGTTGATGTTAGGGTCTAAAATTGACGGCGTGTTTAATTTTCAAATTTGAAATATTCAAATTATGTCAAAAATGATCATCATTTTGAGACGCGAAACCGCCGCGTGACCCCCAGTTTAGAAAGCGTCACCACTGCGCGCAGAAAAACACGCTTCACAGGCCGCCACAGGCGCTCTAAGACCGCCTGATGGTTTCAAATGTGCACAATCCGGCTTCGGTGATCGGCTTACGCGGCGTGACCCGGCGCTTCGTCTCCAAAAGCGGCGTGCAGGCGGCGCTCGACGGCGTCGATCTCGATATCGCGCGCGGTGAGGTGTTTGGCATTATCGGCCCGTCGGGGTCCGGCAAATCGACCCTGATCCGCCTGCTCAACCGGCTGGAAACGCCTAGCGAAGGCCGGGTAGAGGTCAATGGCCTCGATCTCAGCGGTCTGGATGCGCGCGCTCTGTTGGCCCTGCGGCACAAGATGGGCATGATCTTTCAGGCTTTCGGGCTATTGTCGAGCAAGACAGCGCTGCACAACGTCACCTATGCGCTGGAACTGGCCGGGACGGGGACGTCCGCCACCCGCCGCCAGCGCGCGCTTGATCTGCTTGATCGCGTCGGCCTCAGCGCCCACGCGCAGAAATACCCGGCGCAGCTTTCGGGCGGCCAGAAGCAGCGTGTGGCCATTGCCCGCGCTCTGGCCAATGCGCCGGACATCCTGCTGTGTGACGAAGCGACCTCGGCGCTCGATCCGGAGGCGACCCAGGGCATACTGGCCCTGCTGGCCGAACTGAACCGCGAACTGGGCCTGACCATCGTGCTGGTGACGCATGAGATGGAGGTGGTGCGTCAGGTGTGCGACCGCGTGGCCGTTCTTGATCACGGGCGGCTGGCCGAGGTCGGCACGGTGGAACAGGTGCTGTTCGCCCCGGTGAGCGCCGCCGGTCGCGCCCTGTCGAAGCATATCCTGCCGCCACCGCCCGACGGGGTGGGCGAAGGCGCGGTCACCCTGACCTATTTCGGCGAGGTGGTCTATTCCGACGCCCTGTCGGCGGCCGTGCAGGGGCTTCAGGCGCGCTTCAGCGTCCTGTCCGGGCAGGTGTCGCACCTCAAATCCGGCCCCTATGGCCATATGATCGTCGATATGGCCGGTCCTGACCGCGCCGAAGCGCTGGCGCGACTGCGGGCGCGCGGCGTCAGCGTGACGGAGGCGGTCCAATGATAGGATCTGAGTTTTTTGCCAATATCGACCCGGCGGAAATCGCCCGCGCCAGCGGTGAGACGCTCGGCATGGTCGGCGCATCCTTGCTGCTCAGCCTCGCGTTGGGCCTGCCTCTGGGCGTGTGGCTGTCGGTCACCAGCCGTCAGGGCTTAAGCCCCAATCCGCTCCTCTATGGCCTGCTGAGTTTTGCGGTCAATGTGCTGCGCTCCATCCCCTTTGTCATCCTGTTTATCCTGCTTATCCCGGTCACTCTGGCGCTGGTCGGCACGTCCTTGGGGGTGAAGGGGGCCATTCCGCCGCTGGTGCTGGGGTCGGCGCCATTTCTGGCGCGGCTGGTCGAAAACGCCCTGCGCGAGGTCGATCGCTCGGTCATCGAGGCCACGCAGGCGCTGGGGGCCTCAAAGCGCCAGATCATCCTGCACACCCTGCTGCCCGAAGCCCTGCCGGGCCTGATTGCGGCGGCGACGGTGACGGCCATCGCGCTGGTTTCCTATACGGCCATGGCCGGTGTGGTGGGGGCGGGCGGCCTCGGCGATCTGGCCGTGCGCTATGGCTATCAACGCTTCCAGACCGATGTCATGGTGGTGACGGTGGTGCTGATCATTGCCCTGGTTCAGGGTCTGCAAATGCTGGGCGATGCGCTGGTGGCGCGCGTCTCGAAGAAATAAGGAAGATACTCATGCTGTCTCGTCGTCATCTTATCCTGACCGGTGTTGCCGCCTCTGCTCTGGCCGCCTGCGGCAAGCCGGCCACCAAGGGCAATGTCCTCAGTGTCGCCGCCACCGCCGTGCCGCACGCCGAAATCCTCAAGATCCTCACCCCTGATCTGGCGGCCAAGGGCATCACGCTCGATATCAAGGTCTTTAACGACTATGTGCAGCCGAACCTTCAGGTCGATCAGGGCCTGATCGACGCCAACTATTTCCAGACCCTGCCCTATCTCGACTCGTTCAATAAAGAGCGCGGCACCAAGCTGGTCACCGTTGTCGGCGTGCATGTCGAGCCGTTTGGCGGCTATTCGCGCAAATATAAGACGATTGCCGACCTGCCGCAGGGCGCGGTCATCGCCGTGCCCAACGATGCCTCGAACACCGGGCGCGCCCTGATCCTGCTGCACAAGAACGGTCTGATCACACTGAAAGACCCCAGCAATATCAATGCGACGCTGAAAGACATCGCCGGTAACCCCAAGGGCTTTGTGTTCAAGGAGCTGGAATCGCCGTCCCTGCCGCGCGTCCTGCCGGAGGTCGATCTGGCCCTGATCAACACCAACTACGCGCTGGATGCCAAGTTGGACCCCAAGACAGACGCCCTGATCATCGAAGGGTCGGACAGCCCGTACATCAACTATCTGGTGGCGCGTGAGGACAAGACAAATGACCCGCGTATCAAGGCGCTGGCCGAGGCCCTGACCTCTCAGAAGGTCAAAGACTTCATTGCCAAGACCTATAATGGTGCGGTCATTGCGGCGTTTTAGAGCGAATTTCGTTCAGGTTGAATCGAAACGAAGTTCGGCGCAGCCAAATCCCGCTCTAACGCTTTGTTTTGTCGCGCATTTGATTTCGAAAACCGTTGCACACTTTCGGCTTCGCCGAACTCCGTTTCGGAATGCGCTCTAAAACCTGACAAACAGGTTGCGGAACCATTGCGGGCCTGAGCGTGAGGCTTCGCGCCAGTCGGCGAAGGTATCGGCCTCTTCGGGCGTATAGCCGAACGGGTTGAAGGTCTTGACCTTGCCCGCCTTGAAGGCCGCCGGTGAGGGGGTAACGAGCGTCAGGCCGTGCACGGCGGCGGTCGCGGCCATCAGCGCATCGCGGGAATCGCTCATATGGAGGGCCGCCCGGCGTCGGGCCACCGCCGCGTCGATGGGCAGGATGTGGTTTTCAAAGGCGCGCGGCACCTGTTCGTCCAGCCATAGCCGCAGCAGGCGTCCGCTTTCGGCGTCACGCTTTTCGGCCGCGGCGACGCTCGTTTCCATCTCCAGCAGGCTCAGCACCGACAGGAACAGGTGCTGACGCCCGATGCCCGACGCCCAGCGGGTCAGGCCCGGATCGGTGTCACCGGCCTTGGCCTTGCGCAGTTCCATAACGATGGGGGTATCGAGCAGGTACATTAAACCCCTCCCTGACGGTCCCAGCCATCCCCGGCGCGGGCGGCGTCGAGGTCGATCGTCACCCCTTCGCTGAGCGCCAGCAAATCGACCAAGGTCTCCGTCTGCCCCGACAGGGCGCGGTAGGCCTCAAAGCTCAACAGTACGTGAGTCGGCTTGCCCCGGTCAGTGATAAACACGGGTTCCGACAGGGCGGCGCGTTTGGCGCTACCGACATCCTGATTGAATTCCCGGCTGGAAAAGGTCGTCATTTTGCACCTACGTTGCTACAAATGAGCGCGCTAACATGTAGTGACGTTACTACATCGTGATCCATTGGCAACACATTTCAAACGCGCGATTTCAAAACGTTTTTTTAAACCGGCAACCGGTTGCGTCCGGCATGATTTCTGTGTCTGTCTCAGCCACCGGTCTCGCTCAAAAGAAGGCCGAACACAGATCAATCAGGGGATCACAGACACGCATGACCGTCGCCACACCCGACATGTGGGCTCACACGCTTGAGACCATCACCACCATCCTGTCGCCGCATGGGCCCAATGGCACCTATAATGCCAACGACTTCAGCATCCGTTTCTTCCTGCAAATCGGCCTGATCATTCTGGCGTGCCGCGTGGTCGGCTGGCTGGGTCAGAAGTTTCTGGCGCAGCCGCAGGTGGTCGGCGAAATGATCGCCGGGGTCATTCTGGGGCCATCGCTTCTGGGGCTTCTGTTCCCCGATCTTCAGGGGGCCATCTTCCCGAAGGAAAGCCGTAACGTCCTGTATGTCGGGGCGCAACTAGGCGTAGGCCTTTATATGTTCCTCGTCGGCTGCACCTTCCGCGCCGACCATTTTGCGCAGAAGGGCAAGAGCGCCGCCGCGGTCTCGTTATCGGGCATTACGGTGCCGTTTCTGATGGCGGTGCTGATCACGCCGTGGCTTCTCACCGTGCCCGGCCTGTTTGCCGAAGGCATTTCGCAGGTTAACGCCACCCTGTTCATGGGGGCCTGTATCGCACTGACCGCCTTCCCCATGCTGGCGCGCATTATCAATGAGCGTGGTCTGGCTAACTCGTCGCTGGGCACCCTGTCCCTGACCGCCGGTGCCTTTGATGACGCCGTGTCGTGGTGCGTACTGGCCATCGTGCTGGCCACTTTTGGCGGCGGGCCGGGTATCGCCGTGCTGGCCATCGGGGGCGGCCTGTTGTGGACCCTGTTCGTCGTCTTTGCCGGTAAGCGCCTTCTGGCACCGCTGGGGCGCATGGTCGAAGACCGCGGCGAGATGAGCCACACAGTTCTGGCCATCACCCTGATCGCCTTTGCGACTTCAGCCTTTGTGATGGACGCGGTGGGCATCCACGCCATCTTCGGCGGCTTCATTCTGGGCACGGTTATGCCGCGCGGCAAGTTTACCGAGGAACTGAAGAAAAAGGTCGAGCCGCTGACCGTGATCCTGCTGCTGCCGATGTTCTTCACCTATTCGGGGCTGAACACGCGCCTCGACATGGTCAATAATCTCGAACTGCTGCTGATCGCGCTGGCCATTCTGGCCGTGTCGATCCTCGCCAAGTTCGGGGCCTGCTATGCGGCGGCGCGCCTGACCGGCGAAGACAACCGCACGGCGCTCGGTATCGGTGCGCTGATGAACTCGCGCGGGCTGATGGAGCTGATCATCATCAATATCGGCCTGCAAAAGGGCATTATCGGCCCGGCCCTGTTCTCGATGCTGGTGCTAATGGCGATTGTCACCACGGTCATGGCCTCGCCGCTGTTCGAAGCCGTCTATGGCCGCAAGGCCCGCGAAAGCGGCGAGCTTGGGGCCTTGCCGGATCGGTCGCCGGACTAAAGGTTTAACATCCGTTTGGGGTTAAGATCAAAAAGAACCCCCACCACCGCATCTCACCTGATGTCGCTACGCGCATCAGGCTCGTACGGTCCCCCTCCCCAGCAAGCTGGGGAGGTATAAGAAGAGCACTTACGCCGACTCGGCAAAGCCCTCGGCGTAGATCTGACGGATCAGGGTGCGGTGCGGCGGCAGGTCCAGCGTCGCGCGTTCGCCGAAATTATGGACCTTGGCAAAGGTCCGGTTGGCGTCCTCGACATGCGGGAAGTGGTCGCGCGCCCCGCTGAGGTCGGTCCGGAAGCCCATGCCGTAAAGAATGTACTGATAGTTGAAGAAGGCGAAGGTTTCGACGTCAATCAGGAAGTCGAACCGGCTGGGCGGCCTGTAGCGCCATTGCTCCAGCAACTCACGCAACCGCTCAGGCCAGGTCTGCGGATCGGCATTGTCGCGCCAGAAGGACTCGCTACGGTGGCTCAGCGCGTAGTGCAGCTTGAGGAAGGTGACGATATTCTCGTAACGCGCCGTCATCAGGGCGTTGAAACGCCGGGCCGGGGCGTCGATAGGCCCGGCATGGGGGAACAGCTCGGCGATCATGGCCACGGCGACCTCGATCATCACGATGCCGGTCGATTCCAGCGGCTCCATAAACCCGCCGGCCAGCCCCACCGCCACGCAGTTGCCGATCCACGGGCGCTCGCGATAGCCGGGCTCGAACGCAATCTCACGCAGGTTCAGCGCGGCCTTGCTGCCCACATGGCGGCGCAGCGTCGCTTCGGCCTCATCGTCACTCGTGTGGTCGGTCGAATAGGTATAGCCGATGCCGCGCTGACCATCGAGGCCGATATCCCAGGTCCAGCCCGCCGCGTGCGCCGTGGCCACCGTGTAGCTTTCGATGGGGGCGTCGGGGCGCTCATAGGGCGCCTTGCACGCCAGCGCCTTGTTGGTGAACAGCGTCCCGCGCACCGAACGGAACGGCGACCCCAAGGCCTTGCCGATCAGTTCGGCCCGGAAGCCCGAACAGTCGATATAGAGGTCCGCCGTCAGCACCTCGCCCTCGGCGACGATGTGGTCGATCTGCCCTGTGTGGTCGAGCACCACCCCATCGAGCCGCGCCGGCTTATGCGCCACCCCAAGCGTGACGGCGCGTTCGGCCAGCACCCCGGCCAGTTGATGCGCGTCGAAATGGTAGGCATAGTTCAGCGGGCCGGAAAAATCGCCTTCGTGCGGGCGTTTGGGCGCGCGCCGCGCCTCGGCCACGCGCTTCTGAAAGGTTACGGCCTCGGCAAAGGGCTTGCGCGTCGCCTCGTCCTGCAACAGCCAGTAGGGGACCAGCCCTTCGCCTTCGGTATAGTAGGGGGCTTCGAACGGGTGGAAATAGTGTTCGTGCCGCCCGTTGACCGGCGTCTTTACCCAGTCGGCAAAACGGATGCCCTGTTTGAAGGTGGCGGTGGTGCGCCGCATGAAGGGCGCTTCGTCGATACCGATGAATTTCAGCGTCTGGCGGATGGTGGGGAAGGTGCCTTCGCCGACGCCGACGCTGCTGATCTCCGGCGACTCCACCAGCACGATCTCAAGGCGCGGCTGACGCTTGATGTCGAAATAGCGCGCCAGATAGGCCGCCGCCAGCCATCCGGCCGTACCGCCCCCCAGGATCAGGATTCTGCGCTTGCCCGTCATGGGTCTGACTATGCGACGTTTTGGCGGCGCGGGCAATCGGTGTGACGGATCACTGAGTCATCGCGCTGACCTCTGTGTCTGTGGGGGATGTAGCTTCGGCATCGCTGGCGCGCCGCCACGGTCCGGCATAGGACACAGGCGTACGTTTTCGCCGATCCGGTCCCGTATAGTGTGGTGTGACGATCCATTCGCGCTCACACGTTAGGACATGTCTCAGATGATCGAGCAGAACCTGCGCCGAGAAGGGCTTGGCGATGACCTCGTTGATGCCGGCGTCGCGCGCACGCACGATATTGCTGCGTTCAGTATGGCCGGTGATCAGGATGATCGGCACGGTGCGGTTGGGGCTGTCTGGGCTCTGACGCAGCAGTTTTGCTGTTTCGATACCGTCCAGTTGATCCATGACCAGGTCCAGGATCATCAGATCAACCGGACAGGTTTTTAGGATTTCAAACACTTCGATGCCGCTGCTGGCCTGTCTAACGGTTTTGACTCCTATGGATCGCAGCATTTCGGAGACCAGCTTGCGGATGTTCAGGCTGTCATCGGCCACCAGTACGCTGAGGCGCGACAGGTGGAGGTCTGCGATATCGTTCACAGTCGTCTTCATTATCCGTGCCTTTCATCTGTACACACGCCCTGCGGGGTGATGCGGGGGAGGTGGGGAGGTGTAGTTCCCCACCCAGGTGGCACTGAGGGTCACTTTCAATGACCCTTGGTAATCAGGCGGCGCGGACAGTTTGCAGGAACTTGTCCATCTCCTGATGCAGCCGCTCGGCCTGCTGCGCCAGTTCGGCCGAGGCCCCCAGCACCTGTACGGCGGAAGTGCCCGTCTGTTCCGCCGCCATGGCCACGCCGGTGATATTGGTGGTCACTTCCTGCGTGCCGATGGAGGCCTGATTGACGGCCTGCACGATCTCCTGCGTCGCCGCCGTCTGCTGTTCGACGGCGGAGGCAATGATGGTGTTGGTCTGGTTGATATGCGTGATGGTGCCGGAAATGTTGGAGATGGCTGCCGCCGCCTTGGCCGTCGCCTCCTGCATGTGGGCGATCTTGTCCGAGATTTCCGTCGTGGCCTTGGCCGTCTGACCGGCCAGCGCCTTGACCTCGGAAGCGACCACGGCAAAGCCCTTGCCCGCTTCGCCGGCGCGCGCCGACTCGATGGTGGCGTTGAGCGCCAGCAGGTTGGTCTGGCTGGCCAGCCCGGCGATCAGATCGACCACGTCACCGATGCTGACGGCCACCGTATTCAGCTCGTCCACCAGCCGTACCGCGCCGCTGGCCTCCTCGACTGCCTCAGAAGAAATGCTGGCCGAGGTTTCGACCTGACGCCCGATTTCGCTGACCGAGGCGCCCAGTTCTTCGGCGGACGAGGCCACTGAGGTGACATTGGCTCCGGCCTCTTCGGCGGCGGCCGAGACGGCGACCGATTGCGCCGAAGCCTGCTGCGCGGTGGTGGTCAGTTGCTGCGCCGAGGCCTGCATTTCGGTGGCCGCGCTGGACACCAGAGAGACGATGCTGCCCACCGACTTTTCAAACTCATCGGCCAGTTTGAGCATCATCTGACGTCGTTCCTGATCCTGCCTCTGGCGTTCGGCCTCGGCATCGGCGGCCTTTTGCAAGGCCTCTTCCTCGGTAACGATGCGGATGCGGTCAACGGCTCGCGAAATGTCGCCGATCTCGTCCTTGCGTCCCGCGCCAGCGATTTCGCGCAGCTTTTCGCCAGAGGCCAGCCGGCCCAGCGCCTCGGTCAGGCGGGTAATGGGATTGGCGACATTATTGGCCATGACGGCGATCATCGCGATCCCCAGCACCGCCACGATCAGGGCGCAGACGATTTCCCACAAAGAGTCGCTGCCGCCGCGCGCCTTGAGCGCATTGGACAGCTTGTCGGCATCGGCCATAACGACGGTGCGCGGTACGGTGATGATCACCGACCAGAACTGCCCGCTGCGGCCCAACTGAATGGGGGCATAGACGCGCATCTGATCGTTCTTTTTGTCGAAATCGACGGCCGAGCGGCCCGCCTTGACGGTATCCAGCGCCCCCCACGCCATCGGATCGACGGTCTGTACCGAGCCGCCAACGGCGTCGGGGAAGGCGCTTGAGGCGACCACCAGCCCGTCAGAGGTGACGATGGTCACATTGCCCTTGCCTTCATAGATCGACTTCTTCACCGACTGGGCCAGAACCTGTACGAAGGACAGGTCGAAATCGGCCCCGGCCACGCCCTTGAACTGGCCGTCGATGACGATGGGCACCGACATGGTGGCCAGAAAGACGGATTTTCCCTGCACGATATACGGCAGGGGGGCGAGGATGCTTTCCTGCCCATTGGCCTGCGGGCCGAGGAACCAGCCGCCCTTGATCAGGCCATTGGGGTGGCGGTCCTGACTGTCGTATTCGACCAAGGGCTGAAGCGCGATCTCGCCCTGCGCATTGCGGGTCCAGTAGGGCAGGGCGCGGCCCGTCGCATCGGAACCCACCTCCTTGCGGTTGGCATAGGCCCCGTCCGCCCCGTCCAGCGCATTGGGAGCCCAGGCGCTATAGGTGCCGTTAAAGCGCGGATTGTCCTTCAGCACCCCCAGCAGGATATCGTTCAGATGCTGACGCCGCTGAGCACGCGGCACGCCGCCGGGCCCAGCGATGACTTCGAGGCTGCGCGCCATGTTACGCGCGGCGGAAAAGGCCGTATCGACCTCGGTGCGGATCGTGCCGGCCTGCGCATCGGCCAGCCGCGTCAGGGATTCGCTGCTGTTGCGATCGAGCAGGCCCTGCACATTCTGGTTCACAAAATGCGCGGTCTTGCCAGATGAAAAGATGCCGAAGCCCACCAGGGCGCCGGTCGCCATCAGAAGACAGAGCGCCGACAAGGCGACGATCTTCGTTTTAACGGAATGTATGTTCATGTGCGTCCTCCAGCCGCCATAACGGCGTTAGGGGGATCATCGCGCCCACAATAATAAATGATGTATTAAGCGATTATCGCGTCGATGTTTTGTGTAATGATAAATAATGCGGCAAAATATCTCAGTGTCGCATATTGCGACAAGCGGTGATTTGTAATATGTGCTTATATAGTATTTGAG
Organism: Asticcacaulis excentricus; assembly: GCF_003966695.1. Taxonomy (NCBI): domain Bacteria; kingdom Pseudomonadati; phylum Pseudomonadota; class Alphaproteobacteria; order Caulobacterales; family Caulobacteraceae; genus Asticcacaulis; species Asticcacaulis excentricus. The sequence continues at coordinate 152,451 of NZ_AP018828.1, forward strand.
TTTAATTTATGAGAACGCCTCGCGCAAACGTTTATTTGTTGAGCCGGCGCCTCCGTTACGGCGAGTGGTAACAAATTACCGGGAAGGCATCAGGCGGAACAGCTCGAACATCTCCTGCAAGACGTTAAAGTCGATGGGCTTGACCAGATGCAGGTCGAAACCCGCTTTGGCCGTTTCACGACGGCGCGCCGCATCGCCCCAGCCGGTCTGGGCAATGATCTTGCCGCGACGGGTGCGCGGGTCGGCGCGCAGGGCACGCGCCACGCTCAGGCCGTCGATTTCCGGCATCCCCAGATCGAGCAGTACGACGTCCGGATGAAAGCTGCGCGCCGTGTCAATCGCGCTGAGACCGTCGAAACAGGTCCGCACCTCATCGCCCCACGACTCGATGGCCCAGCTTAAGGTCAGGGCCGAGGCCTGATTGTCGTCAACGACCAGCACCTTCAAAGACGCGCGTGCCGTGGCCGCCCCGTCTTTGCGTTCGTGACAATCAATCATGACAAACCTTTGAGAAAAATGATACTTTACAGAAGGCGCGCTTTACTGACGCGGCCCGTCCTTAACCGTAAGGGGCGTAAAAAATCAGTATTGACTGTCCTCGTTTACAGGTGGCTCTGCGGCTTGCGGATGCGGCGGAGCGCCTTGCGCGTCGCCTTGACGCGCTCGTCCTCGCGGATCGGGCCCTGGCTGTCCTTGCTCAGCAGGTGTTCGTCCGTTGTGCCTTCCGGCGGAAAGGGATCGCTGTTGTGACCTTTCTCTTCGGCGGTGTGGCTGATCTCTTCAGGGGTGGGGGAGCGGTGGTGCGTCATGATTTCTCCTCTCCCCCGGAAATCTGGGCGCAAAGGCATAAGACGAAAATGGCGGGCCGCGCGCAGGTTGTGAACACGGTATAAAGGCACTTTGTTCCCCAGATCTGGCTTGACCTCGTCTTGAGAAGAGATCGAAAAACAGGATCTTAGGCTGCATTTTTCGATTCAATCCGGACGCGATTTGTTTTAGGTTCGTTGCGCCAGAGGGCAATCGGAGGTTGATATGACGACGGTCAGGACGGCTCAGACACCATCCGCTGTGGGCGAGACGCCGCGGCCCTCTATCCTCATTGTCGATGACCGCTGGCAGAATCTTCTGGCGACCGAAGCCCTACTCAAGCCGCTGGGGGCCGACATCGTTACCGCTGAGTCGGGTGAGGCGGCGCTGAGCCTCGTGCTCGAACGCCACTTCGCTATCGTGCTGCTTGATGTGCAGATGCCCGGCATGGATGGTTTTGAGACCGCGCGCCTGATGAAGACCCGCCCCTCCATGCTGGGCGTGCCGATCATCTTCGTGACCGCCCTTTCCAAGGAGGACCACTACGCCACCGAAGCGGCGGCCATTGGCGCGGTGGACTATATCTTCAAGCCGATCAATCCCGACATCCTCAAATCCAAGGTGCAGGTCTATCTCGACCTTTACACTCAGCGGCAGCAGATCCTGCAACTGAACGCCACCTTGCGTCAGTCGAATGAGGAACTGGAACGCTTCGCCTATGTCTGCTCGCACGACATGAAGGAGCCGGTGCGCATGATGAACATCTATGCGGGCTTTCTGGCCGAGGATTCCGCCGAAAAGCTCGACGAAGATGGTCGTCGCTACGTTCAGTATATCCGCGACAACGCCACGCGCCTGAACCGCATGATCGGCGATATCCTCAACTTCTCCCGCGTCGGGCGCGAAGCCATCGAGGTCGAGGCGGTCGATACGCGGCGCGTCTTTGATGAGGTCTGCGCCGGTCTGGCCGGAGTGATCGAAGCCCAGCGTGCCAGGGTCACCTGCGGCGCCCTGCCGGAAATGCACACCTCGCCCACCCTAATGCGCGTCCTGCTGCAAAACCTGATCGGCAATGCGTTGAAGTTTCAGGACGGCCGGCGCATCCCGGAAATCCACGTCTCGGCGCGCCGCGAAGGCAAGGCCTATCGCTTCGACGTATCCGATAACGGCATAGGCATTGATCCGGCCTATGCCGATCGCATCTTCACCATTTTTCAAAGGCTGCACAGCGAGGACGAATTCCCAGGCACCGGGATTGGCCTTTCGACCTGCCGCAAGTTCGTGCGCCTCTATGGCGGAGAGATCAGTTTTATCTCGACGCCGGGCGAAGGCACGACCTTCACCTTCACCCTGCCACAACCGGCCCGTCTGTAAATCCTGAACCGGAGACGTCATGACGCTCGAACTTCTGCTGATCGAGGATAATGAAGGCGATGTCGAAATGACTCGTCGCGCTCTGCGCACGGCAGCGACCGAGTGCCGGGTGTCCGTGGCCGGCAACGGAGCGCAGGGGCTGGAGTGTCTGCGTCGCGAAGGTCGCTTCGCCGAGGCTCCCCGTCCTGACCTGATCCTGCTCGACATCAACATGCCGCGCATGGATGGCAAGATGTTCCTCAGCGAGATCAAGGCCGATCCGGCCTTCAAAGCCATTCCGGTGGTGATGTTCACTTCGTCGGAGTCGCCGACCGACATTCGCGACTGCTACGAGCGCCAGGCCAGCAGCTATGTCGTCAAGCCGTTTGA
>NZ_AP018828.1:157500-335000 GCF_003966695.1 Asticcacaulis excentricus
GAAGGGTTATCCCGCCGGTCTGGTTCATAGACCACAGGGGAACCTGAAGACATTGTCTGACTAGACGCTTTGCGTCGTGTCCAAGAGACACGATGTTAAGTCCACTGTCGTCCATACCCTCTTTCCAAGGGCGGCGGTGAGTGAAGCGTCTGAAACAAGAACGAACGCGGCCAACGACGGATGTCGTCGGTGCGTTTAGTTGAGAGAACGATCAAGCGTTGAAGGGCTTCTAACGGATGCCTTGGCGCAGAGAGGCGAAGAAAGACGTGGCAAGCTGCGATAAGAACCGGGGAGGCGCTAGCACCCTTTGATCCGGTTATTTCTGAATGGGGAAACCCACCTTTGATTGCCCTCTCATTTTAGTGCTTCGCACTAAAATGAGTTGGTGGTTTGAAAGGTATAATGGACTGAATACATAGGTTCATTAAGCGAACCCGGGGAACTGAAACATCTCAGTACCCGGAGGAAAGGACATCAACCGAGACTCCGAAAGTAGTGGCGAGCGAAATCGGACCAGGCCAGTGATCTTGTGATATAAAGCCGAACAGCTTGGAAAAGCTGACCATAGCGGGTGATAGTCCCGTAGGCGTCAACTAGCAAGATCCTCGAGTAGGGCGGGACACGTGAAATCCTGTCTGAATATGGGGGGACCACCCTCCAAGCCTAAGTACTCCTCTGCGACCGATAGTGAACAAGTACCGTGAGGGAAAGGTGAAAAGCACCCCGACAAGGGGAGTGAAACAGAACCTGAAATTGGAAGCCTACAAGCAGTCGGAGCCCCCAAGCGGGGTGACGGCGTACCTTTTGTATAATGGGTCAGCGACTTCATGTGCCGAGCAAGCTTAAGCCGATAGGTGTAGGCGTAGCGAAAGCGAGTTTGAATAGAGCGTTAAGTTCGTCGCATGACGACCCGAAACCAGGTGATCTATCCATGAGCAGGATGAAGGTAGGGTAACACCTACTGGAGGTCCGAACCGGTGTCTGTTGAAAAAGACTCGGATGACTTGTGGATAGGGGTGAAAGGCCAATCAAACCTGGACATAGCTGGTTCTCCGCGAAATCTATTTAGGTAGAGCGTCGGATGTATTCCTTGGGGGGTAGAGCACTGGATGGATGCGGGCGGCGCGAGCTGTACCAATTCTAACCAAACTCCGAATACCCAAGAGAACTGTCCGGCAGACACACGGCGGGTGCTAACGTCCGTCGTGAAAAGGGAAACAACCCTAACCATCATCTAAGGCCCCCAAGTTATGGCTAAGTGGGAAACGATGTGGGATTGCATTGACAATCAGGAGGTTGGCTTAGAAGCAGCCATCCTTTAAAGAAAGCGTAACAGCTCACTGATCAAGCGATCCTGCGCGGAAAATGTAACGGGGCTCAAGCCATACGCCGAAGATATGGGTTCACGTAAGTGAGCGGTAGCGGAGCGTTCCGTAAGCCTGAGAAGGTCAATCGTGAGGTTGGCTGGAGGTATCGGAAGTGAGAATGCTGACATGAGTAGCGATAAAGAGTGTGAGAGACACTCTCGCCGAAAGACCAAGGGTTCCTGCGTAAAGCTAATCTGCGCAGGGTTAGCCAGCCCCTAAGGCGAGGCCGAAAGGCGTAGTCGATGGGAATCCGGTGAATATTCCGGAGCCAGTATGAAGTGACGGATGGTGTAAGTTGTACGTGCTTATTGGATTGTACGTGCAGCGAAGCTGTCCCTGGAAATAACTCATACATAGACTGTACCCGAAACCGACACAGGTGGTCAGGTAGAGCATACCAAGGCGCTTGAGAGAACTATGCTGAAGGAACTCGGCAAATTACACGCGTAACTTCGGGATAAGCGTGACTCACCTTGCGCAAGCAGGACTGAGTGGCACAAGCCAGGGGGTAGCGACTGTTTATCAAAAACACAGGGCTCTGCGAAGCTGTAAAGCGACGTATAGGGTCTGACGCCTGCCCGGTGCCGGAAGGTTAAAAGGAGGGGTGCAAGCTCCGAATTGAAGCCCCGGTAAACGGCGGCCGTAACTATAACGGTCCTAAGGTAGCGAAATTCCTTGTCGGGTAAGTTCCGACCTGCACGAATGGCGTAACGACTTCCCCACTGTCTCCAGCATAGGCTCAGCGAAATTGAATTCCCCGTGAAGATGCGGGGTTCCCGCGGTCAGACGGAAAGACCCTATGAACCTTTACTATAGCTTCGCCTTGGCGTTAGCAGCAACATGTGTAGGATAGGTGGGAGGCTATGAAGCAGGGGCGCCAGTCTCTGTGGAGCCATCCTTGAAATACCACCCTTATTGCTGTTGGCGTCTAACCGCGGCCCGTCTATCCGGGTCCGGGACATGGCGTGGTGGGTAGTTTGACTGGGGCGGTCGCCTCCCAAAGTGTAACGGAGGCGCGCGATGGTGGGCTCAGAACGGTCGGAAATCGTTCGCTGAGTGCAATGGCATAAGCCCGCCTGACTGCGAGACTGACAAGTCGAGCAGAGACGAAAGTCGGCCATAGTGATCCGGTGGTCCTGCGTGGAAGGGCCATCGCTCAACGGATAAAAGGTACTCTAGGGATAACAGGCTGATTTTGCCCAAGAGTCCATATCGACGGCAAAGTTTGGCACCTCGATGTCGGCTCATCACATCCTGGGGCTGGAGCAGGTCCCAAGGGTATGGCTGTTCGCCATTTAAAGTGGTACGTGAGCTGGGTTCAGAACGTCGTGAGACAGTTTGGTCCCTATCTGCCGTGGGTGTTCGAGACTTGAGAGGATCTGTCCCTAGTACGAGAGGACCGGGATGGACATACCTCTGGTGGACCTGTCGTGGCGCCAGCCGCGCAGCAGGGTAGCTAAGTATGGAATAGATAACCGCTGAAAGCATCTAAGCGGGAAACTAACCTCAAAACAAGGTCTCGCTGAGGATCGTGGTAGACGACCACGTTGATAGGCTGGGTGTGGAAGCTCCGTGAGGAGTGAAGCTAACCAGTACTAATAATCCGATCGGCTTGATCGTTCCCTCAAATAAACGCACCGTGCGCGCTCAAACAGCGAGAGCGTTAGCGCATACAAAAACACCGTGCTCGTTCTTCATTCAATGTCCTCGCTTAACAAAGCCAAAAATATCGAAGGGCCGCCCCGAGATGTTTTTGTCGATGTTGTTCCCACATCAAAGTACCGCAGGCAAGGCCAAGGACACTTTGATGTGAGAGCCATATCTTGTGTTCGATTGACCTGGTGGCTATGCCGGCCGGTCCCCACCCGATCCCATTCCGAACTCGGTCGTTAAGCCTGCCTGGGCCAATGGTACTTCGTCTTAAGGCGCGGGAGAGTAGGTCGCCGCCAGGTCTATCAAACACAAGTAATTAACCCTTCAGGCACACCACTCAACACAAAGACCGGTCCAAAAACTCAGGCCGGTCTTTTGCTTAACCAGACACCCCTCTGGTTAAACGTGTCACGGGATGGAGCCGCCCGGTCTGGTCATCAACAGATGAACAGACAAAACCTTCCAAAATCAGGGCTGTTTTCCGCTCTGATAAAGTCCAGGTGCCGCGGGATGGAGCAGCCCGGTAGCTCGTCAGGCTCATAACCTGAAGGTCGTCAGTTCAAATCTGGCTCCCGCACCCAAAAATTCATATAGAACAACCCGCTAGGCAAAAGCCTAGCGGGTGTTTTTGTGACTGAAATGCCAAAAACGGCGTGTCAAGCCTCGAACAAATTCACAGTCTGTTGCTGCCAGAACCCAAAGTCTCGGACAGAATGAATTGACTTATGTGTATATTGTATACCAAAATTCGATAAGCAGGTTGATTCAACATCGGTGGGCTTTCATTAGGAGGTGTTCAGTGCGGGTATTGAAATTCCTTAGATTCGACCTTCTGGGGTGTGTGTTGTGTCTGCCGACAGCCGCCTTTGCGAAGAGTTTACCGATCCCGCCTACCTATCAGGCTGCGCAGTCGGCTGACGCCAATATGAAGGCCGATCTCAAGCGCGGCTATACCGTCCCTTACGTCTCGACCATCGGCCGTGACAAGACGATGGAGCCTTACACCAGGACGGATGAGAGCAATCCCCTGTATGACGCCTTCCGTGACATGCCCGAAACCATCCCGGCGGCGGCGCAGGCCCTGGCCTACAAGATCGGTGAACTGAAGATGCGGGAGATGCGGGCTTTGGCCGAAAAAGAACTGGGCGCGGACTTCGATCAGCGCACCTTCCACGACACCATCCTCAACATGGGGTCGGTGCCGCTGACGACGTTCGAGCGCGAAATGCGCGCCCATATCGCGGCAGAAAAGACGCACGTCGCGGCCAAGACAGCCTCTGGCAAATAGAGCAGGAGCAGAGATGATGAAGAACAGAATCACGGCGGTCATAGCCGCCATGCTGCTGCTCGCGCCGCTGGCGGGGGCTCCGCTGGCATGGGCCGCCCCTGAGGTGGCCGACTATGAAAAGGCTATCGGCCTGCGCGATGCGTGGTCGGGTCTGACGCGCGATATTGCCGAGCCCGCACAGTGGATCGAGGGCACGCAGACCTTCGTCTATCGCAAGTCGGTCGAAGGCGGTTTTCAGTTCATTCTGATGGACGCCGCGACGGGGCAGAAGCGCGTGGCTTTCGATCACGAGCGACTGGCGGCGGCCTTTAACACTGCGGCCGGGACACACTTTACGGGCCTGACTCTGCCGTTTACGCCACCCTTTTCGATGACGCAGTTCAGCGACGGCGGCCAAAAGGTCGCGATCCGATGGGATGAGGCGATGTGGTCTTGCGACCTCGCGACCTATGTGTGTCAAAAATCCGTGGACCGGCGGCAGGATCGCGGCTTTTCGGGCGTGGTGCGCGACCTCAAATCGCCCGCCGACAATACGCCAAAGCCGTCGCCGGATGGTCAGTGGCTGGCCTTTGCCGAGGATTTCAACCTTGTGATCCGCCGCAAAGCCGGGGGCGAGGTTATTCGCCTGTCCACCGATGGCTCCGAAGGCCTGTTCTACGATCCGGAGTCGATTCAGTGGTCGCCGGATTCGCAAAAGATCGTGGCGTTGCGCGTGCAGCCGGGCTTTCGCCGCGAAGTGGTGCGGGTGATCTCTTCGCCCCCCGATCAGGTGCAGCCCAAGGTCGATGTGCAGCTTTACCCGAAGCCCGGTGACGCCATCGACATCGACCGTCCCGTGTTGTTCGAGGTGGCAACGCGCCGCCGGATAGAGATTCCCACCGATCTCTTCCCCAATCCTATGGCGACGGACGCTCTGAGTTGGCGCAAGGACAGCCGGGGGGTGCGCTTCGCCTACGATCAGCGCGGCCATCAGCTCTATCGTCTGATTGAGGCCGATGCCACAACGGGCCAGACGCGGGTCGTGGCCGAGGACCGCTCGGACACCTTCATCAATACCTACAGCCGCCGCTACAGCTACGATGTCGGGGGCGAAGGGCGCGAACTGATCTGGATGTCCGAACGCGACGGCTGGAACCACCTCTATCTGTACGACGCCACGACCGGTAAGGTGAAGACACAGATCACGAAGGGCGAATATGTGGTGCGTCAGGTGCTGAAGGTCGATGACAAGGCGCGCCAGATCTATTTCGCCGCCAACGGCATGCGTAAGGGCGAAGACCCGTACTTCCAGCACTATTACCGCGTGGATTTCGACGGTAGGAATCTGACGCCGTTGACCACGGCCCCGGCTTATCACGATGTCAGCTTCTCGTCGGACATGCAGTACTATACCGACACCTGGTCGCGGGTGGACCTGCCCAATGTGATGGAACTGCGCCGGGTAGCGGACCGCAGCCTCGTGGCTACGGTCGAGAGCGGTGACATTTCGCGCCTGACGGCGGCCGGATTCAAACCGCCAGAAGTGTTTGCGGCCAAAGGTCGCGACGGCAAAACCGATATCTGGGGCGTCATCGTGCGCCCGACCGATTTCGATCCGAACACAAAATACCCGGTCATTGAAAACATCTATGCCGGGCCGCATTCGTCCTTTGTGCCCAAGACCTTCTGGCCCTTCGGCCCGCACTCCAGCGGTGACAAGGTGATCGGTATGCAGTCTCTGGCCAATATGGGCTTTATCGTCGTGCAGATCGACGGCATGGGCACGCAGAACCGTTCCAAGGCCTTCCATGATGTGGCGTGGAAGAACCTTCAGGACGCAGGCTTCCCTGATCGCATCGCCTGGCATAAGGCGGTGGCCGCCAAATACGGGTTTTACGACATCAGCCGCGTCGGCATCTATGGCGGCTCGGCGGGCGGGCAGAACACGCTGAGCGCCCTTGAGGAATATCCTGACTTCTATAAGGCTGGCGTGGCCTATGCCGGCTGCTTCGACAACCGCATGGACAAGATCGGCTGGAACGAGGCGTGGATGGGCTGGCCCGTCGATGACAGCTATGCCCGTGCTTCGGGGGTTGATAATGCCCATAAGCTGAAGGGCGAGGTTCTGCTGGTCGTCGGTGAGCTGGATATGAATGTCGATCCGGCCTCGACGCTTCAGGTGGTCAATGCCCTGATCAAGTCGCGCAAGGATTTCGATCTGATCGTGGTGCCGAACGAAGGCCACGGCGCCTTGCGCAACACAGGCGACGTCAATTACGGCCTGCGCCGTCAGTACGACTTCTTCATCCGCCACCTGCGCGGCGAAGCGACGCCGCAGTGGAATGCGCGCCCTGACAGCCTGCCGAAAGCGAAGTGACAAGATGACCGATACCGTAAGCCTGACCCTCGATGACGCCCGTGCGCTTAGCCTGCGCACCCTGATCGGCAACGGCTTTTCCGAGGCCCATGCGGAGGCGATCACCGCCACCATTCTGGCCGGTCAGCGCGACGAATGCCACTCGCACGGGCTTTATCGCCTGCTGGTCTGCGTGGCAACACGGCGGGCGGGCAAGGTGTCCAACGCCGAACCAGTGATCAGCGACGCGGCGCCGGGTCTGGTGCGGGCGGATGCCCAGGGGGCCTATTCCCTGCTGGCTCTGGCGCGCGGTTTGCCGCTTCTGGCGCAAAAGTCGCGTACGCAGGGGATTGCCGCGCTGGCTATCACCCATTGCTACCACTTTTCGGCCCTGTGGCCGGAGGTCGAAGCCATCGCCGCCGAAGGTCTGGTGGGGCTGGCCATGACGCCCAGCCATGCGTGGGTGGCGCCGCATGGCGGCACCAAGGGCGTGTTCGGCACCAATCCGCTGGCCTTTGCCTGGCCGCGTCCGCAGGGCGAGCCGTTCGTGTTTGACTTCGCCACCAGTGCCGCGGCGCGCGGTGAGATCGAACTGCACCGTCGGGCGGGCAAGCCCATCCCCGAAGGCTGGGCACTCGATAGCGACGGCAGGCCCACGACCGACGCCGAGGCGGCTATGTCCGGGGCCATGCTGACCTTTGGCGGGCATAAGGGCTCGGCCCTGTCGGCGATGATAGAGCTGATGGCCGGGCCGTTGATCGGGGACTTCCTCAGTCTGGAATCCTATGCCTATGATGCGGGGCAGGGGGCGACGCCCTATCACGGCGAGCTGCTGCTGGCCATCGACCCGGAGACCTTTATGGGCGGGTCTTACGCCCACCATGCGGGCCGGGCTGAGGCCCTGTTTGACGCCATTATGGGGCAGGGGGCGCGCCTGCCGTCGCAACGCCGCTACGAGGCGCGCGCGCGTACGGCGGCCACGGGCACGGTGACGATCCCGGCTCAGCTCTATGCGGATATCGTGGCGCTGACGGTTTAGTTTAGCCGTGATAACATCTTATTCTTCCAGCGCCTTTTGCAACTGGCGCTTCAACCTGCGACGCATGGCAGCGTCCAGCGGGCCGTACAGGCCCTTGTCGCGCGGGGTAAGGTGCGCCACCGGGTCGCCATTATCAGCAAACACATAGTGGGCGAACAGGTTACGCCACACACCGCGTTCGTGCTCAGGCAGGTCACGGATGGCCAGCAGGGCGTGCAAAAAGGCGTCGGTGGGCGCGGCGTCGGGCGCAACCGCCGCATCCCACCAGTAGTTGACCAGCACATTGAACGGCGACAGCGAGCGCACCTGATGCCACCAGCCGTAGGGGATATAGAGGGCATCCCCGGCCTCAAGCTCGATATCGACGCGCACGGCCTGCGCCTCGGCATAGCGCGGGTAGCGGCTGAGGTCCGGGCGGTCGATATCGACCATGCTGACCGGCACGCCGCCGATAGTGCGTTCATAGGGGCCGGGATAGAGGTTGGCTAACTGCTCTGGCGGGAACAGGCTGAAGCGCCGCCGCCCAGCCACGACGCAGGCGATATTGTCGTTCAGATCGTAATGGGTGCGCGTCACCACGGCATTGCCGATCCAGATGCGCGGGGCGACATCGGGCAGCAGGTCAAGCCGGTTCTCGGCGCCAAAGCTCGGCATTTGCGACACGATGGGTGTCGATTGCAGGCTGATGGCCAGCGGGTCGGCTTTTTCGCGTTCGCCCAGCAACCGTTCCAGCACCTCAGCCACCGTCGCCGGACCGTGGCTGAAATTGGTGACATGGGTGTCAAAGCCGTAGAAAAAGGTCCCCCTGGCCTGTGGCGGTGCGACATAGACCCCGGCGGGGGCCCCGCTGTCGTGACTGAGCAGATAGTCGGCCAGCGCCTTATCCGACGTCAGGCCGTAGTGGACGGCAGGCCAGTCCGCCACGACACCTTTCAGGACGGCGGGGTGACGCGCCGGGCGGATAAGCTGTTCAAACGTGGCGCGATCCGGGCGGTTATAAACGGGCAGGGGGGTAGGCGGTTCACACATAGGGTTTCCTGCAAGGCGGCTCAAAAGGCTGGCAAAAAAGCCGCACTGTGTCCACCGTATACTTTATGTGACCAAATCGTATAAAATATATTTGACCACCCCGCGGAACGGTGTTTAGCTAGATTATGTCAGAAATGTTTCGGAGGGGTAATGGAACCCGTCCTCTCCGCACACTCAAGGGGATTAAGATGAACAAGCATACGACTCGGGCATTGATCATGAGTAGTGTGGCGGCCTCCGCCATCTTCACCGGCTGGATGGCCGCCCCCGCCATGGCGCAGGCGGACGGTGCCAGTGAGGCCGTCGAAGAGGTCGTGGTCACCGGCACCCGCATCCGCCGTCCGAACCTCAAGAGCGCGTCGCCGATCACCACGGTCGATGCGGTTGAAGTGAAGCTTCAGGGCGCGACGGGCGTGGACAGCTATCTCGCCAAGCTGCCGCAGATCGAAGCGGCGGCCAATGAAAACCAGTCGAATGGCTCTGACGGCACAGCGGGCGTCAACCTGCGCAGCCTTGGTGGCAATCGCGCTCTGGTTCTGATTGATGGGCAGCGCTTCCTGCCGTCTCTGGGCGTCGATCTCAACTTTGTACCATCGGTTTTGGTCGAACGCACCGACGTGCTGACCGGCGGGGCCTCTTCGGTTTATGGTTCGGACGCCATGTCCGGCGTCGTCAACTTCATCATGAAGAAGCGTCTGGACGGCGTTATCGTCGATGCCCAGTATAGCATCTATAACCACAAGAACGATAACGATTATCTGCGTGGCATTCAGTCGGCCAGGGGCTTCAAGCTGGCCGACAAAAACGTCTGGGACGGTGAAAAGTACGACTTTAATGTCGCGGCCGGTGGACGCATCAACGAAGGCAAGGGCAATATTCTTGGTTATTTTGGCTACCGCAAAATGGAAGCGGTGCGTCAGGATGCACGCGACTATTCGAACTGTGCCCTGAACTTTGCCGATGATACGGGCTCGTCATTTGCCTGTGGCGGTTCGGGCAATCACGCCTATGGCTGGTTCCGTCCTCTGGACGCGCTGGCAGGGGTGAATCAGAACCAGAACTGGGCCAATGCCAAGGATGGCTCGAAGACGTGGGTGAAGAACGATTCCACCTTCGCTTACAACTATGCTCCGGATAACTTTACGCTGCGCAATTCGGAACGCTATCAGGCGGGTGGTTTTGTCAACTACACCTTTAATCCTCATGCCGAAGCCTATGGCAGCTTCATGTTCATGGACGACCGTTCCGTCAGTCAGGTCGCGCCTTCGGCCATCTGGTCGGGTCGTGCGTTTGATATCAATTGTAACAACCCCTTCCTGAGCGCTTCGCAGGCCTCCATGCTTTGCGGCACGGCAGCCGGCAGCAGCACGGTGGTTCAAAGCTGGGTGTCCTTCCGCGCCGCCACGGGCGAACCGCGCCGCAACGATATGCGCCACACCAACTATCGCTTTACCGCAGGGCTGAAGGGCGAAATTATCGACGGCTGGCGCTACGATGCCAACTATATGCACGCCATTACCGTTGGCCAGTTCAACTATCAGAACGACATCAATCAGGACAAGGCGGCGCAGGCGCTTCAGGCGGTGCTGGTCAATGGTCAGGTCGTTTGTAAGGACACTTCCAATAACTGTAAGCCCATTGATGTGTTCAGCGCCAAGGGGCCGTCGGCGGAAGGCTACGCCTTCATCTATGCACCGACCTTTACCCGTAATGAACAGGCGATTGACGTCTATAACGCCTTCGTCAGCGGTGATCTGGGGCAGTATGGCGTGAAATCGCCCTGGGCCAGTGAGGGTGTGGCGGTGGTTGCCGGACTGGAACACCGCACGGAAACGCTGGATGTAAAGCTGGATGCCTCCCAGCTTTCCTATGCGTCCAATGCCGATGGCAAGGTGTCCGTAGACGAGTGGTTTACGGAATTCGATGTGCCGGTCGTGGCGGACAAGCCGCTTATCCACTCGCTGAATCTGGCATTAGGATACCGCAGATCGACCTATAACACCTCTTCGTCCACCTCGATCGGTGCGGAAAAGAAGACCGAGACCTCAAAGTTCGAAGTCCGCTACGCCCCTACGCAGGACGTTCTGCTGCGCGCCAGCTATAATCAGGCCATGCGCGCGGCCAATATCACCGAACTGTTTGCCGCACAGGGTGTTGGCAATGTCGCTCTGATTGATCCGTGTTCGGAAAACAACCGTGTCGCCAGCCTTGAACAATGTCAGCGCACGGGTGTGACGGCGGCGCAGTATGGAACATCTATAAAGCCCAGCACTATCCCTGATACGCCTGCCGACGTGGGTACGGCGCTGGGCGGCGGCAATCCCGATCTGAGCCCGGAAAAAGCCAAGACGACCACCTTCGGCTTTGTCCTGACGCCGCGCGCTATCCCCAGCCTTGTCCTCAGCGTTGACTACTACAAGATCCGTATCGAAGACTACATCGGTTCGGTTCCCGCCCAGACAGCGGTCTCCCAGTGTATCGCCACTGGCAGCGCCTTCTACTGCGGCCTGATCCATCGCGATCCCCGCACCGGAGCGCTCTATGGCTCGGATACCAAGGGCGGTTACGTCACCTCAACCAATGTCAACACAGGCTATCTGGAAACCAAGGGGATCGACTTTACGGCCAACTATCGTCTGGCGACCGGTTATGGCGATGTGAATTTTGGTTTTGTCGGCACCCTGCTCGACTCGCTGGAAACCGAAGTGCTGCCGGGTCTGGGGTCTTATGACTGTAAGGGCCTTTATGGCGGGACCTGCGGTCAACCGTCTCCGAAATGGCGTCACAATTTGCGTGCGACCTGGACGGTGCCGGGGGCGGACCGCGTCTATGTCCCGACCAGCGTCTCGCTTAACTGGCGTCACTTCGGCGGCACGGATCTCGCCACCAATACGGATGACCAGTACCTGACGGGCACCAAATCGACGATCAATGCCAGGATCGGTAATTACGACTATTTCGATCTGGCCGTGACCAAGGATCTGCCGCGCGGACTGGTGCTGCGCGCCGGTATCAACAACCTGTTCGACAAGGACCCGCCGGCTGTTATGAGCGGATTGCTGGTCGAAAACGGCAATGGCAATACCTTCCCCAGCACCTATGATCCTCTGGGTCGTATGCTGTTCGTCGGTATCTCGGCGAAGTTCTGATGACGGCTTGCCGGGGCTGCGGTTGCGCGGCCCCGGCAACGCTTTTTACTCTTTCATTCTCCTCCCTTCCGGCGGTCTTCCTCCCTGCCGCCGTGACTATCCCCCCTGGGCGGCAAACCCGATTGCGTGACGGTTTGCCGCCATTTTTTTTGTCAGTGAGGTGACCCATGACCCCCGGATTCCACCGTCGTGCCTTCTTACAGGGATCGCTCGCGGGAACGGCAGGCCTTACGGCGGCTTCGGCTTCGGCTGCGCCTCTGTTGCCCGTACTGGACGCTTCGAGCGCGGTGCGAACCGACGGCCTGACCCCACTGGCACAGTTTACCGCGCACGGTACGCAATGGAGGGTCTATGAGGATCAGACGCGCCGCGACGGACCGATTGTCTTCACCTCGGACAAGGGCGCCTTTTCCCTGTCAAAACGCCCGGAGGCGGTGTTCGACGACATCACGCCCGCCTATCTGGGGCTGGCGCTGAAAGACATCTGCCAGGCCGATGCCGACCTGCTGGCTGACAAACTGCTGGCCCACGGCAACGACCCGGACCCGGATGAGGTGCGCCGCGCGGCCCCGCCTGCCGGCTGGAATTTTACCCGTGAGTCGCTGTGGTGGCGGATGCCGTGGACGACCTTTGTCGGCACGACGCAGCAGGGCGATACCATGCCCGTCTTTCCCAACGGACGCACGCGCACCTTTCGCCCCGAACACGTGTTTCCTGAGCTGAGCGGTGACGACAATGTCAAACGCCGCTGGGAGGGGCTGCTGGGCGGCTGGCTGCCCGCCGTTCACAAGATCATCGAAATTTCGCCGACGCGGTACTATGACCTGCTGGTCTTTGCTGATGTGACGGCGACCGACAAGCTGGTGGTGCAGACCTGGCACCGCACCATCCAGTACGACGACGGCAAGCCCGTAAAGACGGCGTTTGGCCATTCCTACGCCCCGTTCCCGCCACGCCGCGTCGAACCGACCGCCGAGGCCTTTTATGAGGGGCTTCTGACCTTTGCCGGTGACTGGCAGGCGCGGCTCAAGGATCAGGCGAAGCTCAACATTCCTGATGCCGCCCTGTCGGACATGGTCAGCCACGCCTTTGCCAAGGAGCTGATGGTGCGCCCGCAAGGCGTCTATCCCAAATATGGCGTGGTCGATCGCGACTATTTCGGCCCGGAATATGACGGGTTTCAGGACACCTTCACCTCATCGCTCTACGCCAATCTGGAGTGGGGGCGCTTTGATCAGGCCAGGGCCGTCCTGATCAACTATTTCGAGGACTTCGTCTTCGCCGACGGACAGATCAATATGCGCGGGCCGGAGGTGGCGCAGTTCGGCCTGACCCTTAGCCTGCTGGCGCGCTATCTGCGCTATACGGGCGATACGGCGACGCTGAAACGCTTTGCGGGCAAGATCGAAAACACGGCGGCCATCCTCACCGAACTGCACGACGTGGCGCTGAAAAAGCCCGCCGGGGACGCCGGATTCGGCCTGCTCGACGGCTGGAGCGAGTCCGACGCCTGCCTGCATCCGGACCCCTCGGTGTGGTGGAAACCCTACTGGAACAACTCGGCCTTCACCGTGCGCGGCTGGCGTGATATTGCGGCGGTGTGGGCCGTTATTGCGCCTGATAAGGCAGGGCTGGCCGCCGACTGGAAGAGGCGCGCCGACACGCTTCAGGCGCAACTGATCAAGACCTTGCGCGCCCATATCCGCCACGACCTGACACCGCCCTATGTGGCCATCCTGCCGGGGGCCACACGGACCCATCGTCAGGCCATGATCGAATCCGCTCGCACCCAGACCGGCAACGAACAGGGTTGGGCGCACCGCGCCTATGCCGAACTTCTGCACGCCGACGTCCTGCCCGACGATCTGGCGCAGACGGTCATCAACGCCGTGCGCGGGCATGGCGGGACGGCCATCGGCGTACTGGCCAATTTCGGCCCGCCCAGCGACGACAGCCGCGATCAGCTTGGCTTTATCTCCTACGGCTATGCCCAGCAGTTGCTGCGCTCGGACCGCATCGAGGAATACCTGCTGTTCCTGCATTCGCACCGCTACCATTCGCACACGCCGGGCACCTGGGTGGCGGGGGAGGTTACGGGGATTACCGGCGGCCTGCCGCTGTTCTGCATCCCGGCGCAACTGACCATACCCAAGCTGGTGCGCTGGGCGCTGGTGTTTGAGGCGTCGGACGCAGACACCCTGTGGCTGGGTCGCGCCGTACCCCGACAATGGTTTGCGTCCGAACAGCCCATCGCCATTACCGGCGCGCCGACGCGCTGGGGGCCGGTCGATTTGCACCTGCAAAGACAGGGGCTCACGCTCACGGGCGAGATACGGTTTAGCGGGGAGAGCCGTCCCTCAGAGGTGCGTCTGCGCCTGCGGGTGCCGAAAGAGATGCGACTGGCCTCGGTCACGGTGAACGGCAAAAAAGCGGTCGTTGAGGGCGAAGATGTGGTCATCCGGCCACAGGGCGGCGCTTTGCGCATTCAAGCCCGCTTGCGCAAGGCGTAAAAGTTGCGTTTGATACGAGTGGCGCGGCTGTCAACTGGACGGTTGACAGCCGCAGTAAAAGCGACACAAATCGTATACGAAACGGGGATCGACGCTGCGGCGTCTTGTTTAAGGGACTTTTCATGGGACTGTTTGGACCGCTAAAACCGCTGCATCGGGCGGAAGAAGACGGCAAGGCGCTGGCCAAGACGCTGAGTTGGCCGCATCTGATGGCGCTGGGTATCGGCGGCATTATCGGCACCGGCATCTACACGCTGACCGGCGTGGGGGCGGGGCTGGCCGGGCCGGGGGTGCTGGTCTCCTTTGCTCTGTGCGGTCTGGTCTGCGCCTGCGCCGCCCTGTGCTACACCGAAATGTCCACCCTGATTCCCGCTGCGGGTTCGGCCTATACCTATACCTATTCGGCCATCGGTGAGGTAGCGGGCTGGGTCGTCGGCTGGGCGCTGATCCTCGAATATTCGCTGGCCTGTTCCAGCGTGGCGGTCGGCTGGTCGGCACACCTTGTCGGCTGGCTGAATGAGGGGATGGGCCTGCAATTGCCGGCCTTCCTGCTCAATGCGCCGCACGCGGGCGGCCTCGTCAACCTGCCGGCGGTGCTGGTGTCGCTGGCGGTAATGGGTCTTTTGATGATCGGCGCGCGTGAAAGCGCCACGCTGAATATCCTGCTGGTGATCATCAAGATTGTCGCTCTGGGGGCCTTTATCGTCCTGGGCCTGCCCGCCATTCAGGCCGGGAATTACGATCCGTTCGCTCCCTATGGCTTTATTGGTCAGCAGATCGGCGGCGAAAAGGTCGGCATCATGGCCGCGGCCGCCATCGTCTTTTTCGCCTTCTTCGGCTTTGATGCGGTTTCGACCTCGGCCGAAGAGGCCAAGAAGCCAGGCCGCGACCTGACCATCGGCATTCTGGGCTCCATGGCCGTTTCCACCCTAATCTATATGCTGGTCGCCGGTGTGGCCGTCGGCGTCGCGCCATTTCAGGAAATCGCCAACAGCGCCGAGCCGCTGCCGCATATCCTGCGCGAAATAGGCTATCCGGTGGTGGCCGGTCTCGTGGGTCTGGCCGCCATCGTCGCCCTGCCGTCGGTCATTCTGGTCATGATGTACGGCCAGAGCCGCATCTTCTTCGTCATGGCGCGCGACGGCCTGCTGCCGCAGGCGGTGGCCAAGGTCAACAAGAAGGGTTCACCGGCCCTGATCACCCTGATCACCGGCATCTTCGTGGCCATTTTCGCCGGTTTTGTGCCGCTGAAAGAGATCGCTGCCCTGTCGAACGCCGGGACTCTGATCGCCTTTATCGCCGTGGCCCTGTCGATGATCATCCTGCGCCGCCGCTTCCCCGACCTGCCGCGCACCTTCAAAACCCCGGCCTACCTGCTGGTCGGCCTTGCGGCGATCGCGGGCTGCGCCTTCATCTTCTACAGCCTGCCGATCCAGAGCCAGCTCTTTACCCTGATCTGGATGGCGATTGGTCTGGTCGTCTATTTCTCCTACGGCAAGTGGCACAGCCGCCTGAAAAAGGGCGCGTAAGCGGTCTTACAGTCAAAGGCAAAAGGGCGGGCGCAATCCCGCCCTTTTGTGTGTCTGGACGCTGATGAGCTACGGCACAAAGGTCGGGTTCACCACTGCCCAGAAGGCCGATTTGGGTTTACCCGTTGTGTCGAAAAGCAGCGGATGGTTCAGCCGGTTCACCGGGAACGAACTCAGCCAAGTATGGTTGTCGGCCACGCCCCAGGTGGTGACGGACTTGACGCTCGGCTGGCTGGCAAACAGGTCGTACATGGCCCGGTACTGAAGCGCCTGCGCGCGGATGCTGTCCCAATAGGCCGCCGTGCCTTCGGTGAGGCTGGGGGCGCAGCCCGTCGCTGGCGTGCCGAAGCAACTGCCGGGGTCTGAACCGTAGAGCGATACATCCAGTTCGGTGACGTGGTTGATCAGACCGCGGGTTTCAGCGGCCTGAAACGCGGCGCGGACATTGGCCACAGGCGGCCAGGTCGTGGTGATGTGCAACTGATGGCCTATGCCATCGAGCGGTACGCCGCGCGTCAGCAGCGTGTCCACAAGGCTCATCAGGCGCGCCAGCTTGTCTGTGTTTTCGGTGCTGTAGTCGTTGATAAACAGCTTGACCGTCGGGTCGGCGGCGCGGGCGGCGCGCAAGGCGATTTCGATATAGTCGGCCCCCAGCACCTGATACCAGCGGCTGTTGCGATAGGGACTGCCGGCCGAGTCGCTGGTCGGTTCGTTGACAACGTCCCAGGCATAGACCTTGCCTTTGAAATAGGTCACCACGTCGGTGATATAGCGCTCAAGCCGCGCCTGCACCGTCGCCTTATAGGTGGCGCTGGTGCTGTCGCCCGCAAAGAACCAGTCCGGTGCCGACTGATGCCACAGCAGGGTATGGCCACGCACGGCGATATTGTTGGCGCTGGCAAAGGCGATGACCTGATCGGCGAGGGTGTAGTTATAGACCCCGGCGCTGGTGCCGATGGCGTGCGGCTTCATGCAATTTTCGGCGGTCATCGAATTGGCGTGCGTTTTGAGCACGGGCTGCGAAATCGCATTGTTGATTTCGTTAGGTTCCGCCGTCATGCCGACCAGAAACTTGCCGTTGAAATGGGTCTTGAGCGCGGGCGCCGTGGCCGGGTCGGGCAGGGTCGGGCCGCTGGCGGAGGCGGTGCTGGAACTGGAGGCGGCTGAGCCAGACGATACGGGTGAAGAGCCGCCGCCACCGCCGCCACCACCACAACTGGCCAGTGCCGACGCACCGGCTACCCCCATCAGCAGGCCGCGCCTGCTGAGCTGTGCAGAGATATTCATGTTCACTCCCGGTATATCTTTTTGTTTTTGTTGAAGACAGGACGCGCTTGCCTCCACAGGATGAGAATGACACAGAATATTTGATAGCGGTATCATAAAAAAGAAGGCCGGAGGCGATTGCCCCCGGCCTGTGCGTTTTTGATAGATGGATGTTCTATTTCAGCAGGGCCGCGTCGCCCCAGGTCACCGCCACGGGATGGGCGTTTTTGCCGGCGCTGGTGGCCACCAGTTCGACCAGACGCACACCTTTGAGATCGGCGGCAAGCGCCTGCGGGGCCTGCCCGAAGCGCAGGGGTTGGGACTTGGTGAGCAGCTTGCCATCGCCATAGACGGCAAAGGTCACGGCCTCTGTGGTATTGAGCGTGGAATCGTCCACCCCGACCTTCGCTTCAAAGCGGCGTTCTGTTGGCTGCACCCGTACCTCCAGCCGCGAATTGGCCAGGATGCCGATACCGCTGCGGAAGGGCTTTCCACCAATCTGAAGCGGGCGGCCATAGGGAGAGGCATCGGCCTGCGCGCCGCCCCAGCCGGTATAGGCGGGGATGTCGCCGCGCCCGCGCGTGCCGCTCCACGGATTCTTCATGCGATAGATGAAGGGATCGGCCTGCGGCACCACGACGCCATCGACGGCCGGATTCACGCGGCCCGGCAGGTCGGAAAGGTATTGGCCGTTGTTCAGCACGGGTGTGCCGCTGGCCATAAAGATCAGGGTTTGGTGCGGTTCGAGGTGGAACTTAGCTTCGCCCGTGAACGGCGTCTGATCGGCCTGTGTCCACAGATCGCGCAGCGTAACCGGTTGGTTGGCCAGATATTTCAGATGCTCGGCGGTCAGGATGACCTCCTTGCCCTCTGCCGTGCGGTTGAACAGGGCCACGGCCTTGCGCGTCGGGTCCGCGCCGACGGTCTTGATCAGGATCTGTATATCGTCGCTGTCGTAAGCGAGGACGGCCTGATGGCCGCCGGCATCCTGATTAAGCGCGATGAGGGCCTCATTGCCGAAAATCTGCATCAGTTCCGGGGTGGCCTGTTTCAGGTCGTAACCAATCAGCAACGGCGCATTGATCATGGCCCATAGGGCGAAGTGTGAACGGGCTTGCACGAGGTGCTGCGCGTCGAACTCGCCATGCCCGATAAACAGCATGTCGGGGTCGTTCCAGCTTCCCGGATGGGCATAGAGGGCGCGGGTGGCTGCCGAGTCGAAATTGCTCAGCATCCGTGACCACGAGGGGGTCAGGTCGTCGCTGGTGCGCGACAGGTTGCCGACATCCTTGCCCCAGGCGCGCACATCGGCGGAGCCCCACGCGCACAGCGAAAAGACGTAATCGCCGTCCGGATTGCTGGCCTTCAGGCTGGCCCCGATTTGCTTATATAGCGCCTTGACCGCCGGAATATTGGTGCGGCTGATGGATTGGAAATCAATCAGCGGCGGCAACTCGCGATAGGTGCCGGCCTTGACGCGCTCGGAGTCGGCGCCAAAGGCGCGCACGCCGCAGCCATCGACCTTGATGAAGTCGAAGCCCCATTCCTTAAAATAGAGGGGTATGTCCTGTTCGATATGGCCGTAAAGCCCGACTTCACGCTCCTGTACCGTGCCTTCGGGCAGGTTGGGGGTTTTGGGCCCGCCATAGGCCTGCGAGCAGGCATTGCGCCCCAGATCGGAATAGATGCCCGCTTTCAGCCCCATCTGATGAATACGGTCGGTGAAGGGGCGAAAGCTCGTCTCCTCCGGGCCGCCGACGGCCGCCGACGGGAAGAGTTTGGTGCGTATCTGCATACGACCGTCCGACTGACGCCGCTTGAGCCACCAGCCGTCGTCGATATTGATGTAGCGGTAGCCCTTGGCCGCCAGACCGCTCTCGACGATGATGCGCGCGGAATCGAGTACCCGCGCCTCGGTCAGGTCGGTGCCAAAGGCGTTCCACGAACTCCAGCCCATCGGCGGGGTTGCGGCGCGGCCTTCGCTATAGGCGCTCCACTTCCCCGTTGCGGCCAAAGGGTCGGCCACAGTCTCGGCGTGCGCGGCGGCGGTCAGGGCGAGGCTCAGAGCCAGCGCCATGGGGGCGGCGTGTCTGGCCAGGCGATGAAATGCAGGAGTCATGGAAAACCTTTCGAACGCAAAGTCAGGGTGACCGGCTCACCGATCGGGCGGCGGCAGTCGTCAGAATGAAATGGCAGGGTCGCCGGAACTCGCTAGAGCGAAATGACTTTCAGTGGAATCGCCATTTCGCTCTAGATTTTTGTTTTGTCGCGATGTTTTTGCGGAAAACCGCTTACACTTTTGGCTTCGCCGAACTTCGTTTCCGCACATCGCTCTAACGGGAGACGAAGGAAAAGCCGCAAGGTCGCGAGGTTAGCGCGAGCCTTCGTATGTGCGTCAGTCCCTGATCTTTGCAGGCTTTTTGTACGAAAACCGCTGTTGCCGTTTCGCCGCCCGTTGCGGACAAGCTAATATATCAGACAAATTGCGTCAATCGTTCAGACTTGGCTTTGCGGGATGCGTCAGGTCAGCGTTGCGGGCAAGCCGGTGGCTCTGGTCCTGATCCTGACCATCACCACGCCTTACGACCTCAAGCCCTGATCGGGGTGGCTTACAACTTATCGAACACTGAGCCCATGCGCGGCGCGAACAGCCGCTCATAGGTGCGCAGCAGATAGTTGTCGGTCATGCCCGACACGTAATCGCAGATGACGCGCGGATCGTCCGAGGCGGCGGCGTAGCGGGCGTACTGATCGCGCGGCAACAGGCGTTTGGGGTCCGATTGCAGGGCCTCAAACACCGCCACCACCATGGCCTGCCCCTTGAACTCCAGATGCTGTACGCTGGGGGAACGGATCACCTCGTCAAACACAAACCCTTTGAGCGCTTTGAGAAACCGCGCCGGGCCGTCGGGCAGTTCGACGCGATAGCGCAACAGCGGCTCGGCAAAGGCATCGTCTTCGGCAAAACGCGCATGGGTGATGAAATGCCCGACCAGCCGGTTGACATAGTGCTTGCGCGACCCCGAACCGCCGAAAAGGGCGCTGACCATGCCCTCATAGACATTGTTGCCGCTTTCGTGGGGATAGCGGGCCTTGAGCGCATCAAGAAACGAGGTGCAGGCACTTTCGGGCACCGCGCGACGAAAGGCGCTTTCGCTGACCAGAGTGAGCGCAATGGCGTCTTCGAGGTCGTGCACGCCATAGGCAATGTCATCGGCCACGTCCATCAGGCTGCAATCGAGCGATTTGTGCCGCGTGGCGTGGTGGCTGTCGGGTTGGGTGTCCAGCGCCTGAAACCGCGCCCGGTCGTCGTCGGACAACAGGTCCAGCACCCAGTCCACCACATCCGCCTCGCTGTCGAGATAGCCCTTGGGCGGCTTTGAGGCGCGACAGTCGATAATGTCGATCGTGGTCGGCCCCTTCATCAAAGCGGGCTTGCGCGCCGGTTGGGCCGCCTTCGACAGAGCGACCGGGTATTTCAGCACGCCCAGCAGCGTCCGCCGCGTCAGATTGGCCCCGGCGCTTCTGGAGAAGGTCTCAAGCCGCGACAGGATACGCAGGGTCTGGCCATTGCCCTCAAACCCGCCGTGTTCGCGCATACAATAGTGCAGCGCCACTTCGCCGCCGTGGCCGAAGGGCGGATGGCCCAGGTCGTGGGTACAGCCGATGGCCTGAATCAGGGCGCGGTCGGGCAGGTGGGCGGCGGCGCGATGCTCAGAATGATGGGTCTTGAGCTGCTTGTTAAGGCTGCCGCAAATTTGAGCCACCTCCAGCGAATGGGTCAGGCGCGTGCGGTAAAAGTCGCTGTCCCCCAGATTGAGGATCTGCGTCTTGCCCTGAAGGCGGCGAAAGGAGGCGGAATGGATGATGCGGGCATAGTCGATATCCCCGGCATCGCGGGCGTCATCGGCTTTGGCGGACCAGTTTTCGCGGCGGGCGTACCAGGACATCAGATTCGTTCACGGCTTCGGAAAATACCATCTTTAAGGGGCGCGACGCCCCACCGCCAGTGACGAATCCGCCGCGACGGGTTAAACAGTCAAAAAGTGAGAGGAATACCCCATGCCCCGCCGTTTCTGCTTTGCCCTCGATCTTCACGATGATGCCGACCTGATCACCCGTTACAAGGCCTGGCACGAGCCCGGTCAGGTGCCGGGCCCCATCATCCGCAGCCTGCGCGAGGCTGATATTCAGGCACTGGAAATCTGGCAGGCGCACGACCGTATGTTCATGATCATGGAGGTCGGCGACACCTTCGCGCCGGACGCCAAGGCCGCTGCCGATGCGGCTTCGGAAGACGTACAAGCGTGGGAGCGCCTGATGTGGGAGTTCCAGAAACCCCTGCCCAAGGCGCAACCGGGCGAAAAGTGGGTGCCCATGACTCGCATCTTCGATCTGGGCGAACAGCCTTAGATATAGGGCTTCAGGGCCGCCGCCAGAACCGGCACCTGCGCGGTGGCCAGCCCGGCCAGATTGACCCGTCCTGACGCCGCCATGTAGATGCCGTGCTGGGTGCGCAGGCTCAGCACCTCTTCCGGGCTGAGCGGCAGGGTCGAAAACAGGCCGTTTTGCCGCGTCAGAAAGCCCAGACCCGGATGCGCCGTCGCCAGCGCCGCGCGCAGGCTGTGAACGCGCAGACGCATGGCGTCCAGTTCATCGGACCACATTTTCGTAAGCGCCGCGTCGCTGAGGATCAGCCGCACCACAGCCGCGCCGTGATCGGGCGGCATGGACCACAGGGTGCGCGCGAGGTTGATCAGATTGCCGCGCAGCCGCTCACGCCGGGCCTCATCGCGGCACTGATAGAAGAGGGCGCCGACGCGATCCCGGTAAAGGGCGAAATTCTTGTTGCACGAATAGGCGATCAGGGCTTCGGGCACCTGTTTCAGCAGATCGCGCATCGGAGCGGCATCGGCTTCAAGGCCCTGCCCCAATCCCTGATAGGCGAGGTCGATCAGCGGCAGCAGGCCGCGTTCGGCGCACAGGCTGGTCACTTCACGCCACTGCTCAGGGCTGAGATCGGCCCCGGTCGGGTTGTGACAGCAGGCGTGCAGCAGGACGATATCGCCGGGGGCAGCGCTTTCCAGCGCCTTGCGTAAACCACCGAAGATCACCGACTGCGTGTCGCGGTCGAAAGAGCGGTATTCGCGGATCGTCAGCCCGGCGTCTTCCAGCAGCGGGAAGTGGTTGATCCAGGTGGGCGTCCCCACCCACACCGTCGCGCCGGGCCGGGCGCGGTTGAGCAGTTCCGCCGCCAGCCGCAGCGCCCCGGTGCCACCGGGCGTCTGCACGCCACTCAGCGCCGTATCGCCGCGCCGTGCCTCACCGAACACCACTGGGATCAGCGCCTCGACAAAGCCCATATCGCCGGCCGTCCCCAGATAGCTCTTGGAGGTCTGGCTGTGCAGCAGGGCAGTTTCGGCCTGTTTGACGGCGGCCATGACCGGGGTATTACCCTGTTCGTCCTTATAGACGCCGACGCCAAGGTCGATCTTGTCGGCGCGCGGGTCGGCCCGGTGCAACTGGATCAGCTCCAGCAGGCTGTCGGACGGTTGATCCTTCAGGGCGGCGAAGAGCGGGGAGGCGGTAAGGGTCGCGGTCACATCGAAGTCCAGTTCAGATAGCCAAGATTTCAGGCGGTAAAAATCTGCCCGTCGCGCACGGCGACCGGCCAAGGGGTGAGGGACGCGCCGGGGCAGGGGCCGCCGACGCACACACCGTTCGCAATGTCGAACAGCGCGCCGTGCCACTGACAGCGGATCAGGCCGCCATCGGGCGTCAGATAATCGTCCAGCGTCTGGCACAGCGGCAAACCGGCGTGCGGGCAGGCATCGACATAGCCGTGCACCGTCTGACCCCGCCGCACGACAAAGCCGTGGAAGCGCGCCTCGCCCACCTGAAGCACATAGTTGCGCGCGGTGCCGTCGGCTATGCGCTCAAGCGGCCCCAGCGCAATACCGGGGCGCACTTGCGTCAGGCGGGGTAGGGTGGCGGTCATGGCGCGACCGCTGGAAGAATGCGCGCCGTGCAGGGACCAAAGCCGATGGAGACAAACCCCTCGGCCTCGGCGCGGGCAAACAGGCTCAGCTCGTCGCCGTCTTCGAGGAAACGGCGCGTTTCGCCCGACGGCAGGGTGAGGGGCCTCTTGCCCCCTTCGGTCAGTTCCAGCAGGCTGCCTGCCTCCTGAGGCTGCGGTCCGGACAGGGTGCCGGTGCCCAACAGGTCGCCGGAGCGCAGATTGCAGCCGCCGCTGGCGTGGTGGGCGATGATCTGCGCCACCGTCCAGTACATGGCCTCTTCGGCGCGCGATTGCGCCAGTTCGACCGCTGCGCTCAGGCCCGGCGTGCGCAAGCGGGCCCCCAGACGGATGCGATAGCCGCCCTGTGCCTGATCCGCGGCTTCGATCAGATAGGACAAGGGGGCGGGATCATCGCTGGCGCGAGGCAAGGGCGCGGTACGGAAGGGGGCCAGCGCCTCCGCCGTGATCACCCAGGGCGAAATCGTGGTGTGGAAATTCTTGGCCAGAAACGGCCCCAGAGGCTGATACTCCCACGCCTGCACGTCGCGCGCCGACCAGTCGTTGAGCAGGCAAAACCCGGCGATACGCTCAGATGCCTCGGCTATCGGGACTGGCTGACCCAGCGGGTTTTCGCCGCTGATAAAGACGCCCAGCTCCAACTCGTAATCGAGGCGCTGCGTGGGCGCAAAGCGTGGGGTCTCGGCGTCCGGGGCCTTGATCTGCCCCAAAGGGCGCGTCACCGGCTCACCCGACACGCGCACCGAAGAGGCGCGGCCGTGATAGCCGATGGGGACGTGCTTGTAATTGGGCAACAGGGGGTTGTCGGGCCTGAACAGCTTTCCCACCGCGGTGGCGTGGTGGATGCCGACATAGAAGTCCGTATAGTCGCCGATCTCGGCGGGGAGATACAGGGTGCAGGTCTGCGCCGCATAGAGGTGCGGTGACACCGCCGCCTGATGCCCCGGATCGCTGAGCAGGGTCGAAAGGCGCTGACGCAGGGCGCGGCGCTCAGAGGCCGAGCGGGCAAACAGGCCATTGAGCGTGCGCGCGCCGAGCGCCGCCGCGTCACCCTCGATCAGTCCCGCTTCAAAGAGGCCGCGCAGGTCGAGAATATGATCACCAATGGCGGTCCCCAGGCGGCGCTCGTCGGACCCGTCCGGCGCAAACACGCCCAGCGGCAGGTTCTGGATCGGAAAATCGGCGTGGCCGTTGGCGTCAGGCAGCCAGCTTTTACGCTCAGGGTCGTGGGTAAAGTCGATCATGGCAGTCGGGCCTTTTCAAAGCCGCCCCAGCCGGCGTCATAATCGCCTTGCAGACCCGACAGGGCGAGGGCCTGAGTGGTGGGGCGCAGCACAAAGCGCGTTTCAAACATGAAGGCCATGGTGCCTTCGTACTTATGGGGTTTCAGGTCCGCCGATACCCCCGCGTCATAGCTGGCGCGATCCGGGCCGTGGGCGTTCAGGCAATTGTGCAAGGACGCGCCACCGGGGGCGAAGCCTTCGGCCTTGGCGTCATAGACGCCTTCGATCAGGCCCATGAATTCGCTCATGATATTGCGGTGGAACCACGGCGGGCGGAAGGTGTGTTCGGCCACCATCCAGCGCGGCGGGAAGATCACAAAGTCGCAATTGGCCGTGCCGGGCGTGTCGGAAGGCGCGGTCAGGACGGTGAAGATCGACGGGTCGGGGTGGTCGAAACTGACCGTATTGATCGTGTTGAAGCGTCGCAGATCGTAGCGGTACGGACAGAGGTTGCCGTGCCAGGCCACCACATCGAACGGCGAATGGTTGAGCGTCGTGGTCCACAACCGCCCCTGAAACTTCTGGATCAGTTGATGCGGCGCGTCTTCGTCTTCAAAGGCCGCCACCGGGGCTTCGAAATCGCGCGGATTGGCCAGCCCGTTCGCCCCGATGGGCCCCAGATCGGGCAGGCGGAAGACCGCGCCGTGGTTTTCGCAGATATAGCCGCGTGCAGGCCCTTCCGGCAGTTCGACGCGGAATTTCAGCCCGCGCGGGATCACGACGACGCTGAGCGGTGCCGCCTCGATCACCCCGCATTCGGTGATGATTTTCAGAGCCCCTTCCTCCGGTACGATCAGCCATTCGCCATCGGCATTGAAAAAGGCACGCCGGGTCATGCTGGCCGTGGCGGCATAAAGATAAACCGTCACGCCGGTCTGGGTCGCCACATCGCCATTGGCGGCATAGGCCGTCATCCCGTCGATAAAATCGACCGCGCCTTGTGGCGTCGTCAGCGGCGACCAGCGCAGGCGGTTGGGCGAGGGCGGCGGCCCGTCCGTGCGCCAGCCAGGGGCTTCCAACGGCACAAAGGCCGCGTGCTGCGCCGATGGCCGCAGACGATAAAACCACGTGCGGCGGTTTTCACTGCGCGGGGCGGTGAAGGCCGTACCCGAAAACTGCTCGGCATAGAGGCCGAACGGCACGGCCTGCGGCGCGTTCTGGCCCACGGGCAGGGCACCGGGCACGGCCTCGGTGGCGAAATGATTGCCAAATCCGCTGAGATACGGGCGCATCACGCATCGACCGAGATGACGCCGCGGCGGATCTGATCAAGTTCAATCGACTCGAACAGGGCCTGGAAATTGCCGTTGCCGAAGCCTTCATTGCCCTTGCGCTGGATGATCTCGAAGAAGATCGGCCCGAACAGGTTTTCGGTGAAAATTTGTAGCAGGATGCCCTCTTTGCCGACATTGCCGTCGATCAGGATGCGGTTGCGACGCAGCCGCTCAAGGTCTTCGCCGTGGTTTGGGACGCGCTTGTCCACCAGTTCGTAATAGGTCTCGATCGTGTCCTGAAGCCGCACCCCGCGCGCCCGCAGCTTTTCCACCGTCGTGTAGATGTCGTCGGTGGTCAGCGCCAGATGCTGAATGCCTTCGCCCTTGTATTCTCTGAGATATTCCTCGATCTGGCTCTTGTCGTCCTGCGACTCGTTGAGCGGGATGCGGATGGCCTTGTCCGGGGCGATCATGGCCTGAGAAAAGAGGCCGGTGGCCTGCCCCTTGATGTCGAAATACTTCTGCTCCTCGAAGCCGAAAATGCGCGAATAGAAGTCCGACCACACGCGCATCTGACCGCGATGCACATTGTGGGTGAGGTGGTCGAGCAGGTCGAGCCCGACGCTGTTCTCGCGCTCGGCCGCCTCCGCTCCCGGCACAGCGAACCAGTCGGCATAGAGCTGATCCGTGTCGGGTGTCAGATAGAGGTAGGAGCCGCCGATGCCCTGAAGCACAAAACTGCCGTCGCCCAGCGTGCCGGCGGCGGCGTCTGTGGCCTTGGCTCCGCGCGACAATGCGGCCTCAAAGGCGGTTTGCGGATCGGCGACGCGGAAGGCCATGCCCGAGGCCGAGGGACCATGCCCCTGACGGAATTCGGCCGCTTGACCCGTCGCCTCTTCGTTGAGCAGCAGGTTGATGCGGCCCTGCTTATAGCGCGTTACGGCCTTGGACGGATGGCGTGAAGCCGCGACAAAACCCAGACGCTCGAAATGGGCGCGCATGGCGGCGGGGTCGGGGCTGGTGAACTCGACAAACTCAAAGCCATTGAGACCCAGAGGGTTGTGCGGAGTGATGGACATGGGAACCCCTGTTTTGTTTCGATTGATATAGTATCTATTGAAACAATTTAAAAAATCCAGTCTCTTTTTCGTGAGGCCTGTGGAAAGGCGTCCGCAGGCGGGTTAAGCTTCGTCCATGCGCGCCGTGATCCTTCTGCCGCTCGTGGCGACTTCTGTGATGCTGTCTGGCCTGTCCCGGCCACAGGTCAGCCATGCCCCGTTCGGCGTGACGGCGGGCGGTGAGGCGGTGGAACGCTACACCCTGCGTAACCGGCGCGGTTCCGAAGTGTCGGTCCTGACCTATGGGGCCATTCTCGATGCCGTGCGGCTACGCGACCGGCACGGGCGTTGGGACAATGTGGTGCTCGATCTGGCCGACCTGAAGGCGCATGAGGCGCGCGCCAATTTCAGCGCCGTGGTCGGGCGCTTCGCCAACCGCATCTCCGGGGGCGGCTTCACGCTGGACGGGCAGCGCGTGGTGCTCGACCCCAAAGGCGGGATCGTCTCACACGGCGGCAAACCGGGCTTTTCCGGGCGGGTATGGACCGCTGAGCCCTGCACGACGCCGGGCTGCCGTTCGCTGACCTTGCGCTACGTGAGCCCCGATGGCGAAAATGGCTTTCCGGGGAGGTTGCGCGTCTCGGTGAACTATAGCCTGTCCGACGACGATACGTTGACGCTGGACTATCGCGCAACGACGGACAAGCCGACCGTGATCAACCTGACGAACCACGCCTATTTCAATCTGGGTGGAGCGGCGTCGGGTTCGACCGACGGCCAATACCTGCAACTGAAGGCTGACGCCATCACCGCCCTGTCGGACAAGAAGCTGCCGACAGGGGCCTTGCGTCCGGTCGTGGGCACGCCATTTGATTTACGCAAGCCCGCTCAGATCGGCATGCAGATCGTCAGGGCCGATCCGCAACTGAAGATCGGCGGCGGCTTTGACCATAATTTCGTGCTGACCAAACCCCATCCCGGCGCACTGAGCGTGGCGGCGCGAGCCTGGGACCCCAAAAGCGGCCGGACGCTGGAACTGAAGACCACCGAGCCGGGTTTACAGCTCTTCACCGGCAACGGCTTTAACGGCACGCTGAAAGGGCGGGCGGGCAATCGCATCTGGCCGCGTGACGGCTTTGCCCTGGAAACGCAGCATTTTCCAGACAGCCCCAACCGACCGGAATTTCCTTCGACCGTGCTGCAGCCGGGCGAGGTCTTTCACTCGGTGACCACGATCCGCTTCGGCACGGCGAAGACACTGAAAGAGGCCTTCCCGGATTAAAAGAACCCCGATCTTGCGATCGGGGTTTTTTTGTTAGAGCGGAATTCGTTCAGGCCGAATCGAAACGCAGTTCGGCACAGCCAAATTCCACTCTAACATTTTGTTTTGTCGCGCATTTGATTCCAAAAACCGTTGCACACTTTTTGGAATGCGCTCTATCCGATTTTGGCCGGTTCGAGCTTCGGCATCAAAAGATGCACGGCCAGAAGCGCCAGAAAATAACCCGTTGCCGCATAGACGAAGATGGGCGTGTAGGAGCCGATCTTGTCGAGCACATAGCCCGCATATTTGGCCATGGCCATGCCGCCGAAGGCCCCGAACATGCCGCCGATCCCGACCACCGAGCCCACAGCGCCATTGGGGAAGACGTCCGATGGCAAGGTGTAGAGATTGGCCGAAAAGCCCTGATGCGCGGCGGTCGCCACACCGATGATGGCCACGGCGACCCACAGATTGTCGGCCATGGCCGCGACGCCCACCGGCAGGGCCAGAGCGGCACAGATCAGCATGGTGACCTTGCGCGCCGCGTTGACGCTCCAGCCGCGCTTGATGAACTGCGACGACAGCCAGCCGCCGCCGACCGACCCGATGTCGGAGAGGAGGTAGATGGCCACCAGCGGCGGGCCAAAGGTCTTGAGATCAAGGCCATAGCGCTTGTGCAGGAAATCCGGCAGCCAGAAGAGGAACATCCACCAGATGGGGTCGATCAGGAACTTGCCCAGCGCATAGCCCCAGGTTTCCCGGGCGCGAATGACCTTAAGCCAGGACACCTTTTCGACTACGACCACCGGGTCCTGTTCGATATGGCTGAGCTCCAGCGCATTGACCTTTTTATGTTCGCGCGGGCGGCGATAGACCAGCCACCATACGGGCAGCCACAGAAGGCCGACAGCACCGGTAAAGATAAAGGCCGCCTGCCAGCCAAAGGTCAGGGTAATGGCCGGAATGACCAGCGGCGTGACAATGGCCCCGATATTGGTCCCGGCGTTAAACAGCCCGACCGCAAAGGCACGTTCGGACTTGGGGAACCATTCCGACACGGCCTTGACGCCACCGGGGAAGGCCCCGCCTTCGCCGATGCCGAGGAAGACGCGGGCGATGATGGCATCTTTCAGCGATGACATGGCCGCGTGGCCGATATGCGCCGCCTGCCAGATGACAAAGGCCAGAGAGAAGCCGATGCGCGCCCCGAAACGGTCCACGATCTTTCCGAAGGCGAGGTAGGAGAGGGCGTAGGCGAACTGGAACCAGAAGACCAGATCGGCATAGTCCAGTTCGCTCCAGCCGAATTCCGCTTGCAGGGTCGGCTTGAGGAGGCTGACCGTCTGACGGTCCACATAGTTGATGACCATGGCCGTGAACAGTAATGTCACGACCAGCCAGCGGTAGCGCGTCGCGCCAGCGGGGGCGTTTGAGCCCGAAGGTGCCTGCATGGCGGTTTCCTTTATTTCTTTTTGTTTTCGTTAGTGTCTTTGGCGTTCAGTGCTCCGATCAGCGCCTTCATATTGTCGATATAGGCGCTGGTCGAAATGCCGATGACGGGTTTATCGGCGATGTAGGGCGAGGTGTCGGTCTTGTCGCCAACGTGCGTCGAGCGGTAATCCCCTTCGGTCGGCGTCGGCGACCCGTCTCCGATATAGGGGTTGGAGGTCGATTTCAGCTCGGTCGGCCACCAGCCGTCCTTGTTCAGTGATTTGACCAGCTGACCGGCGGTTTCGGCGACGCGGCTGTGGTTGAGGTCGGAATCGCTGTGTTCCTCGATCAGGAAATAACGCGGCAGCGGCTTGGCCACGCCGTATTTCAGCGGCGAGTCTTTGGAGGCCTCTTCCGGTGGGGTGGCTTTCAGCTTTTCATAGTCCTGACGCAGCTTGGCGACATTGATCGAGCGCGTCGAGCTGTAGTGGCGCAGCGTATGCTCCGGATTATAGTCGGCATAGTAGTGGCCGTTGACGACGTTTGAGCCTTCGCGGTGCGTATAGAGCGCCTTATTGGTGCCCAGTTCCACAAACGACGGATAGAGGGGCTTTTCGCCGGGCAAACGCACCGAGTCGAGCCAGTCGAGCGCTGCGGGAATCGGTGCCAGATATTTGGTGTCGCCGGTGAGCTTATAGAAGTCCATCAACTGCCGGATGGCGCTGGCGGTGGTGTGCGCCGACAGGGATTTCGGCTCATAGGTACGCGCCCCGGCGGGCTTGAGATCGGGCGTATATTGCAGCGCCCAGCCGGCCTGCGGCGCGCCGTTTTGCGCCAGAATATAGATGTTCATGCCGCGGTTTATGGCATCGAGAACGCGCGTTTCGCCCAGCGCCTGATAGCAGAGGATCAGGAAGTGGACATTACCGGCGGCTACATCATCATTGAAGGTGATGTAGGAGGTGTAGTCCGGCTGACCGTGGTGCGAAAACTCATACTTCAGCGGATAACGCTGCGGCCAGCCGCCATTGGGGTACTGGCTCTTGAGGACGAAGTCGATCGCCTTGTCGAGGGAGGGTTTGTACTTCGGGTCGTGCTTTTCGAGATAGAGACGCAGGATGAAGGTCATGGCCTCCACCGTGCCGTCATCGTCATAGGTGGCGTTGCCCCAATAGTGCTGGAATTCTTCCATGCGCCAGGCGTTCTTGCCAATGGTGTCGTACCACTGTTTCGTTGAGGCCTCGCCACCGAAATCGATGAAATAGTGCCAGCCGCCATTGTCCTGCTGTCCGAAGATCAGGGCGGCGGCGGCCTTTTCGGCGGCGGTGTAGTAATACTCATCGCCCGTGGCATGGTAAGCGTCGAGGAAGAGGTGACCCATGGTGGCCGTACCTGGTGGCTGCACCCAGATCATGCTGGGTTTGGCTTCCAGTTCACCCCAGCGGCGCGACATGTCCGGCAGATAGGACCACACATAGCCCCCATTGGTCGAAACGGTCTCGACCATGAATTGCGTGGCCTTGCGCATAGTCTTTTTGACCGCGCTGTCCGACGGCTGAGGGGCGGCTGTGGCGAGCGGGCTGCACAAAGCCAGACACAGGCCCGCCGTGAGACCTGCAATCGATTTTAAAAAGGGGCGCATGGAGTAGGCGTCTTTCCCGAAACTGAGCGTTTGTTTTTATGGTTGGCGCTACCTTATACGGTAATGACACCGGTTTCCAGCGTATCGCCACAAATTTTTTCGGGACAGTTTTTCAGACGCAGAAGTGACGGGATTAATTCGGCAAGGGGTAGGGCGACAGGGCGGCGCTGAGGCGACCCAGCGTCACGGGTTTCGACAGGTAGCCGTCCATACCGGCATCGAGGCAAAGCTGGCGCTCATCAATCAGGCCCTGCGGCGTCAGGCCGATGACGACGACCGGCGGGATCAGCCGGCGACGTTCCAGATCACGGATTTGGCGTGTGGCGCGAAACCCGTCCATGTCCGGCAGGTCGATGCTGAGCAGAACAACGTGGCCCTCACGCGACAACAGGGCCTCCAGCAAGGCGTTACCGCGGGTAAGGACCACGGCCTTCAGCCCCAGATCCTCCAGCAAGGTGACGATGAGGTCGGCGCTGGGGGGGTGCGGCTCGGCCAGCAGGATAAGGGGGGCGGCGGACGCCATAAATGTGCGGACCTTTCGAGGAAGCGGGTTTTATTGAAACCTTGCGACCGCGTGCCTAACCCGACATGGCGGCATTGTATGTGCACTCGTACACATAGGGGGCAAACGTGATGAGGCCCTCTATGGACACGCTCCACCCCGAACTGTTGAGCAGCAATCTGCTGATGGCGCTGCGCCCCGCCGACCGGATGCGGCTGCAAGCGCGTATGGAGGTGATCGAAGCCCCGCGCGGCATGGTCCTGTTCAATGCCGGGGACGTGGTGCGCCACGCCTGGTTTCCGCTGGGACCCACCCTGGTGGGTTTCCGTGTGCTGCTGGATGACGGGCGCGGGGTCGAAACGGCGCTGGTCGGGCGCGAAGGGGCCGTTGGCGGCATTGTCAGTCAGGGCCGTCTGCCCGCCTTTTCGTGCGCCGAGGTACAGTTTCCGGGCAAGCTGCTGCGCATTGATCTGAAGACACTGGAGGCGCTGAAGGCCGAATCCCTGACGCTCCGCTACTTCTTTGCGCGCTATTCCGACTGCCTGCTGGCGCAGGTGTTTCAGTCGGTGGCCTGCAACGCCACCCATACCATCGAACAGCGCGCGGCGCGCTGGCTGACCCTGGCGCTGGACCGCACAGAGACGGCGACAATCCCGCTGACGCAGGATCAGTTGTCGTCTATGCTGGGCGTCGGGCGGGCCTATGTCAGCCGTGTCATGGGCGTGTTGCAGCGGGACGGCCTGCTGGCCACCGTGCGCGGGCGGGTCGAAATCCGCGATCCGGCCGGGCTCAGGCAGCGCGCCTGTGGCTGCGCCAATCAGGTGCGCGCCCATTTTGACGAAGTGCTGGCCGGGGTCTATCCCGCGCCGGAAGACGATGAGATGACAGCGAAATGAAACTGCACGGCTATTTCCGCTCCTCGGCCGCCTGGCGCGTGCGTATCGCGCTGGCGCTGAAAGGTCTCGACTATGATCAGGTCTTCGTGCACCTGCGTCACGGCGATCAGCGCGCGCCTGCCTATCTGAAGGTCAACCCGCAAGGTCTGGTCCCGGCGCTGGAGGTCGAAGACGGAGAGATACTGACCCAGTCTCTGGCCATCTGCGAATATCTGGATGAGGTCTATCCGCAGGCGCCACTTCTGCCCGGCAGCGCGCTGGAGCGAGCGCGTATCCGCGCCTTGGCCTACGCCATCGCCTGCGAAATCCACCCGGTGCAGAACCTGCGTGTCCTCAACCGGATCAAGGCGCTGGGTCAGGACGAGGCGGGCGTCAGGGCGTGGGCGCAGGAGACGATTGCCACGGGCTTCGACGCCTGTGAGGCCCTGCTGGAAGGGCAGGCGGGACCCTACTGTTTCGGCGCGCAGGTGACGCTGGCTGACGTTTTTCTGGTGCCGCAGATGGCCAATGCCCGCCGCTTTGGGGTCGAACTGCGCTGGCCGCGTCTGAGGGATGCCGAAGCCGCCTGTCTGAGCCATCCGGCCTTTGACGCCACGCGACCGGACGTGCAGCCGGATGCCGAATGATCGGGTTTGGACCCTAGACCGGATTACGGTACAGCCGACCCTTTTCGACCACCAGAATGATGCTGATGGCTGTCAAGCCCAGCCCCATAGCCGCCAGCGGCAAAAGCCATACGCCGCCGGACCAGAACTGACCGATCCACGCCCCGATCAGGCCGCCGCCGACCATCGACAGCACCCCCTGAAGCGAAGCCGCGGTGCCCGCCACATGGCCGACCTTTTCCATGGCAATCGCCGTGAAGTTGGAGGTACACATGGCCATGCACATCATGGTCAGGCCCTGCAGAAGCGTGAAACTGATCAGGGTCTCATAGCCCAGCAGCGCCCACACCACGTGCACGACGGACAGAATAATCAGGGCGGTTAGCGAACGGTGTGACATGACGCGCGTCCCCAATCGCTCGACCAGCCGGATATTGATAAAGGCCCCGACCGCCATGGCTCCGGCGCAGAGGGCAAAGACCAGCCCCAGATAACCCGGCTGATGGAAAACCTCTTCGAAGATCTGCGGCATCATCGACAGATAACAGAGGATCATCGCCGTCATCACCATCACCGCCAGCCCATAGCCGAGTGAGGTGGGCTCTGAGGCGATATAGCGTGCCACGCGGAGGAACTTGCCCGGTGAGGGGGCGAAGCGCTGCTCGACCGGCAGGGTTTCCGGCAGACGCAGCCACACCCAGACAAAGACCAGTAATCCGGCAATCGTCAGCGCAAAGAATATACCTCGCCACGGAAAGGCAAGCATGATCAATTGCCCCAGGCTGGGGGCCATGATCGGTACGGCCATGAAGATGACGTGTGAGGTCGAGAGCACCTTGGCCATGCGCGCGCCAGAATAGAGATCGCGGATGGCTGAGCGCGGGATCACATTGGCCGAGGCCGCCGCCACGCCCTGAAAAAAGCGCAGCAGGATCATGTGCTCCAGATCGGTGACCAGAGACACGGTCAGCGACAGCAGCACATAGACGATCAGCCCGCCCAGCAACACGCGGCGTCGCCCCAGCCAGTCAGACAAGGTGCCGCAGATAAACTGACCTATACCGATCCCCATAAAGAATACGGAGATAATCAATTGCATCCGATTGGCATTGTCGATGCCGAAATCCGCTGCCATGGCGGGCAGGGCGGGCAGCATGGTGTCCACGCTCAGCGCCGTCGCGGCCATACAAGCAGCGATAATGGCGACGAATTCGGGGAACGGCGGGATGTCCTTGGGGGGGAGCTTGAACATGACGCGCCCCCTATAGCCGGATGACGCTACGAAAGAAATTACGAGTTTGGGAAAAGTTGAATATCTTGGCCGATAGACAGGGCTCCGGGTCTGGGGCTTAGTTCGCCTTCAGATAGGCTATGATATCAGCACGCTTTTTGGCATCCTTTGTCGGGGCCATGGCCATGGTGTTGCCGGGGAGGGTGCCGCCGGGGTCAGCCAGAAAGCGGTCCAGTTGCGCCTCGCTCCATACCGGCCCCTTCTTCATCGCGGCTGAGTAGCTGAACTTCGGATCATTGGTCCCTGCCTTCTTGCCGACAATGCCGGCCAGTGACGGGCCGATGCCCGTGGCACCCGGCTTCACCGAATGGCACGACATGCAAGCCCCGAAGGCCTTTTTACCGGCAACAGCGTCCTGCGCCTGCGCCGGGGTGAGGGACACGATCAGCAGCAAAGCGCCAGTCAGGGGCGTCAGGGCTTTCAAAATGCGGGTCATGGCAATCCTGTTGAGGGGTGGGTCTGTC
Source organism: Asticcacaulis excentricus (assembly GCF_003966695.1). Classification (NCBI taxonomy): domain Bacteria; kingdom Pseudomonadati; phylum Pseudomonadota; class Alphaproteobacteria; order Caulobacterales; family Caulobacteraceae; genus Asticcacaulis; species Asticcacaulis excentricus. Next base: position 192,353 of record NZ_AP018828.1, read on the forward strand.
TGTCTTTAACAGGCTCTGTGCCCTCGTAAATACGGAATCCGACGTCAGATCCGGCGCACAGAATCAAGAAAGGCCCCGCAAAGGGGGCCTTCCGAAAGTATTTAGACTGGTATTAGTACCAGTATCCGAACAGCCAATCCCACATGATATGCCTCACTTGATCACGCTAAACAGCCCTATCGCTGTACGTGCATGGTTAACACTTTCTAAACGCATTGACAAGCATTAACCAAGAATTTTTACGGCAAATTAACCCGTTTTTTCTCGCAACTGACGAATTGTGCAAGGAAATCAAAATAAACCTTGTCAGGGATGCGTGGCGTTTTGCCGCGATATCTGCACGACAAGGTTAACAGGCGCTGTTTCACTGCAAAAGCTATGCCAAAGTGGCTTAGCGTAAGTAAAAAAGACCCGCTGTCAGAAGACAGCGGGTTGCGGTGTTTTTAAGGAAGATGGGTTTTTAGCCGTGGCGCAGTTGTTCGGCTTCGGCCGCCATGCGCGCCAGAAACGCCTTGGCGTCCATCGGGCGGGCAATATAGTAGCCCTGACCTGTATCACAGCCCATTCGTGCCAGCAGCGACAGGACTTCCAGCGTTTCGATTCCTTCGGCGACCGCCTTCATGCCGAGCGCATGCGCCAGTTGGATGGTGGACTTCATCACGGCGCGATCGGCCTTGTTTTCGCAGATATCCTGCGTAAAGCGCCGGTCGATCTTCAGTTCCGTCGCGGGGATCTTGCGCAGATATTCCAGCGTTGACAGGCCCGTGCCATAGTCGTCGATCGACAGGCCGATCCCCATGTCGCGGAATTCGGCCATCAGCAGGCTGGGCGTCTCGTTCTGCGCAATGGCGTGCGTCTCGGTCACTTCGAGGATCAGGCACGACGGCGGCACCTGATGGCGGTCCAGCGCGGCCTTCACCATGTCCATTATGTCGCGCGAGGTGAGAAGACTGGGCGAAATATTCACCGAGATACGAAACTCCGGCTTGGTCAGCAGGACCGTCTTGGCGACTTTCAGCGCGTCATTGAGCACAAAATCCGTCAGGCGGTCGATACGCCCGTGGCGTTCGGCCATTTCGACAAATTCCAGCGGACTGACCGGGCCGCGTGTTTCGTGCGTCCAGCGCACCAGCGCTTCGGCGCCCAGCAATTCCTTGCTGTAGAGGTCCATCTTCGGCTGATAGGCTACCCAGATCTTTCCGGCGTCCAGCGCGTCGTCCAGTTCGCCCAGCAACGACAGGTTCCATTCCTTTTCGCTGATCTGCGACGGATCGTGCAGACGCCAGCGCGTGCCATCCTGTTCGGCCGAGTGGGCGGCGGCCAGGGCGCTGGTCAGGCGGTGCGAAACGGGCAGGTCGAATTCGCGATCCACGCCGAAGGAGATGTCGACGTCGAAGGAATTGCGCGCAAAGCGTATGGGGCTGCGGAAGATAACGTGCAGGGCGGTGAATTGCTCGATCAGCAAGTCATGGTCATACAGGTTCGACAGCCAGAAGAAGTTACCGTCGTCACCGTGATAGAGTTGAGCTCCACCGGCCCCCAGTTCGAGGCGCGCCACGATCTCCTTCACCAGCAGACGCTCGGCCTCTGGCGGCAACGCGCTGACCATTTCGGCGTAGCGGCGGATACGCGCGGCGACCAGTTGCCGGCCATCGAGACGATCTTCGTGACGGATGGCATTGGGCGTGTAAAGACCTGACACCGGGTTGATGGTCCCGCCCTTCTTCTCCTGCGCGCCGAAACGACGCCACAGGACATAAATGCCCGTCAGCAGCAGGAGGGTGATGCCGCCCATAATATCCATGAAGATATTGAAGCGTTCTAGAACGCCCGGCACGACCAGCAGGGTAACCACGGCCCCCAGCATCAAAAGACGCTTACCGCGCTTCATACGGGGGCTGAGCAGGCAGGCGGCGATAATGGCGGCAAACAGCCAACCCGGCAGCCAGCCCAGTTGCAGCGGACGCCCGTGCTTAAGGGTTTCCGCGCCTAAAACGACGACGGCGGCGGTCGGGGATTTATGACCCTGACCCAGAACGCGTAGCTGATCGCCCAGACTCGGGGCATTAAAGCCCACAACGACGTCTTTCCCACGGAAGCTGCTGGCGCGCGCCTTACCGCTCAGAACATCGGCGGCACTGGCATAAGGAATAGTGCTGCTGTCGAAGGCATAGTTGATCGGGAAGCGCTCCTGCGTACTGCCGTAAACGCCCGAAAGGACGGATTCGATGGAATCGAGGGCCTGATCTTCAACGTCGGTCTTGTACGGTATGCTGGAAAAGCCACCCCAAAAGGCCACGTAGCGCACCAGAGACACAGTCTGCGCTTCATCGCGGACGATATCCGGCGGCAGGATATAGGTCACGCGCTTGGGCCCCAGCCGATAATCGGCCTTGGCGCCGACAAAAACGCGGCCGGGATAACGCGCAAAGCTGTCGGCCAGCAGGCGATTACGGCTTTCACCCTGATCGGTCAATGGCGTCATAAAGAAAACGCGGCGCGCCCCATCGGCAAACAGGCGCTCGGTCAGGCCGGCCATGTGGGCGTGCTTCCACGGCCAGGGGCCGAGCGAAGACAGGGCTTCGTCATCGACACCGACGACGACCATTTCACCGCTGACCGGCATTTTCTGAAAGGAGTTGCGGGCCGCGCGCAGGAACAGCTCTAGCGGATGGCCAATCTCGATAAGGGTCAGCACAGCCGACACAACCAGCAGCACGATCAGGGCGACTGATTTGCGGATGCGATCCTTGAACGAAGTCGGGGTGTTGGGTGACGTCATGATGCAATACCTCGGCAACGCCACAATGACCTCAATGTGTTAGTATTTTGCAAACTGCGTGAAAATTTACACCCTTTTATATGTTGACCTTTGATTAACTATAATTCTAGCCTCTCGTTTGAGATAAAAGCGTTCTCTATACTTTCTGTTTTGACTGTAGAGAGGGCTTGCACTGCCCGTGGAATGGGCATGACGGAATAAAGGCCGCACCACTTAAATTGTAGTATTTTTGCTACAGGGATTTGTGTTCGCAGACAAAAAGCCGCAACGGCGACGGCTCAGGTCGGGTTGCGCGTATCAGGTAGGAGCGCAACCCGCACGGGTCGCCCGTTTTTGTGTAAATAAAAGACAAAGAAATTCCACAAATGAACATGCCCCCGCACTACACGCGCTATTGGCTGACCACCAGCGCCCTCGGTCTGATGATGAGCCTGCCAGCCTTCGCCCAGACGGCGCCTGCGACAACCCCAAACCCGCTCCCCGCTCAGGCGCAGCCAGCGCCGGCCAAACCGGCCGCCAAACCGGGAGAGGCCGCCCCCACCACGGGCACAGGCGACGCCGTTGAAACCGTGACCGTCACGGCCACACGTCCGACCTCCAAGATAGACCGCGACGTTTATGATCCAAAATCTGACCCGGACACACCCACGTCCAGCGCTGCTGACGCTTTGAACAAGGCACCAGGAGTGAGCGTCGACAATGATGGCAATGTGACCCTGCGTGGCAATTCCGGTGTGCAGGTTTTGATTGACGGCAAACCGTCTGCCATGGTGCAAGGCGATTTCCGGGCGGCCACTTTGCAATCCATGGCCGCTAGCGATATCGACTCAATTGAGGTTATGACCAATCCCTCAGCCCAATTCGGGGCCGAAGGCGGTGCGGGTATAATCAATATCGTTATGCGACGTGACCGTCGCCCCGGCAAGACTTTGCAGATCAATACGGCTGTTGGCAATGATGACCGGTATAATGCGGCTGTCTCAGGTGCCTACAATACGGGTAAGATCACGTTTCAGGGCGGCCTGACTGTGCGCCGAGATGGCCGTGACAGCGAGGGCTCATCTGTTCGTGAGCGGCTGAATGGAGCCAATTCGACCCGTGAAGACGGCATGAATTTCAGCCGCAATCGTGGCAATAATTATGGCCTTACCACCGGGGTGGAGTTCAATCTCAACGATAACGATACAGCCGGTATTCAGTTTCAGGTCGGCAAAAGCGATGATACCAGCGACCAGATGAGTACGACGCGCTCGACAGGGGCCTCAGTCTATAACTCGCGCATTACGGGGAATAATAAGAATGATCGCCAGACCTATTCCAGCCGCTTCAATTTCTCACACAAAGGCGATCAGGAGCGGGAAAATTTCAAGGCTGAGGTGCGTTTGTCTCAGGCTGACAGCAATCGCGTCCAGTTACGCGATGAGGATTTTGACAATGTCAGCGGCACGCCGCGTACGGATCGTCGCTTTCGCCAGTTCAACGATCAGTCAAGCCGCAATATCGACCTCAGCTGGGACTATAACCGCCCGTTTGCGGGTGGCGATCTGGCCGTTGGTATGGAGTTTGACATCAGTGAAACGACCTATGACAATCGTTACTTCAACATTGATCTGATGAGCAGTGCGGCTACGCTGGACGTGCGCCGCAGCAATATGTTCGAACACGATCAGGATGAATCAGAGGCCTACCTCACCTATCAACGCCCACTCGGCGACAAATGGATAGTGCTTGGTGGGGTGCGGATCGAAAATACGACGGTCACCATTAATCAACAGACCACTAGCATCTATCGTGAAAACCGCTACACCAAGGTTCACCCCAGCCTGACGGTGCAATATCTTTTGTCAGAAAAAGGTAAGCTGAAGTTCAGCTATTCCAACCGTATTCGTCGTCCAGGGGCGGGAGAACTCAACCCCTTCGTTATTTATAACGACGAACGCAGTGCGCGCTCGGGTAATCCCAACCTTTTGCCTGAAGAAACACATTCTTATGAACTGGGTTATGAATATACTGAGCGCAGTAAGGGGCTGAGCTTTCAGGCCAGACTTTTCCATCGCCAGTCTGAAGACATTTTCGTCGATCGCAGTTATTTCATTGATCAGGATGTGCTGTTGACGACGCGCGAAAACGGCGGCGAGGGCACGTCGACAGGCCTTGATCTCAACTACAATACCCGCATCGGCTCAAAGCTGGATATGAATCTTCAGGCCGTTTACAGCCGCAACGAGCAACCGCGCCGCTTCGGCAGCATAGGAGGCGCCGTTGATAGGGCAGATTCGCTGAACGGTCGTATCCGTGCTACCTATAAGGTAACTCCAAACGATACGCTGATCATGTTTGCCAACATACGAGGCAAAGAGCTAACAGGGCAGGGTTATCGCGAGCCTATGTTCATGACGACGCTCAGCTATCGTCATAAGTTCAATAACCGCTACTCAATGACCTTTAACATCACCGACCCGTTCGAGATCAATAAAACAGTTAGTATCACCGATACAGATACCATCAAGGCGCGCTCCGAAAGCCTGGGGGGAGGTCGTGTCTTTTATATCGGCCTTCAAATCACGCCTTTTGCGCGAACAGGCGGGCCGTCGTCAGATCAGGGCCCGGAGCGTCAGCGCATGCGCCAAGGCAACTGGGGTGGCCAGGGCGGCGGCAACTGGGGTGGCGGCGGGGGCGGAAACAACCCCGGTGGCGGTTTCTGATCCTTTTAAGGCGATGGTTTCGGTCATCGCCTTTTATCTGATCGGCTCCCCGGAATGCGGGAGGTGAAGCGGGTTGACCCCGTGCGGTTTTACCCCTTATGGTCGGGGTAAAGTATGGGGGAAGACGGGTTCTTATGCGCGCTACGGCCATCACGACCGAAGCCTCTGCGTCCGCAGCGGCCAGCGCGCCGCCACCTGTGGCGCAGCCTGCACCGGACAGCGTGACGGCGGCTGATGTCTCCTCCGCCGAAGCCCTGATCCGCAAGGTCAACGAAAATGGCCTGCTGCAAACGCGCTTCACCAACACCCCGCCGCCCAAGGAAGCCGATATCGGCTGGCTGAAAGCCTTTCTGGAGTGGCTGGGCAAGGTCAGCAAATTTTTTGGTGATTTGCTGGAGCCCATCGCGCCCATCTTGCCGTGGCTTCTGTATCTCCTGCTGTTTGCGCTGGTCATCCTGCTGCTGTCGCCGCTGGTGCGCGCCTTTATTGCGGGCAAGGTCGAGCGCCTGTTTCAACGTGACGGCCTGAAGGCCGATGCGCCGTGGCGACCGACTGCCGAAGCCGCCGCCGCCCTGATCGACGAAATCGACGCCCTGGCCGAAAAGGGCCAGTATGATGAGGCCGTGCATCTGCTGCTCAAGCGCTCGGTCGCCGATCTCAACGCCTATCGTCCCGATCTGGTGCGCAAACACTATTCCGCGCGCGACATTGGCAAACACCCGCTGCTGCCCGAAGACGCGCGCCCGGCCTATGCCGAAATCACCCGCTGGGCCGAAAAAAGCTTTTTTGCCGGTATTCCTGTCGGGCGCGAAGGCTTTGAAGCCTGCCGCAAGGCCTATGTCGATTTCGTTGCCTCAGAGCACCTGCCGAAGGGGGCGAAATGATGCGCGTGCCCTTCGTGAAAAAAGGCCTGCCGCCGGCCAGTCGTCTGTTGCCCGTGGTTGTCGGTGTGCTGATCGCCGGCCTGTTCCTGATGATCGGGCTGGTGCTGATCACACCGCATCTGGAACCCGCCGGGCGCGGGCAGGCGGCCAATGTCACCGGCTATTCGGCGCAGGGTTTCAAGGGCTTGCGCGACGTTCTTGAGGCATCGAATTACAAGACCACCCTGTCGCGGCAGGAGACAGGACCGCAAAAGGTCAGCGATCTGGTTATCGTCACGCTGGATGGCGATAGCGCGCTATTCAATGACGACCCGGAATATTACGAGCCTCAGCCGGTGCCGGAGGAACACAGAGCGTCTTCGACCTCCAGCGCCACCTCCTCATCCCAGACCAGCGCGCAAATGCAGGAAAAACTGAAGCAGGCTCAGGCCGAAGCCTCGGCGTCGCAGGCCGCGCAGGAAGCCTCTTCGACCTCGTTTCAGGCCGACATGGAGGCGAAAAAAGCCGATGATTACTGGCCGACGCCCAGCGCCGAAAAGGCCGAGCGGCTGCTGTATAAGCCGATTGGCAAGGTGGTGCTGGTCGTCGCCCCCAAATGGTCCGCCAGTCCCATGCCGTCGCACCCGCGCTGGGACATCAACCCGCATTTTCAGGCCCCCAATCGCGTCTTTTCGCAACTGACCCTGTTGTCGCCTGTCACCAAGCAGACCGTGCAGGAAGACGGTGAAACCCGCTATAAGATCACCTATCAACGGTTGAATTATGCCCTTGGGCGCGCGCCGCTGGGTCGCTACAAATCCTATGCCCTGACACCCGCCGCCGGTCAGACCACGCTGACCAAGGCCTATACCAGCGGGCGCATCCGCGGCCTGCAATCGCTTAACGGACCCAACCTGACGCCGCTATTGCTGGGGCCGGACGGCGAAGTCCTGCTGTCGCGCGTCAATCCGATGCCGGGCGAAAAGCCGTTCAAAAGCCCGGTTTATCTGCTTAGCGAGCCGGACCTGATGGACAATCAGATGCTGGCGGACCCGGAGCGGGTGGCGGGGGCTTTGTCCATCATTGAGGCCATTGCGCCGGGCGCCAAAAGCGTAGCGTTCGACGTGACCTTCAACAATCTGGCCAATGAACAAAACCTGATGCACCATGTGGCGCGCGCCCCCTTCATCGGTGTCCCTCTGTGCCTTCTGGTGCTGGCTCTGGCCATGCTGTGGTCAGCTTATTCGCGCTTTGGTCCGGCGCATGATCCGTCCACCGACACGCCGCACGGGCGCGGCGTCACCGTGCTGGCCGACAATGCCGCGCGCCTGATTGCCAAGGCTGGGCGCGAGCCGAAACTGGCCCCGGCCTATGCGCAACTGGTGCGCGATCAGGCGCTGAAAGCGCTGGGCCTTAGCCGCCATAGTGCGGGGCCGGATGAACTGGCCGAGCGCCTGAGCGAAAAACATAATACCCCGGAACGCTACAGCGCCCTCAGGGCCGAGGCGGACCGCCTTTCCAACCCCATGCAACTGCTGAGTTGGGCGCGCCGTCTGCACGCCTGGAAGCACCAGATAACGGAGCGCTAGATGCAGATTTCCGACGTTCACAGCCTTGCGGCGCGCCTTAAGGGCGAAATCGGCAAGGTCATCATCGGTCAGGCCGATACGGTCGAGCTGATGCTGACCGCCCTGTTTTCCGGGGGCCATGTGCTGCTCGAAGGGCCTCCGGGCACGGCCAAGACCCTGCTGGCGCGCGCCTTCTGCCGTTCGCTGTCCCTGCGTTTCGGCCGCATCCAGTTTACGCCGGATATGCTGCCGGCCGATATTCTGGGCTCCAACCTGTTCAATTTTCAGACCTCGACCTTCTCCCTGACCAAGGGGCCGATCTTCTGCGATCTGCTGCTGGCCGACGAAATCAACCGCACGCCGCCCAAGACGCAGGCCGCCCTGTTGGAGGCCATGCAGGAGCGCAAGGTGACGCTGGACGGGACGCGCTACGATCTGGGCGACCGTTTCATGGTCATCGCCACCCAGAACCCGATCGAGCAGCAGGGCACCTATCCGTTGCCGGAGGCGCAACTGGACCGCTTTCTGTTCAAGCACGTGCTGGGCTATCCGTCGGCCAGCGAAGAACGCCGCATCATCGACGAGGCGGGCAATTCCGCAGTGACGCTCGATCCGGACCAGGCGGGTATCGAGGCGGTGCTGGATGCCGCGACCTTGGCCGAGGCGATCCGCGTGGTGACCACGGTGCGGCTCAATGACGCCAATCTGGACTATATCGTCAGCCTGATCCGCGCCACGCGCGAAAGCCCGTCACTGGCGGTCGGGGCCTCGCCGCGCTCCGGTGCGCTGCTGGCGCGGGCCGCACGGGCGCGCGCCACGCTGGACGGACGCGACTATGTGCTGCCGGACGACATCAAGGCGCTGTACCTGCCGTCCATGCGCCATCGTGTGCTGTTGTCGCCCTCGGCCGAAATCGAGGGGCAGTCGGTGGACGGCGTCCTGCAAGGGCTTCTGGAGCGTATCGAGATCCCCAGATGATCCATCCTACCCCGCGCCTGATCCGGATACTGATCGCCTGCGTCCTTCTCGGGGCGGGGGTGGTCTTTGTGGCGCCTGCCGTCTGGTGGGTCATGCCGCTGATCATGCTGGGTTTGATGGCGCTGGCGGTGTTTGAGGGGGTTTTTGCGCCGCTGCCGTCGCACCTGACGCTGGATATCCCTCTGCCGCGCCGCATCGGGGTCGGGCGCGACTATGGCTTTGCCTACGCCGTGCGCTTTAAGGCGCGCACGCCCAAAAAAATCGAAATTCGCTGGGGCGTGTCGTCGCGCCTGCAAACGCCGCAGGCCGGTCTGACCCTGAGCCCCGACGCTGGCCTGTTCAAGGGACAACTGGCCCTGCGCGCCACGGCGCGCGGCAAGGCGGCGGTGGAAACCGCGCATCTGCGCTGGAGCGGCGCTTTGGGCCTCGGCTATGTGCAGAAAATCGTACCGTTGAAGGCCGAAATGGTGGTCACGCCGGATATTGAGGGCGTGCAGCAGGACGCCGCCGCCCTGTTTTCACGCGACTCTGTTTATGGGGTGCGCGTGCAGAACCAGTTGCACAACGGTTCCGAATACCACGCGCTGCGCGAATACGACTCGTCGCAGGACCATCGCCGCATCGACTGGCGCTCCTCGGCGCGCCACCTCAAACTGCTGTCGCGCGAGTTTCAGACCGAGCGCAACCACCATATCGTGCTGGCCTTCGACACCGGCCGTCTGATGGGTGAGCCGCTGTTGCGGGTCAAAAAGCTCGACCGCGCCCTCTATGCCGGCCTGCTGCTGGGCTACTGCGCGCTGAAAATCGGCGACAATGTGCGCTCTTTCGCTTTTGCGGCGAGGCCTTACCACAATGCGCCGCTGCTGGCCGGGACGCAGGCCTATGAGACGCTGAAGGCGCAGTTATCGGGCCTCGACGACCGGCCCGAAGAAACCAACCATACGCTGGCCCTGGCCGATCTGGGGTCGAAGATCGCGCGCCGTTCGCTGATCGTGCTGTTCACCGACTTTATCGACGAAATCAGTGCCGACCTGATGCTCGAAGCCTTGCAGCGCCTGTCGAAAAAGCACCTGATCGTCTTCGTCGCCTTTCGCGATGAGGTGCTGGAGGGGCTGGCCGCGTCCGAGCCGCAGGCGGCAGATGACGTCACGCGCGCCATCTTCGCCCGCCGCCTGTTGCAGCAGCGCGAAACCGTTCACGCGACGTTGCGCCGCTATGGTATCGAAGTGCTGGAGCCCACCACGGAGGCCATGGCGGTGCAACTGGTGCTCAAATATCTGGAAATGAAACGGGAGGACCGGTTGTGAGCGAAGCCGCCAACGAAAAGCCCCCTCTGCAACTCAAGAGCCAGAAGTTCCGCGAAGCGCGCGAAAAGGACTGGAAGGCGCTGGCCAAACAGATCGACCGCGCCGAAAACGGGGGCTTGCGCAAATTCACCACTGAGGAATTGCTGGACCTGCCGGTACTTTATCGTTCCACTGTGTCATCCCTGTCGATGGCGCAGTCGATCTCGCTGGATCGCAACCTGATCACCTTCCTGCAGGCCCTGTGTGCGCGCGCCTATGTCTATATGTACGGTCCGCACGCCCGACCCGGGGTGATTGTACGTGACTTCTTCCTGCGCGACTTGCCGCGCTCGGTGCGCGCCCTGTGGGGGGAGCTGTCCCTGTCCACCCTGTGTCTGGTGCTGGGGATTGTCGGGGGCATATTGATGTGCATGGCCGACCCCAGTTGGTACGATCCGCTGGTCGGGGGCATGTCGCAGGGCCGCGATCTGAACGCCAGCGTTGACGACCTGCGCAAGACCATTGGCGGCAGCGAAAGCGGTGAACCGCTCGCGGCCTTTTCGGTCTTCCTGATGAGTCACAACACGCAGGTGACGTTATCGGCCTTTGCTTTGGGGGTGATCGGCGGCCTGCCGACGGCCTTTCTGATGATTGTCTTTGGCATGTCGGTCGGGGCGATGGTGTGGCTGTTTGCCTCACGCGGTTTGGGACCGGATTTCATTGCCTGGCTGTCGATTCACGGCACGACCGAGCTGACGGCGGCTGTCATCGGCGCGGCGGCGGGTTTTCATCTGGCGCGGCGCATCATGTTCCCCGGCCACCTGACGCGCAAGGCGGCGCTGGCCGAAGCCGGGCGGCTGGCCGGGACGGCCATGCTGGGGGCGATGCTGATGCTGGTCATCGCCGGCTTTATCGAAGGCGTGGCGCGTCAGACGGTGACCGAGATGTGGGCGCGCTTTACGTTTGGCGGGGTTATGCTGGTCTTTTGGCTGGCCTATTTCATCGCGGTCGGTCGTCTGCGCAAACCGCGCCCGCCAAAGGTCAGTCATGAGGTCCGTCATGGCCAGACCTGACCTGATGAAGGGCGGGGCCGTCGCCCTGCCGTTCACTGATGGACCCGTCACGCCGGTGACGACGCCCGAAGGCGTGGTGCTGTCGTTCCGCACGGCCTCCTTCGCCTCGCGTCTGGCGGCGCTGCTGATCGACTTTCTGATCATCATTCTGGCACCCGTCGTGCTGGTGATCCTGTACATCCTGCTGCCGTTCGAACATCTGAAGTTCGATAATGTGAAGATGGATCATCCCTTCATTCAGGCGCTGTTTATCCTGTTTGTGCTGATCGGCTTCTTCCTGCGCTCGGGCTATTTCATGCTGTTTGAGCTGGGGCCGCGCGCCGCTACACCAGGCAAGCGGGTGATGAAGATTCGCGTCATTTCGCACGATGGCGGTCATCTGACCCCCTCAGCGGTGATTACGCGCAATGCCCTGCGTGAGGTGGAGCTGTATTTGCCTCTAACATTGGCGCTTCAGGCCAGCGTCAATGGCGGCTGGGTGTCGCTGGTGGCCCTGATCTGGACCCTGACTCTCGCCCTGTTGCCTCTGTTCAATACGTCGCGGGCGCGGCTGGGAGATTTTCTAGGCGGGACGCGCGTCGTGCATGTACCGCGTGAGCGCCTGAGCTTCGATCTGGCTGAACAGGTTCCGGTCACGTCGCCCGGCCTAAGCTTTACGCCGGAACAGATCAGCGTTTATGGCGAAAAGGAACTGGGCGTGCTGGAAGAGGTCCTGCGCGAAAAGCGTGCGACCACCCTGCGTGCCGTCGCCGATCGCATCAAGACGCGCATCGGCTGGGTCGAACCCAAGATCGCCAGCGATATCCCTCCGGACGAGGCGTTCCTGCGGGCCTATTATGCCGCCCTGCGGGCGCAGCTTGAGGGGCGGATGCTTCTGGGGCGTCGCCGCAAGGACAAGTTCGACGAATAAAAACCGTCAGCTAAAGACATCCGCCGCGCTGTCGGTCGGCTGGCCTTCCTTGGCTTGACGCAGGCACACATAGGCGGCAACGCCGAACACCAGCGAAAAGGCATCGCTCAGCGTGTTGATCAGGGTGGACACGGCGATAATCAGCGGTTGCGGCAGGCCCTGACCGACAAATAGCATCGGGGCATCGGCAATTGCCGCAATAGCAAACTCCATAAGCCCTACGCAGATAAACACCGCCAGCAAAGACCAGCGGTGGCCGCGGGTCAGGTCAAAACTGCGGGATATGGCGGCCAGGATGTCGATTTTGCCTTCGGCGATATAGGCCGTACAGGCGACCGACAAGCCAAGGCCTATGATAATCCCCGGAACGATCAGCAGAATAAACCCTGCCAAAATCATCAGGCCGCAAAGGATGAAGAGGATTAGAAGCGGAATTATATTCAGCAGGCTGCGACTCAGGGCTGCGCCAAGCCGGAATTCACTGCGTGCAATACCGGTCACGGCGATTTCCGTAATGACTGAATAGTTGATCAGGTATAAAGTCACACACGCCATCGTATATGCGGCGGTGAGCCAGCCGTGCGTTAATAGAGACTCGTAAAGTCTGCCTTCTGCATTTCCCGTCGTGTTGTAGAGGAAGATGGCGCCCAGCACCGACGGCAGGCCCATGATAAAAAAGGCCGTGCCGAAAATCAGCACAAAGTGCCGGCCCAACAGGTCGAAGCCGCGATTGAAAATAGCTGAGAACATAATGTTTTCTCCCCCAGCGAGGAGATTAGACCGTCAAAATGACCCTGACAAGGGGAGGGATCAGCCCCAGGTTTCCCTGACCCCTTTGCGGCGCGCCACGGCGTGGGATACCGCATTACTACGCGGCGGAATCTGGGCGGCGGGCTTACCGAACAGCCAGCCCTGTCCGTGGGTGATGCCTAGGTCTTTGGCCAGACGAACCATGTCTTCTGACTCGATCATTTCACCGATACATTTGCACTTCAGTTCCTGACACAGGATGCCGAGGGAGTGGATAAGGGCGCGTTGACGCGGTTGGGTGAGGGCGGTCTTGAGGAACGGTCCGTCTATCTTGATATAGTCCACATCGAAGCGGCGCAGATAATTGTAGGCGGCAGCCCCTGAGCCAAAATCATCCAGACAGATTTTATATCCGCGCCGGCGCAGATCGGCGAGGAAGCGCGCAGCGTCCTCCACATCCTCGATCATGTGCGACTCGGTCAGTTCGAACATCAGCCGGTTTTTGAGCGCAGGCTCGGCCGTGAGCCGGGCACTTAGGCGGTCGCGGAACTGCGCGTTTTGCACCGAAAGGCCCGAAAGGTTCATAGCGATGGACTCGCCGGGATACTGATGCAGGGCGCTGATCGCCTTGTCGCAGACGGCCAGATCGAACTCGACCGCCAGCCCCACCTGCTCGGAAAAGCGCACCGTGTCGTAGGAATCCAGCCCGCCGTTGAAACGCAACAGCGCTTCGTAGTGATGAACCTCACGCGACGCTATGTCCACAACCGGCTGATAATGCAGGGTGAACTGACCGGCAGCGAGGACGGCCTTGACGCGGGCATACTGATCGACGGCGGCGTTGATAGCGGCGTTCAGGCTGTTTTGCAGATCACGCGCTTCAAGCGCGGCGGTCTTGGTAAACTTGTCCACGACGTAGGACAGGGCCTTGGCGACGCTGTCTTCGCTGAGGTTTGTGGTATCCATAGACAGGGTCACAATGCTGGAAGACACGCGGTCTTCCTTGACCCCGGCATTACTCAGCACTTGCTGAATATCCCCCATCAGTTGCGCTTCGCTGATGGCGTTCGTGCCCTGATCGGCCATCAGGCCGAATTCATCGTCGCCCAGACGGGCGGCTGCGCCGGTCGGCCCTGAGGAGGCGCGCAGCAGGGCACCGATTTCACCCATCAACTGTTCAGAGCGCGACTGTGGCATCTTGTCCATGGCGTCGCTCAGGCCATTCAGCCGGATCAGTTGCATTTCCTGCAACATGGCCGCGCCCGAACCGGCATCACCGGGTTTAATGGACCGCGAGGCCATATGCTGGAATTCGCACAGGTCGAGCAGGCCCGAAATATCATCACGTTCAGGCAAGGCCTTGACCAGCGGCTCAGACAGCACGGTGACGGTCACGAAGGTCCGCTGCCGATCGGGCAGATAACAGGCCCCCAGATTGACATGGATCGGTTTGCGGCCATCGGGTTTCAGGCGGACGGTGGCCGGGTCGATACGCCCGATTTCACGCGCCCGTGCCAGCAGGCGGGCGACCAGATAGCGATCTGCGGAGGGAAACAGCGCTTCGATGGCCTGCCCTTTGACGCTCTGGGCGTCTTCGGCCAGAAGGGCGTTGGTGGCCCCGATGGTGCGGGCGATTTTTCCGCCTTCATCGACTTCAACCAGCAGATCGGCAGCCGCGAGGGAAAAGGCAATGTAGCGGTCGCGCTGGTTTTTGTAGTCGTCGCGTTCGGGCATGCAGCCAAAAGTCCTTGTGCGGGTGCATACCCACCATGATTTCTCCGCCACCTAAACAGAAAATGCTTAATAAAGCCTCTGCGCAGCGATGTGTAAACGTTGACAGGACAGACTTGTCTGTCAAAATCAGGGCCACTCATAGGGAGGGCCGGACATGGCTGGAACCAAAACGGGCGTCAGGGATCGCATTGTGCAGACGGCCTTGCCGTTATTTGCCACGCAGGGGTTTCGCGCGACGGGTATTGATCGCATCATTGCGGACTCGGCGGTCGCCAAGGCCAGCTTCTATCGCCACTTCCCGTCCAAGGACGATCTGATCCTCGCCTGCCTTGAACGCTGGCATATTTCGCATTTTGCCGCGCTCAAGATCGCCGTCGAAGCGGGTGAGGTCAAATCGCGACCCCTGTCCCTGTTCGATGCCCTGCCCCAGGTCTCAGAAGCGACAATGCGGGGGGACCTGCTGATTACGGCTACGGTCGAATTCGGCTCTGCCAAACCGGCGATTGCTGATGTGGTGGCCGCCGCCCGCCATCAGTTGCGCGAATGGTTTGAAACCCTGCTGGGGGAGGCGGGCTATGCCGACATGGCCGATAGCCTGTCGCACGAATGGCTTTTGCTCTATGAAGGCGCCATGATCGGGGCCTTACGTGAAACGCCGCAACAGGCGGCGCGCTGCGCCCGCGCCAATGCCGAACGCAGCCTTCAGCAGATTCAGCTCAAGCGTCTCCTCAGCAAGACCTTACCGGGCACCTGAACCCGTCAGGCGCGTCAGACGTCTCGGTGTTAACACAATCGAAAAGCCTTCCATGGCATGGCTTTGTAGAAGGTGTGCAAAATGCACTGAGTGGAACGCTTGAAAATGTTGAGAGTTATCGCGTGCTTACGGGATCAGCACGACTGGGCGTTGGTCGTCCTGGCGGCACTCGTCTGCGTTTTCGCCTCTTTTACAGCGCTCAGACTGGCCCGCCACGCCCGCGAGACCGACGGGGCTGAACGCTGGCGCTGGGTAGCGATGGCGGGGTTGGCCGCCGGCTTCGGTATCTGGGCGACGCACTTTATCGCCATGCTGGCCTACAGCGCCGGCGTCGCCACTGGCTACGACCTTTTCAAAACATTCCTGTCTTTGGTAATCGCCGTGACCATTACCGGTGCCGGTATGGCTCTGGCCGTTTCGGAGCGCCAAGGCCTGTGGCGCGGTGTCGGTGGGGCCTTGCTGGGTCTGGGCGTGGCGGGGATGCACTATACGGGCATGTCGGCGGTTATCGCGCCCGCGCACATCGGCTGGCACACGGAACTGGTCGCGGCCTCCATTCTGCTGGGTATGGGGTTCGAAGCGGCGGCCCTGTGGCTGGCAACCAGTCGCTATAGGTATGCCCTGACAGGGGCCACCGGTCTGATGGTGCTGGGGATTGTGGCACACCACTTTATCGGCATGGGGGCCGTGGACGTCACGCCCGATCCGCGTATCGCGACGGGCGGCCTGATGCTCAATCCGGGCAGCATGTCGATCACGGTGGCCGTAGTGGCCATCGCGGTGATGGGCCTGTGCATTATGAGCCTGAGTCAGCGTCAGAAGTTCGAAGCCGCTGTCGCTGCTAATGAGCGCCACATGCGTATTCTGATCGACTCGGTGCGCGACTATGCCATCTACATGCTCGATCCGCAGGGGCGGGTCAGCAACTGGAATGCCGGGGCGCAGCGTTTCAAGGGCTATGCAGCGTCCGAGATTGTGGGCCAATCCTTTGCCACCTTCTTCCCCGAAGCCGACCGTGAGGCCGGCCGGCCCCGGGCCATATTGCAGGCGGCACTGGAACAGGGTCGTTACGAAGAGGAGGGCGAGCGCGTGCGCAAGGACGGCACGACCTTCCTGGCCCACGTCATCCTGACCCCCATGTACGAGAGCGACGGCACACTGATCGGCTTTGCCAAGGTGACGCGCGATATCACGCAGCGCCGGGCGGACCGCGAAATACTGAAACGTACCACGCACAATTTCGACACCGCTTTGCGCCACATGTCACAAGGGCTCAGCCTCTATGACGCCGATCATCGACTCGTTTTCGCCAACCCGCGCGTTTACAGCATGTTTGGCAATGACCCGAACATGGCGCGTCCGGGCACGCCTTTCCGCGAGGTCTTGGGCAATATTCTGCGCCGCGCCGGGGCGACCGAAGCGCAGATAGAGGCGCGCTATAGCATGCACATGGACCTGATTGCGCAGCCCGAAGGCGGGACGCTGATTTCAGAATCGGCGAATGGCACCGTGCTGTCGGTGACCTACCGGCCCTTGCCCGAAGGCGGCTGGGTGACAACGATTGATGACATTACGGCGCGTCGCCGCGACGAGGACCGTATCGCGCATATGGCGCGCCATGACGGCCTGACGGGTCTGCCCAATCGTGAACATTTCAATCAGCACACGAACCGCGAACTGGATCGCGCGGCGCGCACCGGTCATAAGGTGGCGGCGGTGGCCATCGACCTTGACCGCTTCAAGGAAATCAATGATGTGCGCGGCCACGCGGCGGGGGATCAGGTGCTGAAAATCATCGCCGAACGCCTTCAGCGCCTGTGTGGTGACACTGAGTTCGTGGGGCGTATCGGTGGCGACGAATTTGCCTGCGTCAAGACATTTGCGGAAGCGCGTGAACTCAGCGACTTCGTCAGCCGTCTGGACGCGGCCCTGCACGATCCTATCGACCTCGACGGGTTTGAGGTCTCTCCCGGCGGGTCGATGGGCGTGGCCGTCTATCCCGACGATGCCGACGGGCGCGAGCCGCTTATGAACAATGCCGATCTGGCGCTCTATCGTGCCAAGGCGCAGCCGCGCATAAACGGCCATGAGGCTGTTTGTTACTACGAAGCACGCATGGACGAAGCCGCCCGCGACCGGCGCGCGCTCGCCAAGGACCTTTGGCAGGCCATCGCTCGTGACGAGCTGCGCGTCCACTATCAGGTGCAGCGGTCGGTCACGTCGCAGGCCATTACCGGCTACGAGGCCCTTCTGCGCTGGCAGCATCCGCAGCGCGGTTTTGTCAGCCCGGCCGACTTTATCCCCGTGGCCGAAGAATGCGGCGCTATCGTTGATATCGGCGAGTGGGTGTTGCGCACGGCCTGCGCCGAGGCCGCCACCTGGACCAATGGGGCCAAGGTGGCCGTCAACCTGTCGCCGGTGCAGCTAACGCACCCCGATCTGGTTGGTATGGTGCAGTCCATACTGATCGAGACCGGCTTGTCACCGCGCCGTCTGGAGCTGGAAATCACCGAATCGACCATTATCGGCGACAAGGTGCGTGCCCTGCATATCCTGCGTCAGATCAAAAGCTTCGGCGTGACCATCGCCATTGACGACTTCGGTACGGGCTATTCGTCGCTCGATACGCTCAATGCCTTCCCGTTCGACAAAATCAAGATTGATCGCTCCTTCCTGATGGAGGCGGAACAGAGCCCGCAGGCGCGCGCCATCATCCGCGCCATTCTGGCGCTGGGGCGCAGTCTTGAGGTGCCGGTGCTGGCTGAAGGCGTCGAGACGGTGGCGCAGCTTGAATTGTTACGCAGCGAAGGCTGTGACGAGGCGCAGGGCTATTATTTCGGCCGCCCGGCAGCGCAGGTGCTCGACGAAGCCGCCCCGGCGCGCCTGACGGCGTGACTTGTAAAATCTGATACCGAATGTTGAGACGGGCGACGGATTTGTAAGCGCCTACCGTAACAGCTTGTGGTGCACATCCTGCTCTGGCCGCAAGCGAGCCTCTCTCTGGCGCTTGCGGCTTCTTTTCTCTGGGCCGATGAAGGCTTGTCACAGGGACGGATGTGGGCCAAGACACCTCGCGCTGACGTCGCCTGACCAAGGGTTTTCATGCTGTCCCGTTTCTTTATTGACCGCCCCATCTTTGCCTGGGTGGTGGCCATTGTTATCATGCTGGCCGGTCTGCTTTCGATCCGTACCCTGCCGGTTGAACAGTATCCGGACATCGCCTTGCCGCAGGTGCGTATCAACGCCTCCTATCCGGGGGCGTCGGCGAAAACGGTCGAAGATTCGGTGACGCAGATCATTGAGCAGGGGATGACCGGGCTCGATCGCCTGAAATACATCACGGCCTCGTCTTCGGATAGCGGCTCTGCCAATGTCACCCTCGTCTTCGAAGCCGGGACCAATATCGACACGGCTCAGGTGCAGGTGCAAAATCAGGTGCAGGCCGTCATCAACCGCCTGCCGCAGGACGTGCAGGCGCAGGGCGTGCGCGTCAACAAGGCTTCAAATAATCAGCTACTGGTCATTTCGTTGTATTCAACGGACGGATCGCTGACCAATGCCGACCTTGGTGACTATCTGGTATCCAATGTGCAGGACACGCTGGCGCGCGTGGACGGGGTAGGCGAAAGCAATGTGTTCGGCTCCGGCTATGCCATGCGTATCTGGCTCAATCCTGAAAAACTGGTGGCCTTCAATCTGACGCCCGCCGATGTGGTGACGGCGATCCGTGCCCAGAACGCTCAGGTGTCTGCAGGGCAACTGGCGGCGCAGCCGACCACAGACGATATCGCGCTCAATGCCACCATCACGTCTCAGTCGCGTCTGACCACGGCGGATGAATTCCGGAACATCATCGTCAAAAGCGATACCTCCGGTGCGACGGTCTATCTTCGCGACGTGGCCCGCGTCGAACTGGGGCAACAGAGCTATGACTCCATCAGCCGCCTGAACGGTCAGCCCGCGACGGGTATTTCGATCAGTCTGGCCACAGGTGCTAACGCATTGAAGACGGCTGAACTGGTCAAGGCGAAGATGGAAGAATTGTCCAAATCCTTCCCCAAGAACATCGCCTACGCCATTCCCAATGACTCGACTGACTTCATCAAGCTGTCGATCAAGGAGGTGCTGAAGACCCTGATCGAAGCCATCGTGCTGGTCTTCATCGTCATGTACCTGTTCCTGCAAAACTGGCGTGCGACCATCATCCCGACCATCGCCGTGCCGGTCGTGCTTCTGGGGACGCTGGGGATTCTGGCGGCCTTCGGCTATTCGATCAACCTTCTGACCATGTTTGGTCTGGTGCTGGCCATCGGCCTGCTGGTCGATGACGCCATCGTGGTCGTCGAAAACGTCGAGCGCGTGATGCGCGAAGAGGGGCTCGACCCCAAGGAAGCCACGCGCAAATCCATGGATGAGATTACCGGCGCGCTGATCGGCATCGGTCTGGTCCTGTCGGCCATGTTCGTGCCTATGGCCTTTTTTGGTGGTACGCAGGGCATCATCTATCGTCAGTTCTCGATCACCATCGTCTCGGCCATGGCCCTGTCGGTGCTGGTGGCCCTGATCCTGACGCCCCCCTTGTGCGCCACCATCCTCAAGCCGGTTGATCCTCAGAAGCACGCCGAAAAGAAAGGCTTTTTCGGCTGGTTCAACACAAGCTTCACCCGCGCCAGTCACGGCTATATGGGGGCGGTGGGCCGCATTATCGGCAAGCCGCTGCGCTATCTGGCCATCTATGGCGTCGTGCTGGTGGCTTGCGGCATGATGTTCCGCGTCCTGCCGACCTCCTTCCTGCCGGACGAGGATCAGGGCTTCATGCAGACCATCGTTCAATTGCCCGTCGGCACGACGCGCAAGACGACCGATGAGGTGGTGGCAAAGGTCGAGGCCTATCTGCAAAAGGACCCGACGGCGCGCTACGTCTTTGCGCGCGTTGGCTCCAACGGGCAGAATCAGGGGCAGGTCAATATCCGCATGAAGCCGTTTGAGGAACGCAAGGGCAGCGACCTGCGCGTGCCGGCGGTTATTGAGCGCGCGCGCAAGGAATTTGCCAAGCCTGAATACCGCAATGCCCGCATCATCCCCACCCAGCCGCCGGTGGTGCGTTCTCTGGGCGATGCGTCGGGTTTCTCCTTTGTCATCAAGGATGTCGGCGGCGTCGGGCCGGCGGCGCTGCTGGCGGCACGCAACGATTTCATCCGCCGCGCCGAAAAAGACCCGCGGCTGGGCTCGGTGCGCTCAGGGGGGCAGGATTACACGCCGCAGCTCAAAATCGACATCAACAAGACGGTAGCCGGGGCCATGGGCGTCAGCGTGTCGGACATTAATGCCATGCTGGCTGCGGCCTGGGGTGGCTCTTACGTCAATGACTTTATTGATCGCGGCCGCGTTAAACGCGTCTATGTGCAGGCCGATACCCCCTATCGCATGCGCCCGGAAGACCTGAACCGCTGGTATGTGCGCAACAAGGACGGAGGCATGGTGCCATTCCCGGCCTTTGGTTCGACCCGCTGGCAGGCGGGGGCGCCGACGCTGGAACGCTACAATGGGTCGCCTTCGACGGGTGTGCAGGGGGCGCCCGCCGACGGCGTATCGTCAGGTGATGCCATGGCGGCGATCGAAGATCTGGCTACCGGCTTGCCGCAGGGCACGGCGATTGAATGGACCGGCCTGTCCTTGCAGGAACGCGAATCCGGCGCACAGGCCCCGGCGCTGTACGCCCTGTCGGTGCTGGTTGTCTTCCTGTTGCTGGCCGCCCTGTACGAAAGCTGGACCATCCCGTTTTCGGTTATTCTGGTCCTGCCTCTGGCGGTTCTGGGGGCGCTGGTGGCGACGTGGGCGCGCGGCCTCGACAACGACATCTTTTTTCAGGTCGGGTTGCTCACCACCATCGGCCTGTCGTGCAAGAACGCCATCCTGATCGTCGAATACGCCCGCACGCTTCAGGAACGCGGCATGGGCCTGATCGACGCCACGCTGGAAGCCTCGCGCATCCGTCTGCGGCCCATTCTGATGACCTCGTTCGCCTTTACCTTCGGCGTCCTGCCTCTGGCCTTGGCCAATGGGGCCGGGTCGGGGGCGCAGCACGCCATTGGTACGGGCCTGATTGGCGGGGTGTTGTCAGCGACCTTGCTGGCCATCTTCTATATCCCGCTGTTCTTCGTGCTGGTGCAGAAACTGTTCAACCGCAAATACCGCAACGAAGCCAAAGAGGTCTGAGTCTCTCCTCCCGCTCCGGACAGAGATCCCCGTTGTAACGCGGCGGGGGTATGTCTGGCATTGGATGACCAGTCAGGTTATCGCGCCAAGCGTAAGGGGTTCAGAAACAAAAAGGCTATCCGTTTTTCCACCGGATAGCCTTTTTAGCTTTTGCTTTCGCGTTCACTCAGTCCAGCGCCCCGATAAACGGCAGGCCGCGCAGACGACCCCCATCGTCAAGACCATAGCCGACCAGATAGCGTTTGGGCGCTTCCCAGCCGACATAATCGGCTTCAATCTGACGCGTGACGGGCTTCGACGCCATGACGGCCGTCAGCACCTCGGTGGCCCCGGCGCGCAGCAGGTGGTCGCGGGCGAATTTCAGCGACGCGCCCGTATCCAGCACATCGTCCATGATCAGCACCTGCTTGCCCTTGACCGGGCGTTGCAGGTCAGCGCGCAGGATCATCTCCCCGCTCTGACGACCATCGCCATAGGAGGACAGCCACATCGAATCAAAGCCGATGCCGAGGCCGTGGCGGGCCAGCGCGCGCGTCAGGTCTGCGGCAAACCAGATGCCGCCGGTCAGCAGGCAGACGCCCACCGTCTCTTCGGTGAGGCGCGGGGCCATTTCCCTGGCCATAGCGTCGATGCGCGCGGCGATGTCCGCCTCGCTCAGGAGAATGTCGTAGGTCATGTAAACTCAGTAAAAACTAGTGATGAGCGGCGGCAGAGGGCGCGTCAGGCGCGGGCCGCAGCTCGGCTGGTTTTTCCGTAGCATGGTCAGCCGCAGTTGTCGCGTCTCCATGCGCGTTTTCCGCAGCCGTCGCCGCATGTCCGGCATCGGCCGCGGGGGCCGCTTCATGACCCGGAGCCGCGTGGGCGTCTTCTGTCGCCGGTGGTGTCCCGTGGCCGCCATCCCCGTGCGCCTCTTCGCCGTGCCCGCCACCGCTGCCGTTCATCAGGGACGGACGCACGCGAGACAGGTCCTTGGCCGCCTGCAGGTCAAAGCCCAGCCTGATATTCTTGACGCGGTTGGAGGGGTCAGGAATGTCAAAGGTCAGGACGCGGGTTTCGTTGGCCTCCAGCGTGAGACCGAGAGGTGGGATGAGGATAGTGTCAAGCGGCTGCAAGTCCTTGTCCATCAACTCCACGCGCACCGGGGGCACCGGATTGGCCTCATCGCGGATGTTTTTGACCTTTAGCGTCACAGTTGCGACAAAGCGACCGCCCCGCAGATTGTTTTCGAGTTTGTCGTCCAGCCACTCCAGACCGGCGGCATTTACCGAAACGCCCACGGCCGCATAGGCCCCGCCCAGACGCGGAAAGGCGCGCACCAGATCGACGCGCAGCAGAAAGGCCGTGCCCAGCATGGCAACGAAGGTAGCCGCCAGCGCGCCCCAGATGATGCCCTGCGCCATCAGGGCCTTGTGTCGCTTCTGGCTTTCGATCATGTCGCGGTACAGCGACGGAATCTTCTTCGCCTTGACTTCCTTCAACCCGGTGGCAGGCTTTTCCACGGCCTTTTCGAGCGGCAGTTCGATCGGCTCTTCGGGCTTTTCCGCGTGCCAGGTGGTCTTGCACGAAGCGCAGCGCACGGTGCGACCCTGAGGCCCCAACTGGGCCTCATCGATCGCGTAACTGAGCGCGCATTTGGGACAGGTCAGAAGCATCCGGACGAATCACTACATAAGGCCCGTTAACCAAACGGGTGCTTAACCTTTTTGGCCGAAAAGCATTAACAAGACCTCAAAACGCGAGTCTGAAACCTGTGGTAACAGCCTACGAACACGACGATCTTTTTGAGCCGGATCACAGCCAGGTGGTTGTGTTCCGCGACGTCGGGCTGGGCTATGAAGGGGCCGGGCATACCGGCCATGACCCTGAGCACTACATACTGAAAGATTTGAATTTTTCACTGCCTGCCGGGTCGTTTCATTTTCTGACCGGCCCCTCAGGCGCGGGAAAGACCTCGCTTTTGCGTCTGATCTATCAGGCGCAAAAGCCGTCTGTGGGCGAAATCAGCCTGTTTGGCGAACGTCTTAATCCGGCCGACCGCAAACAGACCGCCGATATGCGCCGGCGTATCGGCATCGTCTTTCAGGATTTTCGTCTGCTGGAGCACCTCGATGTGTTCGACAATGCCGCCTTGCCGCTGTTTGTGCGCGGCGAAGACCCGAAGCGATTCGAGGCCGATGTCATTGAGCTGCTGAGCTGGGTAGGGCTGAAAAATCGCCTGCACGTCATGCCGGATGTGCTGTCAGGCGGCGAAAAGCAACGGCTGGCCATTGCGCGGGCCGTCATCAACCGCCCGACCCTGATTCTGGCCGATGAGCCCACCGGCAATATCGACCACGCCATGGGCTTGCGGATCATGCGGTTGTTTATCGAACTGAACCGGCTGGGGGCCACGGTGTTGATCGCCACCCACGATGAGGCGCTGATCCGTGCCTCTGGTATGCCCGTGCTGGAGCTGCGTGAGGGGCGGTTGTTTCAGCGCGATCTGACCCAGACGGTGAGGGGGGCGCTATGACCGCCGGGAAACGCCTGCGCCGCCGCGATCTGTTGCCTGAGCAGGACACACGCGAGGTGTCGCTGCACTATGTGATCGCCGTCCTGTTTTTTCTGGCGGCGTTGTCGGCCCTGATTGCGCTGGCCTCGAATCGCGCAGCGTCGGGCTGGTCGCGTGAGATTCGCGCTGAAGTGACGGTACAGGTGCGCCCGACGGGGCTTGAAAGCGGCTCTGTCGCTGCGGCGCGTGCCGCCGAGGTGCTGGCCGGAGTGCCGGGCGTCAAGGAGGCTGCCGCCATCGAACCGGAGCGCGCCAAGGCGCTGATCAAGCCGTGGCTGGGTGATGCGGTGCTGGAGGACCTGCCCTTGCCCAATCTGGTGGAGGTGCGGCTGGATGAGGCCAAACCGGCGAAGGCCACCGCCCTGTCGGAGGCGCTGTCAGAGAAGGAAATCGACGCCACCATAGACGATCATTCGACCTGGCTTCAGGATATTGAGACGTCTGCGCTGATTATACGACTGATTTCTCTGGGTATATTTTTGCTGATTGCCTCTGCAGCGGCGGCGGTGGTGGGTTTTGCCACGCGCGCCGGGTTGATGGCGCGCGCCAATATTGTTGAGGTCCTGAGCCTGTGCGGCGCGACGGACACATTTATCGCCGGGCGGTTTCAGTTCCGCTTTGCGCGCATGGCCGCGATTTCCGGCCTCTTGGGTGGGGTAGCGGCGGGGCTGGTCATGGTGGTGATCAAGCTGACCGGTTCGTCGCAAAGCTTGTTGCTGGCTCTGCCCTTTTCGTGGCTGGACCTGTTGGTTTTGTTGCCCTGTCCACTGCTCGCCGCCTTGATTGCTGCGGGAACCGCGCGTATCGTAACCCTCAAGATGCTGGGGAAAAGCTGATGCGCCGCCTTGTGGCCGTGGTTTTGGTGGTTGGACTGTGGTTGGCCGGGCTTTACGCCTTCGCCGATCGCGTGATCCATTCGACTCCGGCCGCCGAGCCAGAAGAAGCCGCCGACGCCATCGTCGTGCTGACCGGTGCGTCGGACATGCGCATCAAGGAGGGTATGCGCTTGCTGGAGCGACGCAAGGGCGCGCGCATGCTGATTTCCGGCGTCAACCGCGAAGTGAAGCGCGAAGAATTGCTGCCCGTTACCGAAGGCTCCAAAAAGCTCTATGAGTGCTGCGTCGATCTGGGGTACGAGGCGCAGACCACGCTCGGCAATGCCTACGAGGTGGCTGAATGGGCCAAAGCCAAGGGGTTCGATGACCTGATCGTCGTGACCTCGGACTATCACATGCCGCGCAGCCTGCTGGAGATCAAGGCGGCCTTGCCGGGGGTCAATTTACACGCCTATCCGGTGGCCACGCCGACGCTCGATGCGCGCGAGTGGTGGAAATCGTGGCGCAGTTCGCGCGTGCTGATTGTGGAATACAGCAAGTATTTGGCCATATTGGCGCGTGATATTTTTTCCAGCCTGACCGGTTCGGGCAAAAAGGATGAGACCGCAACCGGTGAGGCTGCGGCGGAAGGTTCGGCCTCTTGAATTTCCTGCGTTCGGTTGTTTTCGTCGTCTGGCTCTATGGTCTGGTCGTGATCATCGGCCTGTTAGGCACGCCCTTCATGCTGCTGTCGCGG
The DNA here is from genome assembly GCF_003966695.1 of Asticcacaulis excentricus. Classification (NCBI taxonomy): domain Bacteria; kingdom Pseudomonadati; phylum Pseudomonadota; class Alphaproteobacteria; order Caulobacterales; family Caulobacteraceae; genus Asticcacaulis; species Asticcacaulis excentricus. The sequence continues at coordinate 218,098 of NZ_AP018828.1, forward strand.
CGCTGGGGGATGCAGACGGTCAGGCTGTGGGCGCATCTGGTGCTGTTCGGCCTGCGCTATATATGTGGCGTCAAGGTTGAGTTCCGCGGGCTGGAACACCGGCCGAAGGGGGCCGCTCTGATCGCGGGTAAGCACCTCAGTATGCTCGATACCATCGCGCCGTTTGTCGTGCTGGATGACCCTTGCTTTGTGCTGAAGAAGGAACTGACCTACCTGCCGTTTTTCGGCTGGTATATCTGGCGCACCCGCATGATCCCCATACGCCGCAAGGATGCCTCCAAGGCCTTACGCGCCATGGTTATCGATGCGCGCGACCGGTTGGAGAACGCGCGGCAGATCCTGATTTTTGCCGAGGGCACGCGCTCAGAGGTGGGGCAGGACCCGGAGTATAAACCGGGCGTCGCCGCGCTGTATCGCGACCTCGCATTTCCCTGCCATCTGCTGGCCACCAATTCCGGTCAGTGCTGGCCGGCGCACGGTATCATCCGCAAACCCGGCACGGTGGTGTTCGAATTCTTGCCGCCCGTTCCGCCCGGGCTGAAGCGCGGTGAATTCATGAGCGAAATCAAGACGCGCATCGAAGGTGCGTCGAATGCGCTTATTGCGGAAAACCGCAAGACCTCAGTTGAATAGAGCCGGAGCGTGCTAGATCATTATGATTTCTGGTAGAAACATAATGATCTAGCTTTGTTTAGCCTCTCGCCGGGCGGTGGCTCCGCCACCTTGGCCGCCGCCTCGATGGCGGCTTGAGCGGAATGATTCCACTAGAAATCATTCCGCTTAACTGAACGTGCTCCGGCCCCGGAGCTATGGGTTACTTATTTGCACTTCTTCTTGCAGTCCAGCCAAGCGGCGCGGCACTTTTCTTCGGACGTTCCGGCCTTCTGGCAGGCCTGATAGGTGTCATTGCACTTTTTGCGGCAATCGGCGCTTTGCGCATAGCCCGTACCGGCCAGAAAGGCCGACAGTGTGATCGCGGCGACCGCGATCTTACCCAGGTGTTTCATTGGACGCCTCCCTTGGCGGTTTTTCCCAATTTTCACGTGCCTTAACCCGGTATCAGGCGGCACTTTTTAGCCCTGACCGACTATGGGGTTCGGCCATTGGTTAATACTGTATCCCAAATTCAGGATTCGCCAAGAGGGAGAATAACATCGGTATCGACGTACCGATCAATAGACCGCCAGAAGGGTGGGGCTGGCCGTATGCGCGGTGTGCTTGTTTTGCGGTAGCAGGAGGCAGGCGGGGGCCGCCGCCAGCACCAGCAGGCCCAGAGTCAGAAACAGCGCCTTGAGGACCGGCGACCTCATGGTTTTTCAAACTCCTGAACGATCTTCAGCGCGGAGATCTGCATGACCAGCGTGGCGTTTTTGTCCAGTTCACCCGTGTCGTCGATACGCATTTGCGTCAGCTTGCGCTGAGCGTCGCTGTCATTGACACGGGCAAGGTACACAAGCTCTTCCTTACTGAGGTTCTGCGCGTGACCGCGCGCCGTCAGGGTGAGAATCTTGTCGCCCAGCTCGGTCGAAACGGTCGCCACAATCGTCGCCAGACGATAGCGGTCGTTTTCATTCAGATTGTTGAAATCTACGTATTTTCCCACTTCGCCAATGATCAGGCGCATGTGCACTTCGCTGACGAAGTGGCGGATAATGGCCTCGGTGCCATCCACTTCCAGCAACTGTTGCGCCAGCTCGACACGTTCGGCAAAATCACCGGTGGGTTTGGCGGGACCGACCGGGCCAACGTCCTGCGCCGCCGCCGTCACCACGGGGGGCGGGCTTTCGATCATATCGACCGAAGGCGCGATTTCACCAGCGGGCTGCGCCACAGGGGCCGGATTGATTTTGGCCACAGTCTGGGCCGGGATGGGTGCCTGAGCCGGTGACACGCCTTGCGGTGCCGTCGCGGTGACCGGCGGATTCATCCGCTTTTGCTCCGGCTTCGGCATGACGGCAATGCGCGCGCCGGGCTCACGTTCCGGTTCGCGCGCCTGTGCCCCCATGGCCCCCATCAGCCCCAGCAGACACACACCCGTCATCACGTGCTTCAAATACACCACTCAAACCCCCATCTCACAATGCGCTACCGGTCAGCCCGAAATGGCTTCCTTGAATGTCTTGATAATTTTTATCACCGCTTCAACCATGTAGCTCTGGATCTGCTGGGCGTTGGCGTCGGGATTCGCGAATTTGCTGGCATTATACTTGGCCGCAACCGGGCCAGAATTGGCGCTGATCAGGGTCAGGATTTCTTCTTCGCTGAAATTGGCGGACTGAGCCGTGGCGATCTGGTCAATGATGCTGGCTTCGGCCTCTTTCAGTACGCGGTCGGCGATCTGATTGAACTTCAGCTCATCGGCACCACTGAGCGACTGCGCCCCCTTGCGCTCCAGAATGACCAGACGCACCGCCGCCTTGGTATTGGCCATGATCAGGCGCACATTCTTGGTCGTGCCGTTGGTTTCCATCAATTGCTTGTACAGCGCGATGCGGCGGGATTTGCGTGCGGCGGCGGCCTTGTCTTCGGGCGACACGGTGGCGGCGGCCGTCCCCTCAAGGCGCGGGGCCATGCCGATCAGCGCCGGATCAAGCTCGATCTTCGGCGCCAGCGGCGCTTCGGGCGAAATGAATGAGCCTTGCAGGGACGGGGGAACGACCGGTTGGGCCGGTGTTTTGGCGATGCCCATTGTTTGTGCCTGCGCCGAAGGGCCAAGGGCCTCAAGGCACAAAACCGTGCCCGCAATCAGCAGCCCAGACGTCAGAACCCGCATGCACGACATTTTATACCCCCAAGTGCCCGAAACCACTCAGGCCTTAAGCGACGTTAACCAATTCCTGACGAGGTGGCAACGGGGGAATCTTGAGGGGAGAAATCCGGAGCGATATGCCCAAAAGTGTAAGCGGTTTTGGGTAACCATATTGCGACAAGCCAAAGTTAATCCCCCGGATGGGACATCCGGGGGATAACAGGCCTTAGTCAAAGAGGATTTCAGATCAGCGCGCCGTGGCAGTGCTTGAACTTCTTGCCTGAACCGCAGGGGCACAGGCCGTTGCGCGAGGTGTTTTCCCAGCCGGCGGGCAGGGCCGAGACGGGCAGGGCGGCGCGCTGTTCCGGCGTCAGGTCGTCGCTCAGTTGCGGCGCGCGTTCGTTTTCACCGGTCAGCGGGTTGAGGTGGATTTCCTCAAAGCGTACCGGCTCCGGCTCAGGTTGACCCTGGAAGCGGATTTCAACCGTCATCAGCCAGCGCGTCACATTGTGACGCAGATTGACCAGCAGCGTCTCGAACAGGGCGAAGGCCTCGGTCTTGTACTCATTCAGCGGGTCGCGCTGACCATAACCGCGCAGACCAATGACGGCGCGCAGGTGGTCGAGGTGCATCAGGTGCTCACGCCACTGCATGTCGATCATCTGAAGCAGGAAGTTCTTTTCCAGCGCCTTCATCTGATCCGGCCCCAGAAGCTGGAGGCGTTCCTCCATCTTTTGCGCGGCGATGGTCTGGATGCGTTCTTCGATTTCCTCGTTAGCGATACCTTCTTCGGCAGCCCAGTCTTCCAGCGGCAGGTCGAGACCCAGCAGGCGCTCGCACTGTTCCTTCAGCCCGGCAATGTCCCACTGCTCGGCATAGGCCTTGGGCGGCAGGTGACGATCCACGAGGTCGCGGATCGTCTCTTCGCGCATTTCGGAGACGATTTCCGACAGGTCCTCGGTGTCCATGAACTCCTGGCGCTGCTCGAAGACGGCCTTGCGCTGGTCATTGACCACGTCGTCGTATTTCAGGAGGTTCTTGCGGATTTCGTAGTTGCGCTGCTCGACGCGCTTCTGGGCGGTGGCGATGGCCGAATTGAGCAGCTTGTGCGTAATGGCTTCGCCCTCTTCGACGCCCAGAGTCTTCATCATGGCGTTGAGACGGTCACCGGCGAAGATGCGCATCAGGTCATCTTCGCACGACAGGTAGAATTTGGAGGTGCCGGGGTCGCCCTGACGGCCGGTACGACCGCGCAACTGGTTGTCAATACGGCGGCTTTCGTGGCGTTCGGTGCCCAGCACGAACAGGCCACCCGCGGCCAGCGATTTCAGCTTGAGGTCGGCGATCTGGGTTTCGACCTCAGCCTTCTTGGCCAGAAGTGCCTCGTTGGACACCTCCACACCGGCCTCAGCCTGTTCTTCGAGCCACTTTTGAACCCGCAGATCGACATTGCCGCCGAGCTGAATGTCGGTACCGCGACCGGCCATGTTGGTGGCGATGGTCACCGCACCCGGTACGCCGGCATCGGCGATGATATAGGCTTCGTTTTCGTGGTGGCGGGCGTTCAGCACATTGTGCGGAATACCCTTGCCCGAACCGCGCACGATATCGAAGGCCGCATCGCCCAGCTTGGCCAGTTCCTTCTTATCGAGCTTGGCGTATTCCGGTTTTACAGCCTTGGTTTCGACGTTGTAGGCATAGGTCTTGAGGAATTCCGACAGGGCGTCGGACTTTTCGATCGAGGCTGTACCGACGAGAATCGGCTGACCGCGCACATAGCAGTCGGCGACCTGATCGGCGATGGCCTTGAACTTTTCGCGCTCGGTGCGATAGACCTCATCGTCATAGTCGATCCGCTTGATGGGGCGGTGCGTCGGCACTTCGAGCACGTCCATCTTGTAGATATCGCCAAATTCCGCTGCTTCGGTCGCCGCCGTGCCGGTCATGCCCGACAGCTTGCTATACATACGGAAATAGTTCTGGATGGTCACCGAGGCGAGCGTCTGGTTTTCCGGCTGGATGGCGACGGCTTCCTTGGCTTCGATGGCCTGGTGCAGGCCTTCGGACAGGCGGCGGCCCTGCATCATGCGGCCAGTAAATTCGTCGATCAGGACGATTTCGCCGTCCTTGACGATATAGTCCTTGTTGACCGTGTAGAGGGTGTTGGCGCGCAGGGCCTGATTGGCGTGGTGCACCAGCGAGACGTTGGCGGCGTCATAAAGACCGGCCGTGTCTTCGGCCAGATGCCCGCCCGCCGTCAGCATTTCTTCGAGGCGCTCAGACCCGGCTTCCGACAGCAGGACCTGACGCTGCTTTTCATCCAGCTCAAAGGTTTCCGGGTCCTGAATCAGTTCCTTGATCAGCGCGTCCAGCACCTTATACAGTTCCGAGCGGTCTTCGGTCGGGCCGGAGATGATCAGAGGCGTACGCGCTTCGTCGATAAGGATGGAGTCCACTTCATCGACGATGGCGAAGTGGTGGCCGCGCTGCACCATTTCCTCTCGGTTATAGACGAGGTTGTCGCGCAGATAGTCGAAGCCGAATTCGTTATTGGTGCCGTAGGTCACATCCGAGCCATAGGCGGCCTTGCGCGCGCCCGGCGACATGCCCGACACGATGACGCCGGTGGACAGACCCAGAAAACGATAGACGCGGCCCATGAAGTCGGCGTCGCGTTTGGCCAGGTAGTCGTTGACGGTGATCAGGTGAACGCCCTTGCCCGTCAGCGCATTGAGGTAAACCGGCGCCGTGCCGACCAGCGTCTTGCCTTCGCCGGTCCGCATTTCGGCGATACCGCCCTGATGCAGGATCAGGCCGCCGGTCAACTGAACATCGTAGTGACGCTGACCAATCGAGCGCCAGGCGGCTTCGCGCACCGTGGCGAAGGCCTCTTCGAGCAGCGAATCGAGCGAAGCGCCATTGGCAATGCGTTCGCGGAACAGGACGGTCTGATGCGCCAGCTCCTCATTGCTCATCGCCTTCATCCGGTGTTCCAGCGCATTGATGCGGGCAATACGCCCGCCCATCGACTTGACCTTGCGCTCATTAGCGGAGCCGAACAGAGATTTGGCGAAAGCCAGCATGAGATACCCGACAATTAGATTTCAGTATTTTGACCTGTCCGCCTTATTCGGACACACCTGTTTGGATAATATCAAGGTGTCACGTGTATGACGTAATAGGCAAATAGGCGTGAGCCAGCGCTTTTCAAGCGCGGGGACTGACTTAGGCTTGCGCTTGCGTTCTGTCAATGTAAGTTGGATGCGCACGACAGCGGGGAAGCTTTCAGTATGCAGCGTTGGACAAAGCTCAGGCAGGTGGCGGTTCTGGCCCTTGTGACCCTGACGATCGCCGGGTGCGACAAACCGACTCTGGACGAGCGCCCGCCGGAGCCCGGCGATGTCGCCGTGGCCCGCATCGACGGCCACACCATCTGGGCCTCTGACGTGCGCTATGAGGCCGTTCAACAGGGACTGATCGGCGACGGTGAGCCCTTCGATCTGGCCTCACCGCTGTTTCGCCGCACGCTGGAAGAGGTGATCGACCAGAAGCTTCTGGCGCAGGCGGCGCTGAAAAAAGGCATTGATCGCACCGAGCTGGCGCAGCGCCGTATCGCGGCGGCGCGTGAGGATATTCTGGGGCATATGCTGCTGGAACAGAGCGTCGATGCCTCTATTGACGACAAGAAGGTCAAGGACCTCTACGACGAACAGGTCAAGCTGGCGCAGAAGTCCGAGGAAATCCGCGCGCGCCTGATCCTCGTCAAAACACGGCCCGAAGCCGACAATGTGATGCGTCAGCTTCAGGGCGGCAGCCTGTTTGAAGCCATGGCCATGGAGCGCTCGATTGATCAGGCGACGCGCTTCAACGGCGGCGATATGGGCTATTTCACCACCGACGTTATCCCGGAAAGCTATCGCGCAGCCCTGATGACGGCCAAGCCGGGTCAGATCGCCGGACCGGTGCAGATCGATGGCGGCTGGGCTGTGTTCAAGGTCGAGGAGCGCCGTCCGGAACAACCGATGACGATCGAAGAGGCGCGTCCGGGCATTGTCTCGGCGCTCAAGCTGGAGCAGGTGCGGGGCCTGCTGGGCGGCTTGCGCGACGGGGCGCGCGTTGAATTTCTGGTCAAGGGCCTGAGCAGCAGCGAAGACCGCGAACCGGCCTCGGCCCCGGCGGGAGCCTCGGCCTCCAGCGCCAGCGGCAGCGAGGCCGCTGACGATGTGGGTGAAAGTCCGGAAAAGGCCGCCGCTTCGGCCACATCCTCGCGCACGGCGACGAAGAAGTAAGCAATCGGCATCGCCCTGCACAAAAGCCTTCACAGCGTCATGATTTGGGGCTAAGCCGCGCTTTTTGATGTCCTACGCACTGGAGCTGCGCGCCATGACCAAGCCGCCGTCGCCGACCGGCAAAACGCCCGATACCTCTGCCGCGGCTTCTGGTCAGGAACGAGGTCAGGTGAATCCGCTGGGGGCCGCGCTCGATCCACTGGCCAATGTGCTGAAAAAGGCCGTGCAAACCGGGGCTGAATTGGTCGGTGTGCATACGTCCGCACCCGCTGAGCCCGCCAAACCGGCGACCGGTAAGCCGGGTCTGGCCGTATCGCCGCTGGCGGTTGATCTACCACCTATGCCGCCGGTGGGCGGGGTCGATATCGCCATTGCCCGCGCGGGCTATTACAAGCACGTTCGTCCTGATCTGCTGGTGATGAAGTTCGCCGAAGGCACCACGGCGGCGGGCGTCTTCACGCGGCATAGTATTGGTTCGGCCCCGGTCGATTGGTGCAAGAAGCAACTGGCGGCCAATGAAGGCAATGAAATCCGCGCGCTGGTCTGCAATGCCGGCTGTGCCAACGCCTTTACGGGCAAGCTGGGGGCCGATGCGGCGCGCCGTACGGCGGCGGCTGTGGCCCGGCGACTCGATTGCCGTCAGCGCGACATCATGCTGGCCTCGACCGGTGTGATCGGCGTGGTGCTGGATGACGCCAAGATCGCCGCGCAACTGCCGCTGATCGAAGAGTCGTTCAAGGCCGATGCCTGGCACGCGGCGGCTCAGGCCATCATGACCACCGACACCTTCCCAAAGGGCGCTTATGAAACCGCCCTGATCGACGGCGTAGAGGTGAAGATCGCCGGTATCGCCAAGGGGTCGGGCATGATCGCGCCGGACATGGCGACCATGCTGGCCTTTATCGTCACGGACGCGACCCTCTCGGCCGGCGTGCTGCAATCGCTGCTGGGGCTCTATACGCGCACCACCTTCAACAGCGTGACGGTCGATGGTGATACCTCGACCAACGATACGGCGCTTTTGTTTGCCACGGGGGCGGCGGGGGCCCCGAAGATCAGCCGCGCGGGCGACAAGCGTCTGGCCGACTTCCGCGACAAGCTGGAAAAGGTGATGCACAGCCTCGCCACCCAGCTTATCCGCGACGGCGAAGGTGCGACCAAGTTCGTCAAGGTCACGGTGACGGGGGCGTCCTCACCGGCGTCGGCGCGCAAGATCGCCAAGTCGATCGCCGAAAGCCCGCTGTGCAAGACCGCCTGGGCCGGCGAAGACGCCAACTGGGGCCGCATCGTCATGGCGGTAGGCAAGACCGAGGAAGAGGTGGACCGCGACCACCTCGCCATCCGTTTCGGGGAGCTTGTGGCTGCCGAACACGGCGCCGTGTCGCTGACCTATGATGAGGCGGCGATGAGCGCCTATATGAAGAAACAGGAACTGGAAATCAGCGTCGATGTCGGCGTCGGCCGAGGGTCTGCGCACGTCTATACCTGCGACCTGACGCATGGGTATATCAGCATAAATGGCGATTATCGATCATAGCACTAAAAAAGCCCTTCCGAAATTTGGAAGGGCTTTTTTAGTGTCTTTACGGGGCCACGTCGTCCGGGGACAGGTCGCGCAGGGTGATGTGCTGCGCCTTCCAACCCTTGTCGGTACGGAACATCACGACGGATACAAAATAGGGTCCGTTATTGTTGTAAATTACATATTGGCGATAAACCAGTTGAGTCCCAAGGGTGCTTTCCGTCACCTTTTCATACTTCAGCGGCGAAACGAAATATTCGCTTACCTGCTTGGTGAGACCAACGAGATTGCGTAGTAACTGTGCTTGATCCTTGATCTGGGGCATCATCAGCTCATTGAAGGCGTCATCGTATTGTTTCGCATTGACCTTCGACATGAAGCTATCAAAGACCTGATCCATCTGTTTTGAGTCGGCATCGCTGACCTGAGCATAGGCCGTCACCGGCAGCAGCAGAAACAAGCTGACGATAAGGCTGAACAAGGTTTTCATTTAATTTCCCTCTTAAAGTTCGTCCCGAACGATAGCCAAATGCCGTTAGCTGCACAAGTGAGGCGGGTTTGGTGGTAAAATACCCGCCGTTTAACGATGGGCGTGCTTGATATGGACCATCTTTTGGTCCATATTTCTAACGGAGGCCCGCCATGTTCATTTCCGTTACCGATGCCAAGGCTCAACTGACTGATCTGGTCCGCCGCGCGGAAGCGGGCGACGAGGTGATCCTGACCCGTCATGGTCATGCGGCCGTGCGTCTTGTGCCGGTCAAGCCCAAGCTGACACCTGACCAACGTCGTAAAATTATTGAGGACTTTCAAAAATCTATCGAAGGCAAGGTTCTGCCCGGTCCGGATGCGGCTCATTCCGCCGACTTTCTGTATGGTGACGATGGCTTGCCTGGATGATGGTCATAGATAGTTCGGCCCTGATCGCGCTCGTGCAGAAAGAAGTTACCGCGGAGGCCTGTACAGCGGCCATTGCCGCAGCCGATCGGTTATTTTTGTCTGCGGCCGTGCTGGCAGAGGTGTCAGTCGTGGCCGGGCATCGCGGATTTTTGCCGCAGTTACAGGTCTTGATGAATCAAATGGACATTGAGGTCATTCCTGTTGATGAACATACAGCAGAGCTGGTGACCGCAGCCTACATGGTCTGGGGCAAGGGGCGGCATAAGGCCGGACTTAACCTGATGGATTGCTTTTCCTACGTGACCGCCAAATCCCTCGATTGCCCCCTGCTGTTCGTCGGCAATGACTTTTCCCAAACCGATATTGTGAGTGCCCTATGAAAACCGTACTTGTCGTTGCGGCGGCCCTGATCGACAGTGACGGGCGGGTGCTGATCGCCCAGCGCCCGGAAGGCAAGTCGCTGGCCGGGCAGTGGGAGTTTCCCGGCGGCAAGGTTGAGCCCGGCGAAACTCCCGAAGCGGCGCTGATCCGTGAGCTTGAGGAAGAACTGGGTATTACGACGAAGGCCGCCTGTCTGGCCCCCTTCGTCTTTGCCTCGCATACCTATGAGACATTTCATCTCTTGATGCCGCTGTATCTGATCCGCCGCTGGGAGGGCACGCCGCAGCCGAAGGAACACACAGCGCTGAAATGGGTACGGCCCAAAGACATGCGCGACTATCCCATGCCCCCGGCGGACCTGCCGCTGGTGGCGTATCTCAATGATTTTATTTGAGGCGTGATGCAAACGCCTTTGAAATTATGGTTGTGGTCGTACCGTAGTATGCGTCCGCGTTATTCAGGTTATCATCTGAAGGCGGAGAGGGCGTCGTGCGCTCTATTGATTGATCGGATCACCGTTTGGGACTTCACCAAGGTCAGTTTTTCCTTGCAACCCGTTCCACAGGAAATGCCTCTCATACTGGCTTCGGAAGGCGTTAAATTCGAGCCCTTTGACAAATGGCGACTGAGGCGAGACGAGACCATTCAAGGCTTCTGGCAATCAGAGCGAAATGGGGTGATGCTGGACACGGCCTTAAATTCGAAGGGCATCGAACGCTTGAGCGAGGCCTTCACTTATATGCTCGATGGAGAATGGGATTACCGGGTCGAAGATATGTCGTTCTGGGGCGAACCACACAATTAGCCTCCCTGAAACGAAGTGCGACGAAGCCAATTCTGCTGAGGCGTTTTCTTTACAGCTTCCCCTCTTTCACCCCCAAGGCGTCGGCCAGACGCACCTTGGCGGAGCCCGGACGCAGTGGCTTTTGCTGGCTTTCGTGCGGGGTCCAGCCGGATAGGGTGATGATCTCGAACGTGGCGCGCACGCCGCCTTCTGGATGAGGATAGCGTTCGGCGTAAAGTTCAAACGCCCGGCTGAGGATGGCGCGGCTCAGCCCCTTGCGCGGGCGGTCGAACAGGATGTTGGTTTCCCCCATGGCCCGCAGATCGCGCAGCAGGTTGAGCGGGTGGGCATAGCTGACCACCACCTTGTCTGTATCGACAACGGGCATGTTAAACCCGGCGCGGCGCAGCAAATCCACGCAGTCCGGCCCTTCGGCAAAGGGGGCGACGCGCGCCCCCGTGCCGCCGCGGATTTCCAGTTCGGCCTCCATCAGCACGCGGCGCAATTCGTGCAGGGTCTCACCGCCGAATTGCGAGGCGATCAAAAGGCCGTCGGGCCTCAGGGCGCGGCGCAACTGCACCAGCACACCGGGCAGGTCGTTGGTGGTGTGAAAGGCCAGAGACGACACCACCAGATCGAGCGTGTCGTCGCCAAAGGGCAGGGCCTCTTCGTCCAGCACCACGGCGGGGTGGTGGCGGGCCGACAGGTCGCTTTCGATCAGATAGCCGATCTTGGCGGCCACCTCCGGCGTCTCGGCCAATAGCTCAGCGAAACGGCCATCGCGGCGGCCGATCTCCAGCGCCACGTCGAAGCGGCGATTGATGGCCGCCAAGGTGTCGATCATGTCCTCGGCGCTGCGGCGTTTCAGGAAGTTGGCCGTGGCGAAATCGCCCGCCGTGCGGTCGAGGCGGTGACGCAGCAGTTGACGATCGAAGAGGCGCGGTGTTGTCATGTCGTTCAAATAGGGGGTGGGGATGCGGCTGTCCATAGACGGGCTGAAAACGTGGGTGACAGAGCAGGCGCTCGTCCCGCGTCTGCGCGAAGGCGGGACGCGGTTGCTGGATGCGCTTTATCCGCGTCAGGCGCTTACTCACGACCCCGACCTGCGTAATTCAGCGGGGGTAAAAGACGCAGTACAGGCCGGCGGCCTGACGGCGGACGACTGGAGTGCCATTCGCTTCCTGACGGGGCAGGGTTGCGACATGTGCGCGCGACCGTTTGAAGGCGGGGTGTTTCTGGGGGCTGGGGCGCTTTGTGAGGCTTGCACGCAAAAGCCGTTTCCCTTTCGCCGTGGCCGCGCTGCCTGTCTTTATACCGATGCCTCAAAGGGCCTGATTCTGGCGTTTAAACACGCGGACCGGCTCGATTTGCGGCCCATATTGTCAGGTTGGCTGTCGCGCGCCGGGGCCGAGCTGATGGAGGAGGTCGATGTGATCGTGCCGGTGCCCCTGCACTGGCGCAGACTGTTTCAGCGTCGCTACAATCAGGCGGCGGAGCTGGCCCGGCCTCTGGCGCGGCAGTATCAGAAGGACTTTGTGCCCGACGCTCTGATCCGACAGCGCGCGACCTCGGTGCAGTTCAGCCGCGCCCGCACGGCCAAAGGCCGCCGCGAAGATCGTTTTGAGAATGTGAAGGGGGCTTTTGCCGTAACGGCCTCCGGCGCGCGGCGTTTGCGCGGACGGCGGGTGCTGCTGGTCGATGATGTGTTCACCTCCGGGGCGACGCTCACGGCCTGCGCCAAGGCCCTGCGTGAGGCCGGGGCGCGCGACGTCGATGTGCTGGTGCTGGCCCGCGCCGTACCGGCGGTGGAGGTGTAATCCTTATACCTCCCCGACTTGTCGGGGAGGGGGACCGCGCCCGAAGGGCGTGGTGGTGGGGTGTCTTGTTTCGTTCAGCGAGTCTTTTTGCGTAAGAAGCAAAATCCCCACCACCGCATCTCACCTGCTTTCAGCAGGCTCGTGCGGTCCCCCTCCCCAGCAAGCTGGGGAGGTATGAAGAGGAATAGCGACCTGTTATTCCCTGTCGCGCGCCGGCCACACGTCCGTCTTTAAAACTTGCAAACCCTTGCCTATATAATGGTTTGTGACAAGGTTGCGTTTTGACTGTGGACCCCCATGCCGAATATTGAAATCTACACCAAGCCCTACTGCCCCTATTGCGAGCGCGCCAAGGCGCTGCTGGACTCCAAGGGCGCCGAGTACAAGGAAATCGTCGCGTCCAACGATCCGGAGTTGCGCAAGGAAATGAACGAGCGGTCGGGCCGTGCCACCTATCCGCAAATCTTCATTGATGGCCTGCATGTCGGCGGCTGTGACGATCTGGTGTCGCTCGATTCGCGCGGCGGTCTGGACCCTCTGCTGGCGTCGTAAATGGCAAAGGCCGCTCCGCTCAAAGTCGCTCTGCTGCAACTGAACACCCCCGCCGACCCGGTGCGGGCGTTTGAACACCTGAAACCGCTGTACGAAACGGCGGTAGCCTCAGGCGCGCAGCTTATCCTGACGCCCGAATGTTCCAACCTGATGGAGCAGCGCAAGGAGAAGAAGGCGCAGGTCGTCACCACGCTCGACGCCGACGCCTGTGTGGCAGGTGTGAAGGCGCTGGCGGCGCGTTACCGGGTGCCAACCCTGCTCGGTTCGGCCATTGTCCGTTCGCCGGTCGCGGGCGAAGACCGCGCGGTCAACCGGACCTTTTGCTTCGATGAGACGGGCGAAGAGGCGGCCTTCTATGACAAGATCCACCTGTTTGACGCCACCACGCCTAATGGCGAGGTCTATCGCGAATCGGCGGGCGTCTGCGGGGGCGAACGGGCGGTGATTGCGCCGACGCCGTGGGGCGGACTGGGCCTGACCATCTGCTACGACGTGCGCTTCGGCTATCTGCACCGTGCGTTGGCCCAAGGCGGGGCATCGATGATCGCCGTGCCTGCGGCCTTTACCGTGCCGACCGGGCAGGCGCACTGGGAGGTGCTGCTGCGCGCCCGTGCCATTGAAACCGGCTGTTTCGTTTTTGCCCCGGCGCAGGGTGGTCAACACGAGGATGGCCGCAAGACCTGGGGCCATTCGATGATCATCAATCCGTGGGGCGAGGTCATGGCCCGGCTCGACCACGATCACCCGGCGGTGCTGATGGCCGAGATCGACCTGTCGGAGGTCGCGCGCGCCCGCACGGCCATCCCTCAGTTGCAACACGACAGGACCTTTGTGCGCGTATGATCCGCTATGCCCTGAAATGCGAACACCACCATGAGTTCGAGGCGTGGTTTTCCAATTCAACCGCCTTCGATGAGCAGAAGGCGCGGGCGCTGATCGAGTGTCCGCACTGCGGCAGCGTCCAAGTCGAAAAGGCGATCATGGCCCCGATGGTGCGCACCTCTGAGGCCGTCGAAAGCCGTCAGTCGGATATGCGCAAGGCCGTGGCTGAGGCCATGCACCGCGTGCGCACCCATGTGGAGCAGAATTTCGACTATGTGGGCGACAGCTTTGCCCGCGAAGCCCGTGACATGCACGAAGGCCTGGCGCCCGAACGCCCTATCTATGGCGAGGCCAGCCGCGACGAGGTGCGTGAACTGATCGACGACGGCATTCCGGTCGCGCCTCTGCCTATACCCGCCGGCGAAGCCCCCAAGCCTAAGACGCTGAACTAATCTCCGCCTCGTGGAGGCACAACAGTTAGGCGGGGTTAACGCTTTTTTGGCCGGGCTCTTGCATAAGGGGAGGCGAAGGAGCCGCCATGAAACACCTTGCGCTGATCGCCATTCTGCTGACGACGCCTGTTATGGCGGCGACACCGGCCGTCAATCCGCTGTCGAAAGAGCCCTTTTATGCGGCTATCGTCCGGGATGCGGTCACGCTGAAGGCGCGGACCGTGCGTATGGCCCAAAACCCGTCCCTGACGCTTCTGACCTCAGCCGGTTTCAAAACCTATGCGCGGGAGATCAGCAGCCTGTCCGAGCGCAATCTGAAAGGGCATCTCGACCTCAAGGCACGCGGCACGGACAATGACCTGAAATGCGTGCTGAAAGGGGTGTCGCTCGATCTGCCGCGTAAGATGGCGGCCATCGAGGCAGCAAAGACACCGGATGCGCTCAAAGGCGCGCTGAACGACATGGCCTATCTGCTGGAAGACAATATCGAAGTGATCGTCACCCCGGCAACGGCGGATTCGGGGCTCGATTGCGTGATCGAATTCGGCAATTCGTAAGGCTTTTTTGCCACGAAAAACACGAAAAGTTTAAAAAGGCTACGCTCACTTTGTGCCCGAAGGGCGGTTGTTTATCTTAAGCACGCTCGGATGTTTGGCGCTGCGCGCCGCAGGCTCAGTCTGTAATTTTTTCCAGCTTTTCGTGTTTTTCGTGGCCCATTACTTCTTCAATACCGCAACCACATCTTTGGTGTTCAACAACTGCCCCAGCACCACCGGATCGGCACTGTTGCGTCCGTAATAGACATAGAGCGGCACGCCGGAACGCCCGTTCTGGCTGAGGTACTGCGAAATGGCTGCGTCCTGATTGGTCCAGTCGCCGACCATGTACACCGTGCCACTCGATTTCACGGCCTCACGGAAGGTCTGCGTCTCAAACACCAGCCGTTCATTCACCTTGCACGTCACACACCACGCAGCGGTCAGATTGACCAGAACCGGCATATTCTGCGCGCGCAGTTCGGCGATGCGGGCGGTCGAAAAGGCTTCGTGATCGACGGCCACCCGCACCGGCGTATCGGGCTTCTGCACGGCGGCGGTGGCCGCGACGGCCAGCGCCATGACGATGAACACAGGCCGTAAAATACGTGGGCCCTTCGGCCACCACAGGCCGACCGTCAGGAGCGCGCAGGCCAGCCCCAGCGCGAACAGGCCAAGGCCCGACACCTGCTGCGCAAAGACCCAGCCCATCCACAGGGCGGCGGCGTACATGGGAATGGCCAGAATATGCCGCAAGCGGTCCATCCATGGGCCGGGCCGCGGCATACGGTTGGCCACCGCCGGGACGTAGGTGATCAGGAAGGTGAGGGCGACGACCGGCAGGGCAAAGCCCAGCCCCAGCGCGAGGAAGATAGCAAAGCTAACCAGCCCCCCCTGCGCCAGGGCCACGCCGATGGCGGTCGCCATAAAGGGAGCCGTGCACGGGGCGGCGACCACAACCGCCAGCACGCCGGTCAGCAGCGCCGTCACATCGGGATTAGCGACCGACAAACGCCCTCCGGCCAGCGATTGAAGACCCGAACCAACCTCGAACAGGCCCGACATGTTGAGCGCCACGGCCAGCAGCAGCAGCGAGAGACCCGAGGTCACCCACGGTGATTGCAACTGGAAGCCCCAGCCGAGCGCCGAACCGAGCCAGCTCAGCAACCCGCCGAGAGCCGCAAAGGTGAGCAAAACGCCAAGGCCGTAGAACAGCGACTCACGACGACCGGCGGCACCTTCGTGCCCGGCTCTGGCCAGAGCCAGCAGTTTCATCGACATTACCGGGAAGACACACGGCATCAGGTTGAGGATCAGGCCGCCCACGAAGGCCAGACTCATTGCTGCGACCACCCCCATCAGGTTGATCGCGGGGCGGGCCTGCGGCGGTGCACCTAAGCCCCTGGCAGCGGCGGGCGGCGTGCCTTCCGTGGCGCTGATCTGATAGGACCGGCCGGACGTGAAGCGGATCACTGCCTCAAACGGCGCTTCGGGCGTGGCCTTGGTTTTCAGAGAGACCGTAAAGCCCTGCGGCCCCAGTTCGATTGCCTGTTTGGCCGACGGGTCGATCACGCCACCGCTCAGCGGAAACAGATAGGCCCCGCCAGGATGGGCAAAATCGTTAGCGGTGCTGGCATCGCTCGGTGACAACAGGCCGAGCGTCAGCGTATCGCCGGACACCGCATAGGTCGCCTGTGCCTGTACCTTTTGCGGCAAGGCGGCGCGGGCGGCGCTGAAATCGGTGACCGGCTCAGGTTTTGGCGTCACCTTGAGATCGAGCGTCAGACCAACCGTCTCCGGCACGCAGACCTTTTCGCAGACCAGAAAATCGACCTGCGCGCGGATGGGCAGCACGCCATCTTTCAGCACCGAACCGTTGGTGAGCTTGGCCAGCAGCGCGGTTTCGCCGCTATAGCCGAAATTGGTCAGCCCCATATAGGGCTGCACTTCCGGGGTCGGGAAGACCAGTTCCGATACGGTGACGCCGGTGGGCAGGGTCCATGTGACCTTTGGTGCCAGACCTGTATCACCGGGGTTTTGCCAGTAGGTATGCCAGCCCTTGAGCGGCGTGTGCCGGATGGCCAGCCACACCTGCCCGCCCGGCGTCACCGTCGTTTCAGCGATCAGTTCGGTGGTCAGGTGCGCCGTCTTGACCGGCGCGGCCTGAACGGCGGAACCCAGCGCGACGAAGGCAAAAACGAAGGCAAGAAATCGGAACACGCGGGCACCTGGGAGAATTGAACTCTGCCTATATACGACTGAACACCGTGGCTGGCTTGGGAAAATGTATAGATAATTTCCTTTCTGCCAACGGCGAAGAGGTATGATAGGAAGCCGTATGAGCAAGATATTAGTGATCGGTGCGACAAGCCTTGTGGGGCAGAGGCTGCGCGACATCGTGCCGCAGGCCACATTCACCACGCGCAAGCCGAAACAACCGAACGACCTGTTCCTCGACCTGATGCACCCGCAGGCCTTTGAGGGCGAGGGTTTTGCGCATGTGATCGTCACCTCGCCCCTCTGGCTGATCAGCGAGGCCGTGCTGGAGGTGTTATGGGCGCAGGGGATGAAACGGATCGTCGCTTTTTCCTCGACCTCGCGCTTCACAAAGACCTATTCGCCGCAGCCCGAGGAACGCCGCGTCGTCGAACTTTTGAGCGAGGCCGAGGCGCGTATCGAAGCCTTTTGCGCCACGCAAGATGTGGACTGGACGATCCTGCGGCCGACCCTGATCTATGATGAAGGCCGCGATCAGAACATCAGCCGTATCGCGGCGACCATCGACCGGCTGGGCGTCTTTCCGGTCTGCGGGCGGGCGTCAGGCCTGCGGCAGCCGGTCCATGCCCGCGATCTGGCCAAGGCGGCTGTGGGCGTGGTTTCGACCGACGCCACGGCCAACCGCGCCTATGACCTGTCGGGGGGCGAGACGCTCAGCTATTGCGAGATGGTGGCGCGGATTTTCGCCGCCAAAGGCCGCCCGGCGCGAATCCTCAGCCTGCCGGAGTGGGCGTGGCGGCTGGGGTTCGGGGTGCTGGGCGTTCTGCGGCCCGGTTCCGCGCTGAAAGGCAATGTCCATATGGCCTTGCGCATGAATACCGATCTGGTCTTCGATCACTCTGCCGCCACGCGCGATTTCGGCTATGGGCCGGGGATATTCAAGCCGCTATTCACCGCAGGTGAGGGCCCACGCGGGTCTTGAGCAAGGTGATCAGCTCCGGGTCCATATAGGCGTACTCATCCGGAATGTTGAGGCAAATGACCCTGGCCTTGCCAATGTGCTTTTTGAATCTTTGGCTCAACTTGTTACGATGCGCTTTTTCCATGACGAAGATGGTGTCCACACCCTCGAGATGCTCAGGCGTCAATGGCTCGGCGGCGTCATTGCCAAGTCCCGCCGATGACACTTCGAGATTGGGGTACTGTGAAAACACCTGCTCAGCCGTAGGGCTGCGCAGTTTATTGGCTGTACAAAGGAACAGGATGCGTTGCATGGCGTTTCACTTACGCAAGATCGCCTCAGCCGTCCAGACGGCCTGACTGAAGCAGGCCTGAAGCAGGTAGCCGCCGGTCGGGGCCTCCCAATCGAGCATTTCGCCGATGGCGTACACACCGGGCAGGGCCTTCAGTTCGTAATCCGCCGTCAGGGCGTCAAAGCGGATGCCGCCCGCGCTCGATATGGCGCGCGCCAGCCCCTGCGCCCCGGTCAGAGTCAGGGGCACGGCCTTAATCAGGGCCGGGGTGACCGGCTGATCGCCTTCGCGCAGGACGGCGATCTGTGCCGGGGTCAGGTTCAGAGTCTTGCGTAAGCGATTGCTCAGGCTGTCGTTTTTGGCCCCCCGCGACAGGCGGTTGTGGATCTGCGCCTCCGACCATTCGGGCTTGAGGTCAAGCGATGCCACCGCCGCGCCCTTGCGTTCGATGGCGTCGCGCAGGGCGGCCGCAAAGGCGTAGATCAGCCCGCCTTCGACCCCGTCGCGGGTCAGCATCAGCTCGCCCTTGCGTGTGCGGCCATCAAAGGTCAGGGCGACGTTCTTCAGCGGCTCACCGGCGAATTTGTCGCGGATCAGGGCGCTCCAGTCGACGCGAAAGCCCATATTGGCCGGGCGCAGGGGCGCGACGGGCACGCCCTTGTCGCTCAGCAACCGCGTCCAGCCGCCGTCCGAGCCCAGCCGGGGCCAACTGGCCCCGCCCAGCGCCAGCACGGTCACATCGGCTGCGACGCGCACGGTTTGGCCCTGATGCTCGAAGGTCAGGGCTGATCCGTCCCAGCCGGTCCACGTATGGCGCAGATGAAAGCCGACATCCTGCGTCTCCAATCGCGCCAGCCACTGGCGCAGCAGGGGCGAGGCCTTCAACGCCTTGGGGAAGACCCGCCCACTGGTCCCGACAAAGGTGTCGGCCGAAAGCCCGTCGGCCCAGTCGCGCAAGGCCTTGGGCGGAAAGGCTTCGATGGCGGGTTTCAGCGCCGCCGCCTGCGCGCCATAGCGCCCGATAAAGGCCGCCAGAGGTTCGGAATGGGTGAGGTTCAGCCCGCCGCGCCCGGCCATCAGGAACTTACGCGCCACCGACGGCATACGGTCATAGATATCGACCCGCAGGCCCGCGGCGCTGAGGCGTTCGGCCAGCATCAGCCCGGAGGGGCCGGCACCGATCACGGCGATGGAAGGGGAGGTGGTCATACGGCTGTTTAGGCCTATGCTTCGCCTTAAGGCAAGTCGCCGTTTGAGTCTTGCGTTTGATGTGAGCGGAAGGAAAGTCCACCCCACCCCCGTTCGCTGCGCTTACGGTCCCCCTCCTCGCCAGCGGGGAAGTATAGATTTATCTTACTTAAAACTCAAAGAGGATCAATTTCCCTCTTATGGAGCGCGCGCCTATGATGGCGCCACACCGGAGATCGCTCCGCAGGAGGCCCGTCATGCGTCTGATTGCCAAAACCCTGTCCTACGGGACCATTCACGTTCTGGTCGCTTCGACCGTCGCCTTTGTGTTGACCGGAAACTGGGCCATTGCGCTCGGTATCGGTCTGCTGGAGCCGGTGGTGCAGACCCTGGTCTTCCCGCTGCATGAGTATCTGTGGGAGCGCAAGGCCCCGGAAAAGCTGAGCCTATTCCACAGTCATTGAGGGCTTCTTTATTTCGCCCTTATCTTCCGGCATGACTCCTTCATTGCCAGCCACAGAGGTTCGGATTAACCGTCTCTCATCTGTCCTGTTTTTGAGAAGGATTCGCCTGTCATGAAGCGTCTTGTCATTGTGTCGCTGATCGCTCTTCTGCCGGTCCTGTCGGCTTGCAACACCATCAAGGGCGTCGGCCGCGACATTGAATCGGTCGGTGAAGCGCTTGATAAATCAACGCGCTAAGGGCCCGGCTGTTGGCGGTAATCAGTCGTCGGAAAGGTTTGGCGGGTGCCGCGGCTCTGTTTCTGCCGGGAATGGCAAGGGCGCAGGTAAAATCGCCATCCGTGCGCTTCCTTGAAGCGGCACACGCCCAGACGCATCAGCGTGTAACCTATGATCCTGCCTATACCCGAATCCCTTACCCGATGGGGGATGTCCCCCCGGACAAAGGCGTATGCACAGATGTGGTCATCCGCGCCTACCGGGCTATTGGCATCGACCTTCAAAAGCTTGTGCATGAGGATATGCAGGCGCATTTTCGCCTCTATCCCAACCTGTGGGGGCTTAAACAGCCCGATCGCAACATAGATCATCGCCGGGTGCCCAATCTTCAGGTCTTTTTCCAGCGTTTTGGCACGCTTCTGCCGCTGAGCCGTAAGCCCGAAGACTATCGGCCGGGTGACCTTGTGACCTGTCGCGTCATCGGCATACGCCGTCCGCACATCATGATTGTGTCGGATCAACTGGCCTTTCTGAGCCGGAACCGCTATCAGATCATTCACAATATCGGTCGCGGACCGAAGCAGGAAGACCAGTTGTTTATCCATGACCTCACAGGCCACTACCGGTTCCGGATCTGAACGCTATACCCAGCACGGGCTGCGACCTCTGGTGAATTTTCTCCAGCAGGCGCGCACGCATTACCTTGAGCAATACCGCTCATTTATCGAAAATCACCGCATGGCGGGCAATGCCGGTGAGCCTGAGGTGTTGCTGGAGGCGGAAGACGCTGCCCTGTTTGACGGCCTTCTGGTAGCCGATTATCTGATCACCGACGCCGACCCGCGCGTCGTGCGCTTTGAGCCGTCGAGGATGCTGAGCTTCAAGCCGATTACCGTGACGATTACTGGCATGGACATTGTCATCGAGCGCCTGCGCTGGGACGATGTGGTGGTTTTGAGCGACGTGGCCCTGCCGTCAAAGGCCGATCTTCAGGTGTGGTTCGAAGACTGGACCACGCCGCGCGAAGGCGAGGATGAACACCGTGAAGCGCTGGCCAATGTGCTGCACAGCGTCCGCTTCGAAGACGGGCAGTTCCGCATCGACTTCGGTTCGGCCCCACCTAAGGCCGTGATTGACCTCTTCCTGTTGCTGAATGAATCCGGCGCAAAGTCGGTGCGGCTGGTTTGAAACTATTATCCACGAAAGCGTGTTTCCTGGCCGAAATCCCTTATTTTTTACGCACGTCGATCTCATCGACCAGACGCTTGACCTGAGCTTCGATAAAGCTCAGCGTGCCTTCGTCGGTAAACACGCCGTCGGTAGTCTTTTTGTCGATAAAGGGCACGACCACCTCGGCGCCGCCCAGCGGATACGCGCCAATGGCCGCCAAAGTGCCGCGAATCTGCGATTGCGCCCGCACCCCGCCGGTTGAGGCCGGTGAGGTGGTTATAATCAGCGCCGGCTTTCCCGCCAGCGCCGCCTTGCCATAGGGACGCGACAGCCAGTCAATGAGGTTCTTGATGGACCCCGGCATGGCGTAGTTATATTCCGGGCTGCCGATCAGAACGCCGTCCGCCGCCTGAACCTGCGCCCGCAGACGCGCCACGCCTTCCGGATAGGGCTCGACGTCAAGGTCCTGATTATAGACGGGAATATCGGCGACTTCGGCGACTTCGATTTCGACACCGGCCGGGGCATTGGCCGCCAGGGTGCGCAGCAGGGCCGTCGTGTAGGACGCTTTGCGCAGCGAACCGGAAATGGCGATAAGCTTCGGGCTGGACATGGCAGTACCTCGCGTGATCTGTAATGTAGTTAGCTACACATAGGCCGGGCCTGACGGGGCTGCAACCCTGATCGGGATAATAGCTTGCACCCGGCTGATGAAAAGGCGCAAGCTGTCTGCCTGCTGAACGAGGTCCTATGTCCGCGCATTCCCATCATCACGATCATGATCATGGCCCTCACGATCATGGGCACGATCATCACGGCCACAGCCACGACATAGGCCCGGCGACCGATCCCGCCTATCGCCGGGCCCTGTGGTGGGTGATGGCCATCAATGCCGTGATGTTCTTCGTCGAAATCGGGGCCGGCCTGCAAAGCCAGTCGAAAGCGCTGCTGGCCGATTCGCTCGACTTTGCCGGGGACGCGGCCAATATCGCCCTGAGTCTGTTTGTGCTGACGGCGGCGGTCAGGGTGCGGGCCAAGGCGTCGCTGCTCAAGGCGGCCAGCATGTTCGGGTTCGCCTTGTGGATCATGGGCACGACCCTGTGGCAGGTCTATACGGGGGATGTGCCGCGCGCCGAGGTGATGGGCCTGATCAGTCTTCTGGCGGTCGCGGCCAATGTCGGCTCGGCGCTGCTGCTGTGGAAGTACCGCGAAGGCGATTCCAACGTGATGTCGGTGTGGCTGTGTACGCGCAACGACGCCATTGGCAATCTGATGGTGCTGGGGGCGGCGGTCGGTGTGTATTTCACGCAGAATACGCTGCCCGACGCCATTGTGGCCCTGATTATGGTGGCCATGGGCCTTCAGGCGGCGGTGCGTATCACGGAACGGGCCTGGGCGGAATTGAAGGGGTAGATCAGAGGCCCAGACCCCGCAAACGCGCGCGCAGTTGCGGCACGATTTCACCTTCGAACCACGGGTGACGGCTCAGCCACAGGCGGTTACGCGGCGAGGGGTGCACCAGCGGAAAAAACGCGCCGTACTGATCCGCCTGCCGCACCCGCTCGGTCAGGCTGAGACGATCCGCCAAATAATAGCCCTGCGCATAGGCCCCGATCAGCAGGGTCAGTTCGATATGCGGTAAGGTCTGCCGCACCCGTGCGTGCCACAGGGGGGCGCATTCCGGGCGCGGGGGATTGTCGCCGCTCTTTCCCCGTCCGGGATAGCACAGGCCCATCGGCAGGATGGCGAAGCGGCTCTGGTCATAGAAGGCCTCCGGTGTCACCTGCATCCAGTCGCGCAGGCGCTGACCCGACGCATCGTCCCACGGAATGCCCGAGGCGTGGACCTTCGTGCCCGGTGCCTGACCGACGATCAGCACGCGCGCGGCGGGGTCGGCGGCACGCAGCACCGGCCGTGGCCCCAAAGGCAGGTGCGCTTCGCACACCCGGCAGGCGGCAATGTCGTCGAGCAGGCTCAAAACAGCGTGTCCTGCACCGGGGCGGCGTCATCATCGACAATATCGAACAGGTCATCGGGCGGCACGGCCGGATCGAAGAGGCTATTGTCGAGCCAGCCCTGCCATTGCCGACGCCCGACCATCACCGGTTCGCGGTCATGCAAGGCAGCCATCTGGGCACGCGCCGGGCGGGTCAGTATGGTGAAGGTGTCGCCTTCCCACAGCCCGGCCAGCACCAGCGGCTCGCCATCGCGGCGCGTGATGCGGTGGCGGCGACCCTGATGCCATTCATAAAAACCGGCCACCGGCACGAGCGCGTGACGCCGGGCAAAGGCGTCGCGGAAGGTCGGCTTTTCGGCTGCGGTTTCGATACGCGCATTGAAGGTCGCGGCTTTCGGCGTCGCCTTCGCCCAGCCGGGGATCAGCCCCCAGCGCGCGTGCATCAGGCGCGGTCCGGCGGTGACGATGGGGTAGGCGTCGGTGGGCTTCACCACATCGTTGAGTACCTCAGCCACAGCCTCATCGGTCATGCCGAGGCTGATCAGAAAGTCGCGCCACGCTTTCAGGGCCAGGAATTGTCCGCACATGGGATCAGTATAGAGGGCCGCACGCCCGAAACAAGACTCGCGCCGCGCATCGTTTTTCGTTAGGGAGGGCGGCATGTCTGCACCCTTTACCCGCATCTATGACGGCGCTGAGCCGATCCGCCTCAACAAATGGCTGGCGCAATCGGGCGTCTGTTCGCGACGCGAAGCCGACGCCTTTATCGCCGACGGGCTGGTCAGCGTCGAGGGCGAGGTGGTGCGCGATGCGGGGCGCAAGGTCGAGGCGGGGCAGAGCGTCAGCTTCAATCCGCAGGCGCAGGCCTCGCTCGATGCCAAGCTGACGGTGGTCTATCATAAGCCGGTGGGCATTGTGTCGGGGCAGCCCGAAGCGGGTGAGACTCCGGCGGTGCGTATGATCCGCCGCCCGAACCACTGGGGGCAGCTTACCCAATGGCCTAATCAGGACTCCAAGCTGGCGCCGGTCGGGCGGCTGGATAAGGACTCGCGCGGGCTTTTGATCCTGTCGGAGGACGGCGTCCTGGCCAAGGCGATTATCGGGCCGGACAGCGAGCTGGAGAAGGACTATACGGTGCGCGTGCGCGGGCCCATTTTTGAGGCCAAGTTGAAATGGCTGAGGCACGGGCTGGAGCTGGACGGGCGCAAACTGAAACCCGCCGTGGTCGAGCAGGTGGGGGAGCAGACCCTGCGCTTTATCCTGAAGGAAGGCCGCAACCGTCAGATCCGCCGCATGTGCGACATGTGCGAACTGCGGGTTCTCGACCTCTACCGCTCGCGCATCGGGCCGGTGGAGATCGGCGACCTGCCCGAAGGCCAGTGGCGGCTGCTGACGCCGCAGGAGCGGGCGGCCTTGCTGCGTG
This sequence comes from Asticcacaulis excentricus, assembly GCF_003966695.1. Taxonomy (NCBI): domain Bacteria; kingdom Pseudomonadati; phylum Pseudomonadota; class Alphaproteobacteria; order Caulobacterales; family Caulobacteraceae; genus Asticcacaulis; species Asticcacaulis excentricus. The sequence continues at coordinate 242,790 of NZ_AP018828.1, forward strand.
GGTGACGTTCTCTACAGGCTCCAAAAATATCGCCGCTGTTTTTTGATCACTTGAGCATTACAGATTCAGCACTTCGGCTTGTGTCGATACGCCCATCGAGTCACAATACCAACCGCAAGGACATGGGGGTGCTGTTCGATATGATTATTTCAAAATGTTCATACATAAAATTAATTGTAGCTCTGCCCTTTTTTAGTCTGTTGGCGTTTACATGGCCTGTTTTGTCTTTTTATCAATTTGTACTGGGAGTGAAATTTATCAATCAATCAAAGGAATTTTCCCTTATAATTCTCTCAATAATCAGTTTGTACCCAATCTGGGTTTTCACTTTGATTTTGATAAGGGCCTCAATATATGGGGGTGCATTTCTATTTTTGAAAAATGGAAAAATTTGCTATTTGAGTCAATTATTCAAAAGTTTTTCTATATCAGATATTAAATCGGTTTCCGTTAAAGTATTTAATTATGGCTTTTATAAGCAAAACTCTATAAAAATTGAGCTTGAGTCTGGAAAGGTGAAATATATTCCGGCTTCTATTCTCAGGGATAAGCCGATTGTTATTTCTAACAAAATAAGCGAAATATTATCGAGCCATTAGGGATCGGCGAACCGCCCGCCGGAGGCGCTTTCGGTTACTTCGCTGCCCGGAAGCAGCTTGCCACGTGGTCATCGACCAGACCGACGGCCTGCATATAGGCGTAGAGGATGGTGGAGCCGACAAAGCTCATGCCGCGCTTTTTGAGGTCTTTCGACAGGGCGTCGGACACGGGCGTTGAGGCGGGCACATCGCGCAGGGTTTGCGGGCGGTTGCGCTGCGGCTGCCCCCCGACAAAGCCCCACAGATAGGCGTCGAATGACCCGAACTCTTTTTGAATGGCCATAAAGGCGCGGGCGTTTTTACGCACCGATGCGATTTTGAGGCGGTTGCGGATAATGCCGTCGTCGTGCATCCGCGCCTCTAACTCTTCGTCGCTCAGCGCGGCGCAGGCGGCGACGTCGAAGTGTTTGAAGGCGGCACGGTAGGCGTCGCGGCGTTTGAGGATGGTTTCCCAGTTGAGCCCGGCCTGTGCGCCTTCAAGGATCAGCATTTCAAACAGCAGACGGTCGTCGTGGACCGGCACGCCCCATTCGTGGTCGTGGTAATGCACATAGTGGGGCTTGCTTTCGTTGACCCAGCCGCAGCGTGTCCGTCCGTCGCTCATTATGGTCTCCTCCTGAGCGCATGCCAAAACGTGTGAAACGGTTTTTGGACTCACATGCGCGATCAAACACAAGATCAGCGCAGGTTTAGCCCATTTGGCGCGTATTAGTGTCAGCATAAGCGCGACCTCGCCCGTAAATCCGCAAAACTTTTGCAGGCAATGTGGACTTTGAGTCATGGCCCTCATTTCCGGTCCTTATGCAGCCCTGACAAATGCCGAGGCCCAACACATGCCGGACTTATGCGCGGCGATGCGTCACCGGTCGCTGTTCGCGCAAATGCGGCCCGGCACGCGGAAAATTGTCTTCACAGGACAAGGTCTTAAGCGACATGCGCGACGCGCTGCGGCCATCGCGCGGCGCAAGTGCGGCGGTGCGCGGGCGATTACGGCCAAAGCGTGTTTTACCCGAAGGTGACACGCGCAGGGCGTGCTTCCCGATGGTTTACTTACCCCCCGACCCGTAGCCTGAAACTCAGCCGGGGCGCTGTTGAGCCACACAGCTTGAACGCCCAGCACGCAGGCTTTGTTACTGCAAAGTCACCGGCTGGTCTTTCTGTTCGCACCGGATGCGCGGATGGAAAGCGCCACGGACACACATTCAACCGGAACCGAAAGGAACCCCACCATGACCCGCTTTAACCTGACGACCAAGATCGCCGCCTTCGCCATTGCCGGTGCTGCCCTCTCCATCACCCCGGCCCTGGCGCAGACCGCGCCTTCGACTTCCCAACCTTCGACTTCCCAACCTTCGACTTCAATGCCTTCGACCGACGCGACCGCGACCGCCGAAGCGCCGGCCGCCTCCACCACCCTGACCGGCAAGATCGCCGCCGCGGGTCAGAAGGCCGGCACCTTCACGCTTCAGGTTGGCGAAGCCCCTTCGGCCAAGGAAATCGCCGTTGACGCTTCGGCCGCGACCTCTGACGGTCAGCCCTTCGCCATCGGTGATGAAGTGACGGTGACGGGTACGCTGAGCGCCGATCAGACGGCCCTGAAGGCCTCTACACTGGCCAAGTCGGGCGCTTCGGCGACCTCGGCCCCGGTGGACTCGTCGGCTTCGGATATGTCGGCCTCGCCGTCCACCGAACCGGCTCCGGCCACTGAACCGGCCAGCAAGCCGGTTCAGTAAACCACTTAGAGCCATTCGTCGGCTAAGTTGAGCCGCCGAATGGCTCTAATTATTTCTAACGCCTCATGCCGAAAAGTGGTGTCCACTTTTCGGCATGAGGCTCTAGCTTAACCGGTGCCCCGTGTGGGCATCGGTCAGCCCCGCCACCCCCACGGGCACTGAGGGCAGAAACGAAAGCCCCGTCCGGTTACGCACCGGGCGGGGCTTTTTGATGTGTCGAGAGGCGGTGCGGTTGACCACACGAATGGTGTTAGGGCCGACTGATTCCTGTAGAAATCATTCCGCCCTAAAAATGCCGGTTGACCGAAAGCCAAAACGTACGCGGCCTTAGCGGCGTATTCTGTGATGCGGTGTCCAGCGCGAAGGGATTACCATAGGCAAAGCTGTTGCTCTTGTTGCCCGTCGCATTGGTGACGCGAAGGGCGACCGTATAGGGCCCCAGATCGGCGCTGCTGCTGAGGTCGAGATTGGTGTAGCCCTTCATGCGGATCACCCGCGTGATACCGTAGTTGAGCGGAGAGCCGTCGCGATACGATAGCACCGCCGTATTTTCGAGCGGCAGTCGCCACAGTCGCCGTCGCCACTGGGTGGTGAGACTGACCATGTGCGGCGAAATATAGGGCATCCCTTCTTCCAGCACCTTGGGATAGAGGGGATTGGTCTTATACAGGTTGGGATCGCTGAACTGCGCGCGTAACTGCACCGCCAGGGTGTCGCGCGGCCGCCAGCCGCCTTCGATTTCAAGGCCGGTGTTCCGCGCATCGCCAATATTGAGCGTCACGGGCAGGCCGGTAGCGCGTAACTGATCCGACTGAATATCGCGCCATTCGATATGATAGAGGGCGGCATCGACCCGCAGTCGGCCACCCGGGGCACGGTATTTCATGCCCGCCTCGATACTGTGCAGGCGGTCGCCCTGATAGGTGGCGGGGATAATGGTCTTCTGTGCCGTGGTGGTATTGAAACCCCCGGTGCGGAACCCGTCCGACGACAGGGCGTACAGCATCAAAGTGCTCGAGGGCTGATAGCTCAGCATCAGTTCGTGCGTCACCGGGGTCGCGTTGATGACGCCGGTAATGCGGCCCGACGGGGCATAGTCCACAAGGCGCACTCGGGCAATGTCGCTCAGCGTGCGGTGACGCGATCTTTGCGCCCGCAAGCCCGCCGAGAGTGACCATTTGGGCGCAAAATCCCAGGTGACCTTGGCAAAGGCGGCCAGGTCGTCGATGCGGTCGGAGCGGTCCTCATCATAGAGGGTGCGCCGCGTAAAGACGTCGATCAGCAGGGGGGTGAAGCTTTCTTCGCTTCGGGCCGCAAACACCCCGGCCAGCCAGCGCAGCGGACGGTCGGGCGGCGACACGTAACTGGCTTCGACACTGGACAGGCGAATGGTCTGGTCTTCCTCGAAAAAGAGGACGCCCGAATTGGGGATGGTGACGTAGCGCCCGATCGGTTGCGCGTCATAGCCGGAGTGAATCTTGTGACGCAGGCGGTTGAGCGCCAGCCGCCACGTCCCTGAAGGCGTTTCGCGCGTCACGCCGATCGCCAGGTTCTGAAAGATATTGTCGTGCGGTTCGGCCAGAGACAGGGCGCGGCGGTACGGGCCCATGCGCCCCACCACGTACTGGCTGTTGGACGATCGCAGATCCTGCACGGTCAGGGTCGAATCGAGCGTCAGGGTAGGGGTCGCCTGCCATTTGAACGAAAAGCGTCCGCCGGAACGTTCGGTATCGTTGCTGGCGTTTTTAGTCAGCGCCTCATCCTTGATAAATCCGGCCGATTTTTCGTCCCACACGACGGCGCGCAGGGCGGCGTCGCCCGGCAGGGGTAGGTTGATCATGCCGGTGGTGCGCCAAGACGGCTTGCCCTCAGAGGCGGTGCCGAGCGCGACTCCGGCTTCGGCTTCGAAATGACCGAGTTGTGGCTTGTTAGTGACCAGTCGCACAACGCCGGACAGCGCGCCCTGACCATACAGATTGCCCTGCGGCCCCTTAAGGACTTCGAGGCGCGCCATATCGACCAGCAGCAGGTCAGGGTCCGGCGCATTGTAGGTGATGGGGGTGTCGTCGAGATAGAGGCCGACCATCGACTGGGTGCGCCCGGTCAGCACGCTGTCGGACACGCCACGCAGGAAGATCTTGTCACGACCAGGGCCCAGATTGGTCACCGTCATGCCGGACACGTGCGCGGCCAGGCTCGACAGGTCGGTATCATTGCCGGACAAAAGCGGCGGGGCCACCAAACTGATCCCGGCGGGGGTGTCAAACATACGGCTGGGGTGGCGGACCACGATCAGCGGAATATCGTCGGTGGACGGCAGCGGCGTGGGGCGAACCGCCGGGCGGGGCTGTGTGGGGCGCGTCTCACGCACCAGCCTGAAGGTTACCGCATCGACGCGCTCGACGCGGCAGCGGCTGCCCAGGACCAGCTTTCGCAGGGCCGTATGTGCGGAAAAGCGGCCTTTCAGGGGGCGCGCGGACGCGTCGCATTGCGCCGGATCGACCCCACCGACGGAAATACCGCTGCGAGCCGCCAGTGTGATCAGGGCTTGCGGCAGGGGTGCGGCGGGGAGGTTGAAATCGTAGGCACGATCAGCCGCCCGTGCAACGGGCGCGCAAAGCAGAGACGTGCAGAAACTAACGGTCAGAAGCCCGGCGGCGAAGATAGATGGCGTCTGGCGTCGTGCGGGCATCGACCGGTAGGAACTCAGCTATACGCCCGGCAACCGCGGTCTGCGAATCGAGGGTCAGGATGGCGTTCAGCCTCAACTGCGCGGCGTCGCCTTCGACGATGATCGGTTTTTCGAAGTACCGGTTCAGGTCGGCGGCCACGGCGGACAGCGGCTGATTGCGATAGATAGCACGGGATGATTGCCACGCAAAGGCCTCCGCCGGATCGACCTTGGCCAGTTGGCGCGTGCCCGACGCTTCGCGGTAGGTGCCCAGATCACCGGGCAGCAGGCGCGAGGCGGCGTTGTGGTCGGCCATTTCGACCTCGCCTTCGCGCACAGCGACGCGCACCTCGCCATTGAGGCGGGCGACGTTGAATTCGGTGCCGATGTCAGTAAGGGTCAGTTTGCCGGTCAGCAGACGAAACGGCTGATCGGCCTTGTGCGCCACTATGACGGCCACTTCGCCCTTGTCCAGCGTGACGGTGCGCGCCTTGGGCGTCATCTTCACCGACAGGTGGGTGTCGGTATTGAGCCTCAGTTGCGTCCCGTCGGCCAGGGTGACGGTCTGGCGCTCACCCTTATGCGTGGCGTAGGTCTGAACCGGCGACAGCGCGCCCGAAGCCAGCAGGAAGACGCCTGCGGCGACGGCGGCCAGACCGCTGACGCCCATAGCCATCAGGCCGAAGCGGCGCGTCGGATGGCGCGGTGTCAGGGGCCGTACAGCCGGTGTTGGCGTATGAGCGGGCTCCGCCGCCTCCAGATCGCCCCACAGGGTCAGGGCTTCGGCATAGGCGTGGGCATGGCGCGGCGACGCATCGAGCCAGTCGGTCAGGGCGATGATGTCGCGCTCGCTGATCACGCCCGATTGCGCCCGGATTACCCAGTCGGCCGCCTCAGCTTCGATTTTCGCGTCGATGTCCGACATGGTTTGTGGCCTCTCTGACCAGATGACACCCTGATACGCTGTTACCCGTAAAATTTCCTTCGCAGCGCGGAAAATTAATTCAGCCGCCGACTTCGGTTGAGCGCCAGAAGGTGTTTCAGGGCGCTGCTGAGGTGCTTTTCAACCGAACTGATCGAAATATCGAGCCGCCGCGCCACCTCGGTCTGGCTGAGGCCCTCCAGCTTATGCAGCCGGAAAATGTCGCGCGTCTTGGGCGGCAGGGCGTCGATATCGTGCAAAACGGCGCGCAGGGCCTGACGTCCGCCGACCACGGCCTCGGCATCCGGGGCGGCGTCGGCTTCGCCGGTCATTTGCGGGTTGAGCGTCTGCCACGCCTCTTCGCGGGCGTCGCGCCGCGTCAGGGTGCGGCGACGATTGAGCCACAGATTGTTGGCCATGCGGAAGAGAAAGGCCAGAGGCTCCTCGATCTCCGCGTCTATGCCGCCGCGCATCAGGCGCAGATAGAGGTCCTGAAGCACGTCCTCGGCGCTCGCCTCGTCGCCGCACAGCCGCGTCAGGTAGCGCAGAAGCACGTCGCGTTTGGCGAAATAGGTTTCCGACAGGCGCGCGGTGGGGGTCATCGGCTCTCTGAGGCGTAATCGGGATATGAATATAAGGGCGATTTCCCTTCCCGGACAAGCCTTTATGCCCGATCACGGGAGGTCAAGGTAAAAAAATCATAAAAATTTTTCGAAATGGCATGAGGGTAATCTTATCCGTCGGTGTCATCGCTACAGGAGGCTCCTCCGGAAGGTGACCATTCGTCCTGCGGGGGACAGTGGATACCGGGGTCTCCATCTTAAACCTGAACCGGGCGTCGTGAGTCTGCGACGTCCGGATTTTCTTACGGTTTTCCTCTGGGCGGGACCAGTGACATGCGTTTGCTGAACATCATGCTGACCAAGGCAAAGGGGGGAGACGGCTTGATGGCGCGTCACTACCACGATGCTCTGACGGCGGAAGGGTACGATGTGTTGAGCATCGGCCATCCCGACGGCATGTTGTCCGACCTGCCGGGTTTTCGCCCGCTCAATAACCGTTTCATTTCGGACCCCATTTGTGCCTTGCGTCTGGCGGGCTATGCCCACAGCTTCCGCCCCGATCTGGTCATTGCGCACGGCAACCGCGCCGGCCGCGCCTGTATGCTGCCCTTCATCGGCACGCGCCAGCGCACGGTGCAGGTGCTGCACACCCCCTCTTACAAGCCGCATCTGAAAGACGTTTCCGCCGCCCTGTGCGTCAGCGGCCGCGTGCGCGAAGGCGCTGAGACGCGCTTTCCCGATCTGCGCCTGTTCGATGTGGCCAATTTTTCGCACCTGCGCGCCCTGCCGGTAAAATCAAAACCCAATGCCGTGCCGGTGATCGGGGCCATGGGGCGTCTGCATTCGATCAAGGGCTTTGACCTCCTGCTCGAAGCCTGCGTCGAACTGCGTGCTGCTGGTCAGCGTTTTGAGTTGCGCATCGCCGGTGACGGCCCTGAGCGTGCCGCGCTGGAGACCCTGACGCGCCAGTTGCGCCTTGAGGACCATGTGCGTTTCTGCGGCTGGGCCAATGACCCGGCGGCCTTTTTCCGCGACGTCGATCTGTTTGTCCTGCCCTCGCGTCAGGAATCCTTTGGCCTCGTGATTATCGAAGCGCTGGCGGCCGGGGTGCCGGTGGTGGCGTCGGACACCGAAGGCCCGCGCGAAGTGCTGCGCGGCGGTCAGTTCGGGGCCCTGTTCCCCAAAGAAAACACCGCCGCTCTGGCGCAGGCCCTGGGCGGTGTGCTGGATAATGGCACGCAGTGGCTGCGTCGCGCCCGCGAAGCGCAGGCCTATGCCATTGAGTCCTTTGGTTTTGATGCCGGTCGCCGCCGTCTGCGCCGCACGGTTGAGGCTTTGGCGTGATCGAACTGTGGCAGGCGGGGTTTGTGCCGCGCCCGATCGACGATGTGGCGCAAACGCCGCCGCGCGCGGATGAGGTCATCTGGCTGCCACCGCAGGGATCATTCCGCTTCGTTGCCGACCCGTTTGGTCTGAGGCGCGACGAGGGCCTGACCGTCTTTGCCGAAACCTGGGATTATCGCGTTAAACGCGGCGAAATTCATTATTTTCAATATGATAATGAGCACAGACTGATCGGTTCGGGCCCAGCCCTAATCACGCCCTTTCACCTGTCCTATCCCTTCCTGATCGAGGAAGCGGGAGACCTCTATATGCTGCCCGAAGCGCACAAGAGCGGCGTTTTGACCCTCTATCGCTGCGAGCGCTTCCCCGACCGCTGGGTGCCGGTCAAGGCCCTGCTGGAGGTGCCTGCCATCGACGCCACCGTGGTCAAGCACGACGGGCGGTGGTGGATGTTCTACGCCTTGCCGGGGGCCGAGCGGCGGGCCATGCGCGAACTGCACGTCGCCTATGCCGATGATCTGCTGGGGCCGTGGCAGCCGCACGCCGCCAATCCGGTGCGGGCGGGTCTGGACACCTCGCGCCCCGGCGGCACGCCCTTTGTCCGCGACGGCAGGCTGCACCTGCCCATGCAGGATTGCGTGGCGACCTATGGCGCGGCGATCAACCTGCTGCGCATCGACACCCTGACGCCGGAACGCTTCTGCGCCGGGCCGGTGGCGCGTCTGACGGGCGAGGGCTTGCTGGAAGGCTATGGCGACGGCTTCCACACCCTGTCCGGGCACGGCGGTGTGACCTTTATCGACGTCAAACGCCTGCATCGCTCAGCGGCGGAACCGCTGATCAAGCTGCAATTCAAGCTCAGGAAGGCTCTGGGGAAGCGGTAAAGGCCCGCGCTAGGTCGCGCCACGCGCCCTCATCCCAGAAGCGCCGCGCCTGACCCGATGGCGACGGCAGCACCCACAGCGTCGTCTCTCCCGCCGTTTCCACCTGCCGCCCCAGCGCGATCTGCCCCGTCGGTCGCCCCAGAAAGACGCTGGCCGCCGTCTTCGAGGTAAAGGCCAGATGTCGCGGCGCATATGCCGCGATCTTGGCCTTTAAGGCCTCGGCGTCCCACGCCTCTGCGGGCAGGTCCACATCATTTCCATAGTGCGCCTTGCACAGGTCCGTCAGCCCGATCCCATAGTCGAGCAGGCGCGGATAGTCGGTGGGCGACAGCCGTTCGGGGGTCAGACCCACCTTATGCAGGGTGCGCCAGAAAAAATTCCCCGGATGGGCATAATAGGCCCGCTTCTGGGCTGACACCCGCCCCAGCGCCGTACCGCAAAACACCAGTTTCAGCCCCGGCCGCAACAGGTCCGGCACCCTGTGCGCGTCGGGTAATAGACCAGCACGGTCCAGAGGCGTCATGACGAAAGCTCGTGCTCAAGGACTATTTACACGTCAGATCAGCATCTTTTGGCAGAAAGCGTATGTTTTTCAGAATAATCGGGCCAATCGGATAAGGCCAGTGTTCGAACAATAAACGATTGGCAACCGGGCAGGTCGAGGTGGGTTTGAAGGTATAACCGCCGCCCTTTGCCACCAGCGCCATGACGGCATCGAATTTGACTATATCGGGTAGCGTACTTTCAACGCGCAGCATCATATCCGTCTGACCGGCCAATTGGCCATAGGAGAGCAGAACCGAATTGGGCGGAATGAGCGCCTTGTTATTATCTTTTACTATGGGTGGTAAAGCCTGATCCGCCGCATTGTCCACGACCTTATCCGAACGCAAAATCTTCATCGGATATTGAGGCGCATAACTCCGTAGCCAGCGGGGGGCTGTGGGCTTGCCGTCCACCACATCATATTGAATGGCAAAGGTTTCGCCCGGATAGATCAGCAGTGCGCCGTCTTCCATGATAAACGGCGATTTGCCGACGGGAATGGGTGTGTAGCTGTCCTTGTTGAGGCGCAGCACGATCTCAAGCCCACCCGCGCGGCACTGGGTGGCCGCGCAGATGGCCTCAAGACTTTGTTCTTTTGCATTGGGTGTTTGCGCAAGGGCTGTTCCTGCGGACGAGCATATATATGCCGCGAACAGCGCTATCCGGTTCCACATTTTCGATCCCCCCCATTCGATGATTGAGCTTAGCCTAAAAGCTGCCCCGGCACAAAGGCCGCGCCGCCTGTCTGGCCGCGATGGCGCAGATAGGCGTCGAGCAGGGTACAACTCATCATGGCTTCGGCCACCGGCACAGCGCGGATACCAACGCAGGGGTCGTGGCGGCCCTTGGTGCGGATATCGACGTCCTTGCCGTCAATGTCGATCGACTGACGCTCGGTCAGGATGGACGAGGTTGGCTTGAGCGCCAGACGCGCCACAATCGTCTGCCCCGTCGAAATGCCGCCCAATATGCCGCCCGCGTGGTTCGACAGGAATGCGATACCGTCCGGTCCCATGCGCATTTCATCGGCATTCTGTTCGCCGGAGAGGGTGGCGGCATTGAAGCCTTCGCCGATTTCAACACCCTTGACGGCGTTAATCGACATCAGATTGGCCGCAAGGTCCGAATCCAGCTTGCCATAGATGGGCGCCCCCCAGCCAGCGGGTACGCCTTCGGCCTGCACCTCGACCACCGCGCCGATGGAGGAGCCCGCCTTGCGGATGCCGTCTAGATAGTCTTCGAATTGCGCCAGCGTGCTGGCGTCCGGAGAAAACAGCGGGTTCTGATCGACCTGCGCCCAGTCCCAATGCGCGCGGTCGATGTGGTGGACCCCCAGTTGCACAAGGGCGGCGCGCACCGCGATCTGCGGCCCGATCAGGGTTTTCAGAACCTTCAGCGCCACGGCCCCGGCGGCGACGCGCGCCGCGGTTTCACGCGCGCTGGAGCGACCTCCGCCGCGATAGTCGCGGATACCGTACTTGGCAAAATAGGTGTAGTCGGCGTGGCCCGGCCGGAACTGACGCGCGATTTCACCGTAGTCCTTCGAGCGTTGATCGGTGTTTTCAATCAGCACCGAGATCGGCGTGCCGGTCGTCTTGCCCTCAAACACCCCCGACAAAATTTTCGCTTCGTCGGCTTCGCGGCGTTGGGTGACAAAGCGCGAACCGCCCGGCTTGCGGCGGTCGAGCGCCCCTTGCAGATCGGCCTCGGACAACGCGATCCCCGGCGGGCAGCCGTCGATCACGCAGCCGAGCGCCGGGCCGTGGCTTTCGCCCCAGGTGGTAACGCGGAAAAGATGACCGAAGCTGTTGTGCGACATGGACCCAGCGCTTTCCGAAAAGTGGGACGCACTTTTCGGATACAAAAGCGCGTTCAGCCTAAAATCAGAGCGTAATTTCGCTTGAACTTGAACGAAATACGCTCGAGCCTTGATTTTTATGCCGTGGCCATACGGCACTTCTGCGGGTCGCGCAACTCAATCGTGTTGAAGTCTCAGGCCCACTTGCGATGAAATTCGGCCAGCAGGTCTGACGCCGGGCGCAGAGGCGTCTCAAAGGCCTCAAAACGTAGATGCAGATCGCCCGCCGGATAACGCGGCGTGGCGGGCAGGCCCAAGCCTTTGAGCGTCAGGCGGTTATCGACGGCCTCGCTCAGATCGACCGTCTGCGGGCCGTGCGGTGTCTCGACGCGTACCTGTCCGCCCAGCCGCAGACGTCGGGCATCAACCGGCACGCTCAGGCAGAGGTCGTGGCCCTCAACGTGCAACTCATCGCGGCGTTCGATCTCGATGCGGAAGACGTATTCGGTGCCGCCGGGGCGTGTGGCTTTCAGCCGCAGCCGCTCGCCATCACGCAGACCGGGGGGCAGCGTCATGCGCAGCGATTTACGATGCATCAGGCTGCGGCCGGGTCCGGCGTCGTGGATCAGCTCCAGCGGCAAGGGCACATCGGTGACGACGGGGCCGCCCTTGACGGCCACCTCAGGACTAAGGCGCAGGGGCTCAGCCGTGTCCGACAGTTCCTCTATGATTTCCGACAGGTCCGGGCCATTCCTGATCTGACGCATCAGGAGGTCGCGCGCCAGAATCAACCGTCGCAGTGGGGCCTCTGAGCCGTTCAGGTCCGGATGCGCGCGTTTGGCCAGTCGGCGAAAGGCCGCCTGCACGTCGTGGCCGCTGACCGGTTCGCTAAGACCAAGGACGCTGAGGGCTGAGGTTCGGTTCATTCTGAAGGGACAGACAAGGGAGGTGTTGACGCACTGTGCCCGCCTATGGTCAACAGCGGGTTAACAAACCCCTATAGCTCCTCGGCGTGCCGAGGGTCGGGATGTCTTGCTGAATGTCATCCCCTTCTTATGTTGAAGCGTATGCAGGATGCCCTACCACCGCAGCTTTGCGGCGCGGTCCCGTCCGCATCAAAGGTATAGGTCTGGAGAAATGTTATGTCCCGTTCTGATCTGATCCCGCCCAGCCCCGACTATGCCGACGCCCACGCGGCCAATGAGGCCGATATCGACGGCGCCGAGCCGTTCGACCTGTTTGGTCAATGGTTGATGGATGCGCGGGGCAAGGAGCCGAACGACCCCAACGCCATGACGGTGGCCACGGTGGACGCCGATGGGATGCCGGATGCGCGCATGGTTCTGCTCAAGGATTTCGACCGGCAGGGCTTTGTTTTTTATACCAATACCCAAAGCGCCAAGGGCCGTCAGATACTGGGGGCGCGCAAGGCGGCGCTGCTGTTCCACTGGAAATCGCTGCGCCGTCAGGTGCGTATCCGTGGCACGGTCGAAATCGTCAGCGACGCCGAGGCGGACGAATATTTCGCCTCACGCGCCCGCAATTCGCAGATCGGGGCCTGGGCGTCGGAGCAGTCACGGCCGCTGGAAAGCCGCTTTGCGCTGGAAAAGCGCGTCGCCGAATATGGTCTGAAATTCAGCATCGGGGCCGTGCCGCGTCCGCCGCACTGGACGGGTTTCCGCATCGTACCGACGGAGATGGAATTCTGGCGCGACAAGCCGTTCCGCCTGCACGACCGCCTCAAGTTCGAACGCGCCGGCGACGGGTGGGTGAAGGCGAAGCTCTATCCGTAAAAAATACGAAACCTGGAGGCCGTTCGGGCGCTTTCTTAAAACCACAGATTGCACAGATTACACAGATTTTGAGTCTCAGATTACCCTACGGGGGAGTCTAAAGGCGCGCAGCGCCAATCTGTGAAATCTGTGAAATCTGTGGTTATCAATAATGTCAGAGCGTCAGTCTGAGGCCTGCCGCAGTGCGGGGCAGCATCCGTGTCAATCCGTGGCCAAACCTTATTCCTCTCACCACCCTGATGGATGAGGGGAATAGTAGGGCCGCACGTCCCACACGCTGAGGCCCGCCGCACGGGCCGCCTCTATCCCTTCGTCGCTGTCCTCATAGGCGTGGGCCTCAGACGGCGCGACGCCCAGACGGCGGCAAGCCTCAAGATAAAGGTCTGGGGCCGGTTTACCGACGCCCGTATCTTCAAACGCCACTACGGCATCAAAACGCTCATAGAGGCCGATGGCTTTCAGAGTCGCCTCAACAATCCCCCTTTGCCCACCGGAACAGACCCCCAGTTTCAGCTTCCCATAACAGGCCCTGACCAGCGCTTCGGTGGCGGGAATCGCCCGCACGGCGTCGATATGGTCAAGAAACAGGGGGGCATTGCGCGCGGCGACGGCTTCGGCATCGAAGGCCACGCCGGTCTCCTGCGCCACGGCCTCCAGCAGGGCTTTACGCGACCAGCCCAGCCGCGCGGCGTAAAAGTCAGCGCGAAAGTCGATGCCAAAAGGCGCTAACGCCACCCGAAAGGCCCGGTAATGGGCGGCGAAGGTGTCGGCCAGCGTCCCGTCGCAATCGAAGATCAGGGCTTTGGCGTGTGCGGGTGGGCGCAGCGAGTCAGGAAACATCATCCGAACTGTCTATACCAACCGCCCCGTCATGGCTTGACGAAAAGGCGCGCTGAGTCCAGACAGACGGGGTTTCCCCGTATCCTGAGTATCCTGCATGACCGCCCCCCTTTCGCCTGATGTGTTGCCTGACGCCCTGATTGCGCACCTGTCCGAAGGGGCGGATGACATCATCACCACCTCCTGCGCCGTGGTGATCCTGAAGGGCAAGCGCGCCTATAAGGTGAAAAAGAGCGTCGATTACGGCTTTCTCGACTTCACCTCGGTCGAAAAGCGCCGCAAGGCCCTGCTGCGCGAACTGCGCTACAATCAGCGCATGGCCGCCGACATCTATCTGGGGGTTGAGGAGATCAGAGGCGAAAGCGTGCTGGTCATGCGCCGCTTCGATACGGCCGGAGTGCTGGCCGAACAGAGCCAGTCGCGCGCGGACTGGGCACCTGATCTCGACCTGATGCACGATCTGGGGCAGATCGTGGCGCAGTTCCATGCCGGGTCTGAAATCTGCCGCGACGCCGAACACGAATTCAACATCAAATACGTCATCGACTCCAACAAGAAGAATATCGAGATCTTCCGCGACGAGCTTGGGGCCGAGGCGGTCGATGCCTATGATCGCGCCATTCAGGCCGCCTATGCCGAGCTGGTCGGGGATGTGAAACGCCGCTTTTCCGAAGGCTATGTGCGCCACTGCCACGGCGATCTGCACCTCGGCAATATATTGATCGAGAACGACAGGCCGGTGCTCTTCGACTGTATCGAGTTCAATGAGCGTCTGAGCCAGATCGACGTGCTCTATGATCTCGCCTTCCTGCTGATGGACCTGTGGGTGAGGGGGCATGACGCCGCCGCCAACACGGTGCTCAACATCTATGTCGAAAAGGCCGCGCGGCTGGAGGACGACATCCACAGCGTCTATGCCGGGCTGAAACTGCTGCCGCTCTATATGTCGGTGCGCGCCGGGGTGCGCTGCCACGTCAATGCCAACTATGGCGGCACACCCAACTACGCCATGGAAAAGGCGAAGATGTATCTTCAGGCGGCCCAAGCCTTCCTGGAGATGAAGCCGGCCGAACTTCTGGCCGTGGGCGGGCTGTCCGGGTCGGGCAAGAGCACCCATTCGCGCCACATCGCGCCGCAGACGGGGCGCGCCCCCGGTGCGCTGGTGCTGCGCTCAGACGAGATGCGCAAGCGCCTGTGGGCCTGTCCGGAGTTCGAGACCCTGCCGAAGGAAGCCTACACGCCGGAAGAGAATGCGCGGGTGTACACGCACATGTTCGATCTGGCCCGCACAGCGGTGCAAAGCGGTCAGTCGGTCATTCTCGACGCCACCTTCCGCAATCAGGACCGCGCACGCGAAGCGCAGGCTTTGGCGGAAACGCAGGGCGTTGCCTTCCGGGCTTTGTGGATGGACGTCCCGGCGGATGAGCGTCTGAGGCGTGTCCTGCAAAGGCGCAACGATGTGTCTGACGCCACGCCGGACATTGCCGGGGCGCAGACCGATCCTCAACTGGACAGCACAATCTGGACCCTGACGCCAAACCCGTGAGCCGGCTCAGGGTAAATATCGCGTGAGAAGGTGCATTTTTGACACGTTTCCTGCGTATTGTTCGCGCAACAACAGGTACACCGGTGACGCGGCCTTGTGATTGTCAGAGGGTCGGGCCGGGGCACAGAAAAGAGTATAGGGCTGGGACAAAGTGTCTGACGAGATGACGCATTTTGACGGCGAAACCGCAGTGGACACCGGGCGGGTGCGCAAGAAGGGCTTTGGGTTTGCGCCGATCGCCTTTGTCATTAGCCTGTTTGCGCCCTTGACCTACCTCACGGCCATGATGGCCACGCGCACGGGCTATATCAGCTACGATCTGGGCTTCAACACCATCGCCTTGAACTATGTGCCAAAGATGGCCACCTTGGCTATGATCCTGTCGGCCCTGTCGCTGCTGATCTCGCTGTTCAAGGCGCCGAAAACCTACGGACCGTGGGCTCTGGGCGCAGTGCTGGTGTCGGGATCGGTACTGGCCGGCTATTACGCCTATGAACTGAGGTTGAAGTCGAGTCCGCCGATTCATGAGGTGGCGACCGACTGGGAACGCCCGGTCACCTTCTCGACCAAGCTGATTGAGGCACGTGGCCCCGCGGCGCACGTGGTGGAAGACGCCCCCTATGTCGGGCGCAACGTCGCCTATGAATGGGCAGGACAGTCGCTGGCGGCCATCAATGCCCAGACCTGCCCGCTGGCGTCCTCTATCACGGGCCATACTAAAGACGCCGAAGCGGTGGCCCGCATCCTCAGAGAGCAGGGCTATGTGGTCTTCGGCAAATCCGACTGGCGCGTCGAAGCCACCTGGGAAGACCCGTGGTGGGGTAACAAATCGGACATCGTGGTGCGACTCGATCCGGACAAGACCGATATCCGCTCGGTCAGCCGCGAGGAGGCCGTCGATCTGGGCGGCAATTGCCAGCGCGTCATGGCGCTGATCGCGCGGCTCAAATCCTAGATTTTTTGTCACACAGGGCGGCTTAGAGCGCATTCCGAAAAGTGTGCAACGGTTTTCGGAATCAAATGCGCGATAAAACAAAGCGTTAGAGCGGAGTTTCGATTCGGCCTGTACGAAATCCGCTCTAACAGGGCGGCTTAAGACTTGCTTTACCCTCTCCATCTGTCGAGAGGAGCCTGTCATGCTGTCCCGTTTTGGTCTTTTTGTTTCAAAACGCGCCCTTTATGTGGTGACGGGCTGGCTGATCCTGTTTGCGGCGCAATTAAGCGTGGCCAGTTGCACCCCTGAACCTGTCACTGGTTACGCGGTGCGCATCAGTGCTGAACGCTGAGTCCTGCCTGTAACACCAAGATAAAACATGAGTTTGTCCAAGGTTCGCCTTGTGTGACTCTGCACGCCTTATTCATGCTGCATTGCAACATAAATAACCGCGTTTCCTAAAAATAAGTTTCAATTGAAACGTAATGGCATTGCATTCCTGTTGCGAGCCTGCCGTGCGGAATTGCTCTTTTGTGGGGATAAACACGCTTGTTCAGGTGTGAAATCCTAAATTTTATCCAATTGTTTCAGAGAAGTTATCGATCTTATGATGCGCGTGTGTATCGGCGTATCAATGAGTGTGGGTGTCTAACGCATTCAAAAAATTGATGAAATCTTTTTGTGCCGCGCACGAAAGATCATTTTTTGGCCGCATTTGATCGATTTTGAGCCATTACGTTTCGACTGTGACTTAATTGGAACAGGTTGCAGTCGTAATTTAATCTTTCTTGTCACGAGATTGACGGAATTGTGACTGCGATGTCCTACTCACTCCCAACAGCTCAGGCTGGAAATAAAGGTCGGGACATATCGACCTAAACCGGAGAACTCAGAGTGAAAAAAGACATCAAGAGATCAGGCCTCCTGGCCTCGACCGCTTTCTGTTCGGCGGCCTTGTCGGTGCTTGCCATGGCACCGCTGGCCCACGCCCAGGACGCCAAGGAAGCCAAAGCTGACGAGCCCGTTGAGGTCGTCGTCACGGGTTCGCGCATCCGTATGCCGAACATCACCGCCATCAGCCCCATCTCGACGGTCAACGCCGCTGACATTCAGGCGCAAGGCATCACCCGCGTTGAAGACATGCTGAACAGCATGCCGCAGGTCTTCGCCGGTCAGGGCAGCTTCTATTCTAACGGTTCGAACGGTACGGCCACGGTTAACCTGCGTGGTCTCGGTGCGTCGCGCACCCTGACGCTGATTAACGGCCGTCGTCTGGGGCCAGGTGTTGCTGGTGCTTCAGCGGCCGACCTGAACTTCATCCCGGCTTCGCTGGTGAAGCGCATCGACATCGTGACCGGCGGCGGTTCGGCCGTTTATGGTTCGGACGCTATCGCGGGTGTCGTCAACTTCCTCATGGACGACAAGTTCGAAGGCCTTGAACTGCAAGCCACTACGGCGCAGTACATGCACAAGAACGACAACGCCATTCAGTCGGTTGTCAAGGCACGCGGTTTCGCGCTGCCGGAAGAAAATGTTGTTGATGGCAAGACCAAGGAATTTTCGATCACCTACGGGTCCGGTTCCGACGACGGCCGTAGCCATGTGACGGCCTACGCCACCTACATGACCAATGAGGCTGTGCTTCAGGCCAACCGCGACTTCTCGTCCTGTAGCCTGACGGGTGGCGCTACCTTCACCTGCGGTGGTTCGGGTACCGCCAACCCGGCGCGCATCGGAAACTTCCAGGTCGCGGGTTCGGGCGCTTCGGCGACCCTCGTCGCGCGTTCGCCGGCTTATGTGTATAACTTCGGGCCGACCAACTATTACATGCGTCCGGCCGAACGGTACACGGCGGGGGCTTTCGCCACCTATAAGGTGAATGACAAGGTCGAAGTCTATGGCGAACTGATGGCCATGTACGGCACTTCGGTTGCCCAGATCGCGCCGGGCGGTATCTTCGCCGGCACGCAGACCATCAACTGCGACAACGCCTTTGCTACCGCTCAGCAATTGTCGGTCATGTGTGGTGCCAATGCGGGCAGCAGCACGGCGAACTTCACCGGCGTGGTAGCGCGTCGTAACGTGGAAGGTGGCGGGCGTCAAAGCGCCTTCTCGCTGACCTCTTATCGCATGGTGTTTGGTGCACGCGGCGAATTGGCGCCGGGTTGGGATTACGATGCCTATCTGTCGTACTTCTCTAATACGGCGACCCAGGACACGCTCAACTACTTCATGACGCCGAACATCGCCAAGGCCTTGATCGCGCGTAAGGATGCGTCGGGCAAGATCGTCTGTCAGTCGGTGATCGACGGTTCGGACCCGGCCTGTGTGCCCTATAACCTGTTCAGCGCCGGAGGCGTTACCGCCGAAGCTCTGGCCTACCTGCAGGCCCCTGGCGGGAACAAAAGAGTTAATAACCAGAAGACCTTGGCCTTCTCCGTTTCGGGGGACTTGGGTCAGTACGGCGTGAAGTCGCCTTGGGCGTCCAAGGGCGTCGGCTACGAGTCGCGTAAGGATTCGGCTGATTCCCGCGCGGACTACCTGTCTAAGTCGGGACTGTTGTCGGGTGCCGGTGGTGCAGACCCTGACGTAAGCGGCAAGACTTCGGTCAAGGAAATCTACGGCGAAGCCCGTGTTCCGGTCATCGAAGACATGGCCTTTGCCAAGGACCTGTCGTTTGAACTGGGTTACCGCTATTCGGACTACGAAATTTCGGGTGGCCTTGAAAACTACAAGGTCGGTATCGAATACGCCCCGGTCAGCGAACTGCGCCTGCGCACCAGCTTCCAGCGCGCCTCCCGCGGCCCGAACATCAACGAACTGTTTACCCCGCAGGTGGTGGGCCTCGATGGTTCGACCGATCCCTGCGCCGGTACGGCGGCTGAACTCGCGGCTGCGGGTATGACGCCTGAAAAGTGTGCGCGTTCGGGCGTGACGGCTGCTCTGTACGGCAAGATCGAATCCAACCCGGCGGCTCAGTATAACGGCCTCGGCGGCGGTAACCCGAACGTCAAGCCGGAAACCAGCGACACGATCGCACTGGGTTTTGTGGCTCAGCCCTCCTTCATCCAAGGCCTGACGGTCACCGTCGATGCCTTCGACATCCGCGTGCGTGACTTCATCGGTGGCGTCGGGGCTGATCTGGCGATCAACCGCTGCGTCGATACGGGCAATCCGTACTTCTGTGGCCTGATCAAGCGCGACTCTCAGGGCTCTCTGTTCCTGTCGAACAACGGCTACATCATCAACACCACCCTGAACGTGGGTTCGCTGCGCACGGTCGGTGCTGATTTCAACGTTGACTATTCGGCACCTCTGTCGCGCTTCGGTCTCGAAGACCTCGGCTCGGTGAAGGTGGCTCTGACCGGCACCCTGCTCGATCAGTACAAGATCCAGCCGCTGCCGGGCGATCCGTCCTATGACTGCGCCGGTTACTTCGGTTCGGTCTGTGGCACGCCTAACCCCGAATGGCGTCACAAGATGCGCGTGACCTGGAACACGCCGTGGAACGACCTCGCCGTCAGCGCTCAATGGCGTTACTTCGGTTCGGTTGACCTCGACGCGACGTCCGAAGATCCGCAGATGAAGAATGTCGGCCTGCGTCGTGCGACCGACCTGAAGATCGATGCCTATAACTACCTCGATCTGACGGCCGCCATGACCTTCAAGGAAAAGTACACGGTCCGCCTCGGTATCAACAACGTGCTGGATAAGGATCCCCCGATCATCGGCGACGGTAACGGTGGTCCGGCAGGCCCGTACAACGGCAACACCTTCGCTCAGGTCTATGACGTTCTCGGACGTTATGCCTACCTGACCCTGACGGCGAAGTTCTGATAAACGCCTGAATGTCCGGAGAGGCTTGTCCTCTCCGGCGCAGCGATTTGAAAAGCATGTTTCGGCCCTTGCGGATCGGGACATGCTTTTTTCTTTTGGGGCAGGGAAGAGGCCCAGGACAAACAGACATTACAATCAAACAAAAACCGCGCCCGGAGGACCGGACGCGGTTTTTTAGTTTCCGATGCGGAAACTATCTTACTTGATCTTGCCTTCACGGAATTCGACGTGCTTGCGCACGACCGGGTCGTACTTCTTCAGCACGAGCTTTTCGGTCTTGGTGCGGGCGTTCTTCTTTGTGACGTAGAAGAAGCCGGTGTCCGCCGTCGAGTTCAGGCGGATCTTGATGGAGGCGGGCTTAGCCATGGCGGAACCTTAACAAACGGATCGCGACCAACGGAATCTCCAGGCCGCACAAATATTCAGGAGCGCGGAAAATACGCATCCACGCGCGGAAGTCAATGGCCAATATGGCCTTGGTCTTCATTTACTTTTAGAGCGCATTCCGAAAAGTGTGCAACGGTTTTCGGAATCAAATGCGCGACAACACAAAATGTTAGAGCGAGATTTCGATTCAAGCTGAACGAAATCCGCTCTAACAGGCGCGATCACCGCCGCTTACCCTTCTTGGTCTTCGATTTTTCGGTAATGCCCTTCTGGCGCGCTTTGCCCGATTTGGACCCGCCCTTCGGCCCGCCCGGTCCTTTGCGGCGCAGCGCCGTATCGACGCGCGAGCGCACGCCCAGACGCGGGCGCGGGGCGCTGGGGTCGGGGGCTTCGGGCTCGGACAGGGCCTTGAAGACCAGCCCGCCGGTCATCGGCATGGCCTCCAACAACTGCACCTCGATCTTGCGCCCCAGCGTCCAGCGACGGTGATGGCGCTCCCCCACCAGCGCGTGGGCCGTGTCGTCATGAATATAATAGTCATCCACGAAGGAGGAGGCGGGGATGATGCCGTCGGCCCCCGTCTCGGTCAGCTTGACGAACAGGCCAAAGCGCGTGACGCCGACGATGCGGCCTTCGAACGTTGCGCCCACCTTGTCTTCGAGGAAGGCCGCCACATAGCGCTCTATGGCCTCGCGTTCGGCCTGCATCGAGCGTCGCTCGGTGGCGGTGATGTGCTCGGCCGTATCGGCCATGGTCTTGACCTCATAGTCGGTCAGACCGTCATCCCCTAGGTTCAGCGCACGGATCAGGGCGCGGTGCACGATCAGGTCGGCATAGCGGCGGATCGGCGAGGTGAAGTGGGCGTAGCGGTCGAGATTGAGGCCAAAGTGACCGAAATTCTCAGCGCTGTAATGGGCCTGCATCTGGGTGCGCAAAACCACCTCGTTGATGATTTCGGCGTGCGGCCCGTCCTTCTGGCTGTTGAGCAACTGATTGAAGCGCTCGGTGCGCGGCGGCTCGCCCTTGTTCCACGGCAGGCCGATCGTGGCCAGAAAATCGGCCAGATTGCCGACCTTCTCGAGGCTGGGCTGTTCGTGCACGCGGTAGATCAGCGGCGTCCTGTGCTTTTCCAGCGTCTCGGCGGCGCAGACATTGGCCTGAATCATCATCTCTTCGATGAGCTGATGCGCCTCAAGGCTGACGCGGGCGGTGATGGCCACCACATTGCCCTCAGAATCGAGCTGTACCTTGCGCTCAGGCGAGTTGATGGCCAGAGGCTGACGCTCGCGCCGGCCGCGGCTCAGGCAGGCGTGCGCAGCCCACAGGGGCCTCAAGAGCGTGTCGAGGATCGGCTGCGTCTTGTCGTCGGGCGTGCCGTCGATGGCCGCCTGCGCCTGCTCATAGGAGAGCTTGGCGGCAGAGCGCATCAGGCCGCGCGCAAACTGATGGCCGATCTTCTTGCCCTCGGCATTGAAGACCATGCGCACGGCCAGGGTGGCGCGGTTCTCGCCTTCCTGAAGCGAGCACAGGCCCGACGACAGCACGTGCGGCAGCATGGGCTCCACGCGGTCGGGGAAGTAGGTCGAATTGCCCTTTTCGCGGGCGTCCCGGTCCAGCGACGAGCCCGATTTGACGTAGTGGGCCACATCGGCAATGGCCACCCACACGACGTAGCCGCCGGGATTGTTGGCGTCATCATCGGCATGGGCATAGACGGCGTCATCGTGGTCGCGGGCGTCTTGCGGGTCAATGGTGATCAGCGGCAGGTGGCGCAGGTCCTCGCGCCCTTTGAGGTCAGGCGCCTGCGCGGCCTCGGCCTCGGCTTCGGTCGATGAGTCAAAGCCGACTTTCAGCCCGTGGGCGTGGATGGCCATGATCGAGGCGATGCGCGGGGAGTCCTCCTTGCCGATCACCTCAATGAGCTTGGCGGGCTTGGGGCCATAGCGGTGGTTGCCGCCTTGCGGCGCGGCGATCACCACATCGCCGTCTTCGAGGGCGTCGATGGCCCCGGCGACGAGGGTGTAGCTGTCCTTCGACTTTCGATCGACGCTTTCGAGGCGGATGTCGCGCGGGCCCTTGCGCGCCTTACCGATGCGCACCACGCCGACCAGCTTGGGCGCGCCCTGATCCAGCACCTTGACGAGGTGGGCGATCCACTCCTCAGAGGTCTGCTCAAAGCGCACATAGATGCGGTCACCGACGGCAGGCGGCGTCTGGGCGATGGCTTTTTTCAGCGGGGCAAGGCGGGCCAGAGGCGGCTTGTGCTTCAGATTCGGATCGTCCGACTTGCCCCACTTGACCCACAGATCGCCGTCTATATCGCGCTCGACCACCTCGGCGACGCCGGTTTCGGGCAGGGCGCCGACGGCCCCGAACGACTTGCGCCCGCTCTTGTTCAGCTTGCCCGAGTCGGCCAATTGCTTGAGCCTTTGGCGCAGGGCGCGGCGATCTTCGCCCTTGAGGCCGAACTGTTTAGCCAGGGCGCCGACATCCAACTCACGGGCGGACTTAAGGACGTCGAGGAGGGTGTCGTCATCCGGCAAACCAGAGGTGGCGCGGGGCGTAGAGGGTGTTTTCATGAGTCGCACTGTAAAGGGTTTGGCGGCGCGAGGCGATGTTTTCTTGTGCTATGCCCGGTCTCTTCTGGCCGCCCTTGTCTCTGCGGTGACCGCGGGGTATCAAAACGGATCACACAGGGGAGAGACCCATGCGCAAGGTGGCAATGGTCGGACTGATGGCGCTCGGCCTGACGGCCTGCGGGCAAAAGCCCCCTGAGCCGCAGCCGTCCGAGGCGGCGAAGCAGACCTTCACCGGCTGCGAATGGCAGGCGGTGCGAGGGCGGCAACTGTCTATGTACGCCTTTGCGTGCCCTAACACCCACATGGTGGCCGATGAGACCCTGCCCGGTTTTGGCGTGGTGGAAAGCGGGCCGGACGACGTCAGCTATTACCGGCCCGTCCTCCGCGCTTTTGCCAAGCCGCCGCAGGCCGCCATTGAGTCTGTCCTGCCGCAAATCCGCAAACTGACGCCACAGGCCGCAGCGTGTGTGCTGACCCCGGCGCAGGACCCGACGGCGGAAAAGACGACGCGGGCGCTGTTTGAACTGACCCCCACCGGTGAGGCGCTGAAAGCGTGGGAACAGACGGTCGAGACCGGGGAGGGCGAGGCTTTGCCGTGCGGCCCGATGGGCGTCGGTATAGCCGGATCGCGCGTCTTTGAGGTCCTGCCTGATGATCCGGCCTATGTCGTCTATATCGACTACGGTTCGGAAATTCAGATTTTCGACACGACGACGCTGCGTCGGGTCAAGAGTGATCAGCCGAAATAGACCTTAGCCGCGTCGGCATCCCTGGCGATTTGTTCTTTAAGCGCCTCAAACGACGGAAATTTCTGTTCCGGGCGCAGATAGTGCAGCAGTTCGACCTCGATCACCTGATCATAGATGTCGTGGTCCAGCCCGAAGATATGCGTCTCGAACCGCTCGGTGAGGCCGCCCACCGTCGGGCGCTTGCCGAAGTTGGTGACGCTGCCCAGCACCCGCCCGTCGCTGAGCCGTGTGCGCGTCACATAGACCCCGTATTTCGGGCGCAGATAGTCGCCAAGCTCGATATTGGCAGTCGGAAAGCCGATCTGACGGCCGATCTGATCGCCGCGCGTCACCACACCGGTAAAGGCCTGCGGCCGGCCCAGCACGTGCCCGGCCAGTTGCGCATCACCGGCTTCCAGCGCCTCACGCACGGCCGACGACGACAGCTTGTGCCCCGTCTCATCGGTCTGGCACGGCGTAACGGCGGTGGTGAAGGCCATCACGGCGCCGGCTTCGCTCAGCGTCTGCGCCGAACCGCCGCCCTTCGCGCCATAACGGAAGTCGAAGCCGCAACTGATGTGGCTCAGTTTCAGGTGGTCGTGCAGGATGTTCTGCGTAAACGCCTCGGCGGTCAGGGCCGACAGCGTCTCGTCAAAGCGCAGCACAAAGACGCATTCGACGCCCAGCTCTGAGAAGGCGCGCACCTGCTGATCGAGAGTCATCAGGCGAAACGGCGTGACGGGCTTTGCGGCGCGCGTCAGAAAAAAGGCCTGCGGGTGCGGGTCGAAACAGACGACGGCGGAGGGGGCCCCCAGACGGTGCGCGGCGGCGATGGCGTTTTCAATCACCCGCTGATGGCCGCGGTGCACGCCGTCAAAGCTGCCGATGGCGGCGCAGGCACCGGTCGGCCACGCCACACCCTGCGCAGGCGTATTGAGCGCCTGCGCGCACAGGGCCCCGCCGGGTTCGAGCGTCAGAAGAAACGCCTTGGTCGCCATCTGTGTCACGATCAGACCGGCTTGCGCGGGGCGATGACCTCAGCCACGCCCTTGGCGTAGGTCTTGCCGCCGACGCTGGCGACGGTGGTCAGGGTCACAACGCCGGTCTTGGGCTGAATGTCGGTGACGGTGAGGGTGATGGTCACCACGTCGTCGATTTTCACCGCGCGCTTGAAGCTCAGCGACTGCGACACATAGATGCTGCCGCGTCCGGGCAGGCCCCCGGCGATGGTCGCCGAAATCCACGCATTGAGCAAAGCGCCGTGGGCGATGCGGCCCTTGAACGGCGTGGTCGCCGCATAGGCCTCATCGACGTGCACGGGGTTATGGTCCTCCGACACATCGGCAAAGGCACGGATGGCCGCGTCGGTGGCGGTGAAGGCGCGCTCCAGCGACTGACCCACGCTCAGGTCTTCGAGATAAACGGTGACAGCATCGGTCATCAGCAAGGGTTCCAATGGGGGTTTCGCCTGATCCATAGCGGGATGCGTTTAGATGAAAACATCATCCCGCTATAGATTTCTATTTTGTCGCGCAATTTTCCGAAAAGTGGTTTCCACTTTGTCGGATTGCGCTTTAGGGCGCTCAGCGGCGTTTGCCAAGACGCCCGGCGCATAATCCTGCCCCGGAAGCCTGCGTAAAACTGTCCCGATTTGGCATTGTTTTTTCAAACGCGGTTCATAAAACGCAGGTTTTTCATGGTTAATTATAGTTATATCGTTGAATTAGATGAAAAAATTTGATCTGGGCCTTTAACTCTATTTTATCCGCTTGCTGCCATGATGCCTTAGTCAGATGTGAAGGGCCTGCATAAGGCGGGCCCGAGTTATTAAAGGTGGGCACACTCACATGGCCGTCGATATGTCCATGCAGATCCTGGTGGTTGATGATTACAAGACCATGCTGCGGATCATTTCCAATCTGCTGAAGCAGCTGGGATTCGAGAACATCGAGGAAGCGTCGGATGGCGCGGAAGCCCTCGAAAAGATGAAGAAGACCAGCTACGGTCTGGTCATTTCCGACTGGAACATGGAGCCCATGACCGGCTATGAACTCCTTTTGAAGGTGCGTTCGGACGATTCGCTGAAACGCACGCCCTTCATCATGGTCACGGCCGAATCCAAGACCGAGAACGTGATCGCCGCCAAGAAGGCCGGCGTGAACAACTACATCGTCAAGCCGTTTAATGGCGCGACGCTGAAGCAGAAGATCACCGCCGTTCTCGGCGAGTTCTAAAGCGCCATCCGACAGGGGGAGACCCCTTTTCGGAAAAGGGCGCGATAAAACAAAAAGCGTAGATCGAAGTGACGACTCTCCTGAAAGTCATTTGGATCCAAGAATTGACCGACTATCAAGCAGGTTAAAATGGGCCAGGTTGCACCCAAACAGGCTGAATCTCCCGCACTGGAGCCCGTTGACGCGGCTCTGGCCGCGGCGATGGAGCCCAAGCTGATCAATTTGATGCAGCAGTCCGAGGCCCTCGTCAGCCTGATGCGTGAGTTCTTCCAGCAGCTCGACAGACGTCGCGCCGAAGAATTCGCCATTATCGCCGGCTACATCGCCAAGGCCAAGGAAGAGATTCGCGAACTGCGTCCGCATGATCTGTCGCAGGAGCGTATCCCGACGGCAGGGGCGGAACTGGAAGCGATAACCCGCGATACCGAAAACGCCACGCACAACATCATGAACGCCGCTGAAGCGATCATGGGCATGGATGTGTCGGACCCCAAGGCCTATAAGGCGGCGGTGGACGACGAGGTGATGAAGATTTTCGAAGCCTGCTCGTTCCAGGACATCACCGGCCAGCGCGTGTCGAAGGTCGTCAACGTCCTCAAGCAGATCGAGGAGCGCGTCGGCAAGCTGGCGGCTACGCTGGGCGTCGAAGACAAGGATGTCGAGCTGTCCGAGCGTGAAAAGCGCGCCCGTGACCTGTTGCTCAACGGCCCCGCCATTGGCGGTCCGGAAACCCGTCAGGAAGCCATCGACGCCATGTTCGATGAAGCCCCTGCGGCGGCTCCGGAACTGAAGGTGCAGGCCCCCAAGGTCGAAGCGCCCAAAGCCGAACCTAAACCGGAACCGAAGCCTGAGCCCAAACCGGAACCGGTGGCCAAGGCGGCCCCGGCGCCCACTCCGGCCCCGTCTCCCGCGCCTGTGGCAGCGCCTGCGCCCGCCCCGGCGGCAGGCAATTCTCAGGACGATATCGACGCTCTGTTCGATACCCCGGCGGCCAGCAATGAGCCCCAGTCTCAGGATGACATCGACGCCCTGTTCGACATGTCGCCGGAAGAACTGAACAAGACCAATTCGCAGGACGATATCGACGCCCTGTTCGACTGATCCCCATAACGGACAAGGCCGGTTAACGGCCTGTCCCGCAGGCCTTCGTGATGGTGGCCCGTCAGGGCGGAATGACAGACCGTCATTCCGCCCTGACTGTTTTATTGTCGCGCATTTTATTCCGAAAACCGCTACGCACTTTTCGGAATGCGCTTAAACCCCTTCCGTCCCTATCCGGAAGGGGTTTTTGCTTGCCTGAACTATACCGCTTCGGGTTTACTGCTCTGTAGAGGGAAGTGGGGCAGGTCTTACCTGTAGGAGAATGAAGCTAATTCACGGCATTCTGGCTTCGATCCTGCTCACTGGATCGGCCTATTGCGGCTATATGGCCTATCTGGCCTTTGGCCTGCCCAACAGGCCTATCGAGGACTATCATTTTTCACCTCAGTGCGACCGAATTGAAGCGTCGTCCAATGCTCATAAAGGGTCTCCGCTGGAATGCGAGGCGCGTTTGAGAGAGGCCGATCTCCTTAGGGCAAATCCCGGACTGGCTGTCCGGGAAGGAGATAATCTGACGCTATTTTATGCCAACCGGATCGTTACACGTCTGGTGGCTTCGGAAACGCATGATGAGTGCGATACTGTCTCCATACACAAGGTATTGGCGGTAAGGGACGAGGCATCTGCCCGCATGGTGCCCCTCGTGCAAATTAGTTGTCATCACGGTGAATTTGAGCAGCGCTTCATTGTCCTGCGAGACGGAAAACGCTGGTGGATACCCGATGCGTCGGCTTCGCGCGACGGCCGGATTTTAGCTGTGGGTCAGAACTACGCCTACAACGATCCCAGCCTTGCGTTTACTCTATATGAGTGGCCATCACGAAAGGTGATGGCAAAATTCGACGCCTATTGCCGTGGATTGGTTTGGGCGGATGCAGATAATCTTGAGGTAACGTGTGTCACCGACGAGAGGAGCGCGGCTTTTGATGCTGTAGTAAGGCGTGATTCAGCGGGAAAATGGCGGATGCAGGCCACACGTTGGCTGCGCCCGTTCATGCGAGGTTACAATGATATGGGCGATATGGAGTATCCGCCGGCGTTTTCTCTAAAGTGGCTACCGGAGTTTGAAGCGCGCTGACGTCTGTCAGGCTCTTAGCGCCGCCAATTGCTGCGACAGATCGGTCTGGTCGCGGCTGTCGATCGAGGTGCAGATTTGCTTCACATCGACATAGCTGAACGGTTTGGGCAGCAGATAGTCGGCTTGTTCGCGGCGCGCCTTGTTGAGCATGGTGCGGATCATCACCGGGTCATTGCGCTGACCGGCAGACATGATACCGATGGGGGTGCCGGGCGCGCGCTCACGCAGCTCCGCCATGTGGTCCAGCACATTGTCTTCGCCCAGAAAAATATCAGCAAGAATGAGGTAGAAGCGCGTGACATCAAGTTGCGCCCAGGCCTCGTTCATGGAACTGGCTGTGAACACTTCGCAACCCTGCTGCGCGAACATGCGAGCGATGATGCGCGCCTGAGTGGCGCTGTCTTCGATAATCAGGACGGTTCGCGACACGGCGCCACCCCAGGAGTGTTTATGACCCCCTCATTTTGACTGCCACCCATTGATAAAACATTACCACGGAACAAATATCTAACGTTGTTATTTACCACGCCAGAGCGGTGGAAACGTAACGGGCGCTGGCCTTTTCGCTTTCCAGCACCTTGACCAGAAGTTGTGCGTCCAGTTGGCCCTCGGCATTGGTGGCCTCAAGTGCGTGGATGCCGGCCGCGATAAAGATGAGGTCGAGCCCCTGACCATTGGCCCCCAGCACGTCGGTGGGCAGGCCGTCACCGATGGCCAAAATGCGCGATCTATCTACCTCACGCCCGGCCACGGCGTTCAGGGCCTGATAGCACAGGTCGTAGATGGGGGCGTAGGGTTTACCCGCCATGATCACTTCGCCGCCAAAGGCCATATAGATGTCGGCCAAAGTCCCGGCGCAGTAGATGATCTGATCGCCGCGCTGTACGATGCGGTCGGGGTTGGCGCAGATCATGGGGATGCCGCGCCGGGCGGCGGCTTTCAGGTCGGGGTGATACTGCTCCAGCGTGTCGTTCTCATCGTCGAACAGGCCGGTGCAGGAGATGAAGGCCGCTGTTTCCGGCGTGCCGCTCAGATCGACGCCCAGGCCCTCATACAGCGGCGCGTCGCGCTCCGGCCCGATGACCCAGGCTGACCCTTTTGTGGCATAGTCTTTCAGGAAGGTGCGCGTCGCGTCGCCGGAGGAGACGATGGCCGAAAAGGCATCGTCATGGACGCCCAGATCGGCCAGTTGCGCCTTCAGCCCGGCCTGCGGGCGCGGCGAGTTGGAAATCAGCACCACCGGCCCGCGCTCGGCCTTAAAGCGGCGCAGGGCATCATAGGCTTCGGGAAAATGCCGCTTGCCATTATGGATGACGCCCCAGATGTCGCAGAAAACCGCGTCATACTCAGCGGCGATGTCGGACAGATGGGTCAGCAGATGCGGGGCGGTCATGGCGGGCCTTTCGTTGAGAACGGCCTTCATAGCGCGTGTGGCCGCTGGGGCAAGCGTTCAGTCGCTATAATACGACTTAAAGCCACGGATCAAACACTGGTACGCGGGCTTTTTCATAGTCCTGTGTATCGCGGGTGACGAGGGTCAGGCCGTGGCACAGAGCGGTGGCACCAATGATCAGATCAGGCTGTGAGAAGGTATGACCCTCACTTTGAACAAAGCTTCTTATCGAGCGCTTTCACAAGCGGTTCGCGGGCTTTGTGATGTTTGAATATGGAAGGTATGTGCATCAGGAAACGCGAATATCCATCCTGATGCACGGATCGCGTTTCTGAATCAATGAAGTTACGCAAGGCCATAGCGCTATCGCGATCATAGGCCCACAGATTGTGCCCTCGGTAAGAGATCAGGAAATACAGATCATCGGGCCAGTTCAGGCGGTGTTTGGATCTGAAGTGGCAGGCCGAGCACCGAACCGAACCCATGCCGCTTCCAGGGCTGCTGCGCCAATAATGGCTTTGCGCCCAGAATTGAGGTTCATATCCGTCTGGCAGGTCGTGAATGCCACTTTGCAGGGGACCATGCAGCCCCGGATAATATAAGGCGGCGTGCCATTTATGGCCGCAACCGTCTATATACCGACGATAGTCAAACGCTTTATTGGCTTTAAAGTAGGCGATGTGTTCACGGCGCTCTATCCTGCGATAGGTCGCAAACTCAAACTCTGCCAGACTTCGGCATATCGGGCAGTGAATGGCGAGCCGATGCGGGACGGGGTTCCATTCGTATAGTCTCGTCATAACAGCACTTCGATCTTAAGCCCGGCGGCGCTGCGGGGGCAGGGTCGATTTGATGAAGCCCGCAGGGGGGGCGGTTTCCAGCAGCACCTGCTCCTTAATGGCGCGCGGTTCGCCGAACAGGTGGCCCTGCGCGTAGGCGACCTCGATTTCGAGGATGTCCACCACCTGACGCTCGTTCTCGACCTTTTCGGCGATGACGTCGATGCCGTAGCGCGCCAGCAGGTTGGCGTAGTCGCCCGCGTGGATGTCTTTGAGGAAGCGCAAGGCTGGCTTACCGTCGATATTCATCAACTGATCGAGCAGGACATTGGCTCCGATCTTCACATAGCGGACGTCCGAGCGTTGCAGGTCGGTCAGGTCAAGGTCAATCGAGGTGATCTTGTCCAGCGAGAACTTGAAGCCCATATCGGCCAGTCGCGCCATGTGGCGGGCTTCCATGGCGCCGCGCGCCGCGTAGGCATCCTGCCCCAGTTCAAAGATTACCGAATCGGCCAGATCACGGTTTTCGTTGAGGAATTCGAGGAACTGCGGGAAGAAGACCTCGTCGCGCAGCGAGGTCAGCGAGATGTTGCAGAAGATGCCGATGCGGCGGTCCTGCTTGGCCAGACGGCGCACGATCTGCACGCAGCGGAACAGGAGCAGGTTGTCGATGGAGGGCACCAGACCTTCGGGTTCGGCCACCGACAGATATTCCGCCGGCATCAGCACGCGCCCGGTGGCGTCGCGCAGGCGCGAGAAGCTTTCGTAATAGATGGTCTTGCGCTGCGGCAGGGAGACGACCGGTTGCAGATAGAGGTCCACGCGGTTTTCGATCAGGGCCTGACGCACGGTTTCAATCAGCGCCATCGCCTGCTGCTCCTGACGCGACAGGGGGGCGGGGGCCGCGACCTGCGCCGGCCCGGCCTTCCAGTCGGACAGGCGCTCCTCGATGCTTTCGCCAAGCTTGAGCACCAGGTTTTCCAGCATCTTGACTTCGGTGGTCAGTTCATCCGTGCGGCCGACGCGCTGATGCTGCATCTGATCGGCCAGCTCAACCATGTCTTTCTGAGTGACATCAATGGCTTCGACCATCAGGCGATGGGCGTCGCGCACCAGATCAATCTCTTTGGAGAGGCGGCGTTCGGACAGGTACTGATTGACGAAATTATGGATGGCGAAACACACGGCCATCGTCGCCAATGCCGCCGCGATGCACGCGCCGGTGTCCGACCCGCCCGTGTAGAGGGCCATAGCCGCGCCCATGGACAGGAACAGATAGGTTCCCATCAGCAATATGGAGGTCAGTCTTCCCATCGGGTGTCCCTGTCGAACAGCCGCGCCGAATCGCGCCAGAGGCGACTATGCGGCGATTTGGGAACTAAGCCAAGCGCGTGTTAATATTTATGAACAACCGGTTAAGCGAGTCGGGTGCGACTAGGCCAGAAGCCCATCGCTGGCGCGGCGCAGAGGGCCGTTATAGGGCTGATCGGTCTTGCGACGACGGTCTGGGCCAAAATAGCTGGTGCAGCGGATATAGGGGCGCGGGCGCATCACCACGGCGTCGAGACGGCTCAAAAGCGCGCGGGCGGTGAGCGGCTTGGCCACGAACTCATTGACGCCGGCATCGCGCGCTTCGACGACGCGCGAGCGTTCGGAATGGCCGGTGATCATCACCACGGGCAGGTAGGGATTGACTGAGTCGCTGGCCGTACGCAGCATCCGGGTGAATTCGACCCCGTCTATGGGGTACATGTTGAAATCGACCAGGGCGATATCGGCGGGAAACTGCCGCAGCAGGTCGAAGGCCTCGGCACCATCACGCGCTTCGCGCACGTCACGGATGCCCGACCCCTTGAGGATGGCCAGAACGATGGAACGCATGTGCTGATTGTCTTCAACCAGCAGAATTTTCAGGGCACCGTAATCTGCCATATCCCCCAAAGTCCGGATAACGCTCTGCCTATAATGTTATGTAAAGGCGGCGTTGTTTTTGCAAACCTGTGACAAAGAGTAGCGCTGTTACGATGAAGGCGCAGCGAGATCAAGCCTAAATAAGCATCCGGTTTTAGAGCATAGGGCGCGAGGCGGCGAAATGTCGCAAGCGATTTGAAAATCAATAATATTATTATACGATAAACAATCTGCCGTATGGTAATATATACCCTTTTATGTCGCGCCGGACACAACCCACAACGAAGGGTCGAGCGCGCGGTCGCGCCACTTCAGACGCCAGCACAGATGCGGCCCCGTGGCGCGCCCCTTCTGCCCCACCTGACCGATAATCTGGCCCTTTGTCACCAGATCCCCCGCCTTTACCGTCAGGGTGGACAGGTGCAGATACATGCTGATCAGGCCCTGTCCGTGGTCGAGCAGAATCAGGCCGCCTTCGAAGTGCAGATCGGGTTCGGCCAGCGCCACGCGCGCCGTTTGCGGGGCATAGACGGGCGTGCCTTCGGGGGCAGCCATGTCGAAGCCGTAGTGCGGGCTCTTGGGTTCGCCATTGAGGACGCGCTGGTTGCCGAAGCGTCCGGAATTGACAAACCGGCGCAAGGGCCACTGAAACGGCTGGGTGAACCACGCGGCGTCTTCGCGGTTGGCAAAGCCGGTGTTTTTCAAGTCGCGCTCTCTGGCGATGCGCGCCAGAAGCGCCGGGTCCGAAGGACTGACCTTATCGGGGGGCAGACCGTCGATGCGCTGAATGTCGTAGGGGGTGCGCAGGATTTCAAAATCCATGATCGGGCCGGCCCCGATGGCCAGTCGCGCCATGGGCGGCGCATCGCGGTCAAAGCCGATGACGAAATCGCCCTGCGCCGAGGTCAGACCGCGCGCCGTGCCGTCAACACTGATTTCCTGACGCGGTTCGGCGCGGCCTATGGCAAAGCCGCCCTGCACAAACTTGCCCGTAAGAGTGTAGGGACCGCTTTTCAGGGTGCGCGCCCAAACCGAACCATAGGGACGCGGATCGGCGTTCAGAAGACCGGGCGTGACGCTACCGGCGAGGCCCAGCGCAAGCCCGCCCCTCAGAATGTCTCTCCGCTTTAGCGCCCGTTCAGAGTTTTCCATCGGGCCGTGGCCTCTTCCGGCCCGGCATAGGCCTCCTGCGTGCGGGGGTTCCAGTAGCGCAGGGCCTCCAACGGTATCTGCTTGCCCGACACGGCGCAGATCACGAACTTGCCCGGACGCATGACGGCGTATTCACCGTCTCCATAATGGAGGATGGCC
This sequence comes from Asticcacaulis excentricus, assembly GCF_003966695.1. NCBI lineage: Bacteria > Pseudomonadati > Pseudomonadota > Alphaproteobacteria > Caulobacterales > Caulobacteraceae > Asticcacaulis > Asticcacaulis excentricus. Next base: position 276,301 of record NZ_AP018828.1, read on the forward strand.
TGATCGGGGAGGGGTGGCTTGGCATGCATGTTCATGCGCCCAAGATAGGCCCGACCACGGTGGGGCGCAAGATTAAAACAGGCTGCCCTGTTCCGGTTTGGGGGGCGCGGGGCGGGGTTTCGGAGTGGGTTTGGACGGCGGGGCTGAGGTGCCGTCGCTGGCCACGACGCCGAGCGTGCGGTCGCCCTTGAAGGTCAGAGTCAGGGCTTCGCCGGCGCTCACACCATCGGGTGAGGTGACGAGGTGGCCGTCGGCGCGGCTGACGCGGGCGAAACCGAGGTTCAGCGGCCGGTCGGGGTCAAGGCTGAGGCGCAACTGATCGAGCCGGTGCAGGCGTTCGGCTTTCTGGCTAAGCAGGCGGTCGAAAGCGGTGGCCAGACGTTGCTCTAACTCAGGCAACCGGGCGCGGCGTTCAGCATCATCGAGGCGACGGTTGAGGGCCGCGTCGAAACGCTGGCTCAAGCGGCTGAGGGTTTCGCGCTTCAGATCGAGCGGACGCAGGGTCAGGGCCGGGGTCAGGCGCGCCGACAGGCGGGTAAATTCAACCCTTTGCCGTTCCACGCCGCGTGTCAGGGCCGCCGTCGCACGCTCGGACAGTTGCGTCACGCGCTCGGCCTTGAGCTGGCGCGGGCGCTCCAGCAGGGCGGGCGAAAAGCGCGCCGCCGTGCGGGCAAAGGCCGTGTCGTGGGCATTGAGATTGCGCAACAGCCCGCCGCCCAGCCGGTGTGCCGCGTAGTCGAGCCTCTGTTGCGCGGCGTCGATCAGGTCCTGCGGCCTGGGCAGGGCGCGCCCCAGCAGGGCCACGCGCTCACGCCGGTTGCGCAGGGCCTGATCAAAACTGCCCAGACGGCGGCGTTCCAGATCGAGCACAAAGCCGCGCAGTTCGCTCAGGACAGGCGTCGCCATTTCCGCCGCCCCGGTGGGGGTGGGGGCGCGGCGATCCGACACAAAGTCGATCAGGGTAGTGTCGGTTTCGTGCCCGACGGCGGAAATCACGGGAAGGGTGCAGGCGGCGACGGCGCGCGCCAGCCCTTCGTCATTGAAGGCCCACAAGTCTTCGACCGAACCGCCGCCGCGCGCCACGATCAGCACGTCCGGGCGCGGCACAGCCCCCGATTGAAACCCGTTCAGCGCCTGAATGATCTGCGGCGGGGCGGCGTCGCCCTGCACAATGACGGGCCAGACGATGACGCGGCAGGGCCAGCGGTCGCGGATGCGGTGCAGGATGTCGCGGATGACCGCCCCGGTGGGCGAGGTGATGACGCCGATGGTTTTCGGCGCGAAGGGCAGGCGTTTTTTGCGTTCCGCTGCAAACAGCCCCTCGCCGTGCAGTTTCGCCTTGGTGCGCTCAAGCTGCGCCAGAAGCGCACCGATCCCGGCGGCTTCGAGGCTCTCGATCACGATCTGATACTTGGACGAGGCGGGGAAGGTGGTCAGCTTGCCCGTGACGATAACCTCAAGCCCGGCCTGCGGTTGCGCTTTCAGGCGGCTGACATTGCCCTTCCAGATAACGCCGTCGATGGCGGCGCGGTCGTCCTTCAGCGTCAGATAGACGTGGCCGGAGGTATGCCGCGTGACCTTGGAGATTTCGCCACGCAGCCGCACATGGTCATAGGCGCTTTCAATCGTGCGTTTGAGCGCGCCGGCCAGTTCGGATACCGACCACGGCGGGCTGTTGGACTGCGAATCAACGGGGCTGAGCAGGTCTTCGGACATGTCATCCGTTTACCTCTGACGCGTAAAACTGTCACGCGACGAAATGACCGGTTGCGCGCATGTAAATAACGTTGTTTTCTTCATTTTGTGCTAAACTAGAGCGATAAAAAGAGGAAGGCACCTGATGATCACCGAAACAAACGCACCGGTTTCCGAGGTCCAGCGGCGGGAGGCTCAGCGCCTGAGCGCCTTGCGCACTCTGGAGATTCTCGACAGCGAGGCCGAGCCCGAATTTGATCAGGTCACCCGTCTGGCGGCGGATGTGTTTGACTGTCCGATCGCCGCCATCTCGCTGATCGACGCGATTCGCCAGTGGTTTAAATCGAGTGTCGGCCTGTCGGTCTGTGAAACGCCGCGCGAACAGGCCTTTTGTGACTATACGATCTGCCGCGATGAGGTGATGGTGGTGCTGGACGCCACCAAGGACCCGCGCTTTGCCAATAATCCTTTGGTTCTGGGCGATACCCATATCCGTTTCTATGCCGGGGCGCCGATTCGCTTCGGGGAGGTGCTGGTCGGCTCCCTGTGCGTTATCGACACCGAAGCGCGCGCCGAATTCAACGACCGTGATCGGGCGCGTCTGACCACGCTGGCGGCCACGGTGTCGTCGCTGATGACCCTGCGCAAGGACGCCCAGATGCAGAAGGCGATTGTGCGCCGCTGCAACGAAAATCAGAAGAAGCTGGAGATGATGGAGGCGGTGGCCGGCGTCGGCTACTGGCACGTCGATCTGGAAAATCAGACGGTGGAATGGTCGCAGGGCGTGTACCGCATCCATGGCCTGACGCCGCAAATCTTCCACCCCAACCTGACCAATGCGCTGGAATGTTATCACCCCGACGACCGTCAGCGCGTGAGCGATTGCGTGAAGGCCGCCGCCTATCGCGGTGAGGGCTACAGCTTCGAAGCGCGGCTGGTGCGCGCCGATGGCGACATCCGCACGGTTTTCAGTCAGGGCTCGGTCGAATGCGACGAGGCGGGGCAGCCTCTGTCGCTGTTCGGCGTGCTTCAGGACGTGACGGGACGCAAATCTATAGCGGCGTGAGGTGGGGCAGAAGGTGAGTATATGTGTTGATTTTCACTTGGCCCCAAAGCGCTTGGCGATAACAACGATAATATACAGGCACACCCATGTTGCGCAGACCTGAATCAGATCAATTTGAAAATTATATAGAAATTCGGATTCAAAAAGTCTTTTTAATCCGAATTGCCAGACGTTCAGACCCACAATGAAGACAAGGTAAGCACCGAGAATGACGGTGATTGTGCCCATGCCTTTCAATGTTTTGAACCATATATTCAATACCGCCCCCGGTTAAGTTTCAGGCTGTGCTGATGATTTAACGTTTGCGATCTTTCTCCTCCCCTTGGCATAGCCGCAGGGAGGAGAGGAGGGAGGGCTTAAGCCTCCGCCTCGGCCTTTTTGGCGGTGGAGGCCTTCTTCGCCGCTGGTTTTTTCGCAGCCGCCTTCTTGGCCGGGGCTTTTTTGGCCGCGGTCTTTTTCACGCCGCCCTTGGCCTCGATCAGCGCCAGCGCCTGTTCCAGCGTCACGTCTTCGGGCTGGGTGTCCTTGGGGATGGTGGCATTGACCTTGCCGCACTTAACGTAAGGGCCATAACGACCGGCCATGACCTGAATGGCGTCGCCCGATTCCGGGTGCGCCCCCAGCTCTTTCAGCGGCGCCACCGATGAGGCCTTACCCTTGGCATTGGCGCGCTTTTCGGCCAGCAGCACGACGGCGCGGTTGAGGCCCACTTCGAAAATGTCGTCGAAGCTCGGCAGGTTGGCATAGGTCTTTTCGTGCTCGATAAACGGCCCGAAACGGCCCAGCGCCGCCGTGATCGGCTTACCGTCTTCGGGGTGGTCGCCGACTTTTCGCGGCAGGGACAACAGTTTCAGCGCGCGGTCGAGATCAATCGACGCCGGTGGCCAGGCCTTGGGCAGGGACGAGCGCTTGGGCTTGTCGTCCTTGGACTCCGCCTCGCCAAGTTGCACATAGGGGCCGAAACGCCCGATTTTCAGCGACACCACCTTGCCGGTGTCCGGATCATTGCCCAGTTCGCGGTCACCGGAGGCGGCGGTGTCTTCCGAGGCGTTTTCCGGATTGCCGACGGGGCGGGTATATTTGCATTCCGGGTAGTTGGAGCAGCCGACAAAGGCCCCGAAGCGCGAGGTCTTCAGGCTCAGTTGGCCCGTGCCGCAGGTCGGGCAGGCGCGTGGGTTGGAGCCATCGCCCTTGTCCGGGAAGATGTGCGGGCCCAGCGCGTCATTGAGACGGTCCAGCACTTCGGAGACGCGGAATTCGCTGATTTCCCCGGCCTTGGCGTGAAAATCCTGCCAGAATTCACGCAGCAGCGCCTTCCAGTTCAGATCGCCCGCCGAAACCAGGTCGAGCTTTTCTTCGAGATCGGCGGTAAAATCATACTGCACGTAGCGCGAGAAAAACTGATCGAGGAAGGCGGTGACCAGACGGCCCTTGTCTTCCGGGATAAAGCGGTTCTTGTCCATGCGCACGTAGTCGCGGTCGCGCAGAACGCTGAGGATCGAGGCGTAGGTCGAGGGGCGACCAATGCCCAGCTCTTCCATGCGCTTGACCAGCGAGGCTTCGGAATAGCGCGGCGGCGGCTCGGTGAAGTGCTGGGCCGGCTTGATGTCGTGCACATCGACCAGCGTACCGGTGCGCAGTTGCGGCAGGCGGCCACCGTCCTCGTCCGTCTCGTCGTCCTTGCCCTCTTCATAGAGCGCCAAATAGCCGTCGAAGGTGATGACCTGACCCGTGGCGCGCAGACCGATCGACCTGTCCTGATTGAGGAGGTCAATCGTGGTCTTTTCGACGCGGGCGGCCTCCATCTGGGCCGCCATGGTGCGCTTCCAGATCAGTTCGTACAGGCGCGCCTGATCGCCTTCGAGGCGCAGGGTCTCCGGACGGCGGAAGATGGAGGTCGGGCGGATGGCTTCGTGGGCCTCCTGTGCGTTCTTGGCCTTGACCTTGTAGAGGCGCGGTTCGGACGGCACATAGGCGCTGCCGAAGCGCTCGCCCACGGCCTTGCGAATCTCGCCTATGGCCGCCGGGTCGATAAACACACCATCGGTCCGCATATAGGTGATCAGGCCGGTCGTTTCGCCGCCAATATCGACGCCTTCGTAAAGTTTCTGGGCCGTCTGCATGGTGCGCTGCGCCGAGAAACCCAATTTACGCGCCGCCTCCTGTTGCAGGGTCGAGGTGGTGAAGGGCGGCGGCGGGGTGCGCTTGCCCGGTTTCTGTTCGACCGATTCGACGGCGAATTTCGATAGCGAGATGGCTTTGCGCGCCGCTTCGGCCTTTTCGGCGTCGTTGAGGTCGAACTTGGCGAGCTTCTTGCCGTTCAGGACGTTCAGACGCGCCGTGAAGGGCGGCGAATTGGCTGACACCTCGGCATCGACGGTCCAGTATTCTTCGGACTTGAACTTTTCGATCTCAAGCTCGCGATCAACGATGATCTTGAGCGCCACCGACTGCACGCGGCCGGCCGAACGCGCGCCCGGCAGCTTGCGCCACAGAACGGGCGACAGGGTAAAGCCCACGAGGTAATCAAGCGCGCGACGCGCCAGATAGGCCTCGACCAGCTCCATATCGATCTGACGCGGGGCGGCCATGGCCTCCTGAACCGAAGCCTTGGTGATGGCGTTAAAGGTGACGCGCTCGACGATCTTTTCCTTCAACACCTTCTTTTTATTGAGCACTTCCAGCACGTGCCACGAAATGGCCTCGCCTTCGCGGTCCGGGTCGGTGGCCAGAATGACGCGGTCGGACTTCTTTGCGGCATCGGCGATATCGCTCAGGCGCTTATTGGCCTTTGCGTCCACCTCCCAGCTCATGGCGAAGTCTTCGTCCGGTTTGACCGAACCGTCTTTCGAGGGCAGGTCGCGCACGTGGCCGTAGGAGGCCAGCACGGTATAGTCCTTACCCAGGTATTTGTTGATGGTTTTGGCCTTGGCCGGGCTTTCGACGATGACGAGGTTCATGAGGTCTTTAATAGGAGGAAAACCGACAATAGCAATAAGCGGTCGCTGAAAATTCCCGCCAACATGGGCTTGTGCGGCCAGCGTGTCAACGCAGAGGCGAAATTCAACCGGACGGCGGTTGATTTTGATGGTTGCAACTATAGGTTAAATTGGGATATGGTTCTCACTTAAGTCGTATAAAAACAGACCCAGATAATCGCATGAGTGACACCCCTGCTTCCCCGCCGGACACCCCGGCCTATATCACCGACTCCGAACACAGGGCCGAGGTGATCCGCTATATCCGCGATATGACGAAAGAGCTGTCGGTGCTAGCCGAACGGGCGCAATGCCCGCCGCTCAGCGACTGCCTGCGCAAGGCTTATCAGAAGGCGGGCGGGTTTTGAGACAAGCCGCTGAGAACGCTGCCAGAAGCCGCGGTGTTACCGGGCCTTTTGCAGCGTTTCAATATAGGCCTGATTGCTGGCCAGCTTTGCCCTTTCTTTGGTCAGAGCGGCTCCGGTCAGATTGCCTTTTTCCAGTAAGGCCGGAAGACGGCCGTTGAGTTCGGCCGCCTCTTGCAATTGTCCCGCTTTCAGAGCGTCCGTCATCTCGCTGTAGGTCAAATCGTAGCGGTGCTGACCTATGTTTCTGAGCATAGCGTCTGCGTGGGTTTTACGCCCCGGAACTTCCCGAAGCAGCGCATCATAGGCATCCATGTCCATGGCGTAGCCATTGCCACTGATGGCGACCGCATAAGCCAGCCGGAACCAGAGATCAGAGAAATATTTGCGATTGCCAGGGGCAAGGCACAGCCTCGACGTATAGATTTGCCGGACCTTCATGTACGCCTTAAGATTCCGATCAAAAACGTGCGAGGGCTGGGTGATATCCTGATAATCGTTACGCAGACAGCTTTTGATGCCATAATTGATGTAGGTGAGGGGAAGGCTCGTCCGGTTATGCGGAAGATGCAGATAGAGATGATGGGGGACTGAGTTTCCGAAATCAAAGCTCAGGGTAGCGTCCTGATAGCCACGCACCTGATCGGCCGGGATGGTGATCTGCCGTTTCCCGTCAACCAGCGTGGCCAATAAGGGGGCGTTGCCCTGTGCGGAGTCGAGTTTGACCTCTTTCAGGTCGTTACCCGTTACGGTTATTTGTATCAGGTAGTCTGAGCTTTGGGCGTTGACAGGGGCGGTGGCGACAGCCGTCACTAAGGCTACCGCAGACAGGTACGGAGTCACGATGGGCATACCGGATCTTTCAGGTTGAAGAGGTTTTAGGCGTAAATTGGGCGCCGATCAGCGCCCCGATGAGGGCCACCAGCATTTTCCAGGCTCCGCTGTAATAGGCCTGCATTCTGGTCTCAAAGCTGGCGGCGTCCTTGATGAGTAGATCAACCCCGGGTGGTGCAACTTGAGTCTGCCAGAGATTGGCGGCCACCGCGCTTTGACCCAGCCAGTACCACAGGACAAAGCACCCCAGAACGCCTATGCCGGTTACAATGATGGCGGCCTTGGCCCATTGGCCATCACGATCCGACCACATGACGGTGACAAGGCCGCCGCTGATTATGGGCGGGATCAGACCCTGTATTAACGGCACCGGACCGTCCGGTCGCGAAATGAACTCAAGGAACAGCCATCCCCACGGACTGTCGCCTGTGAAGGCGTTGAACGGCAGAAAGAACAGGGGGAAGAGAAGGGATAGAATCAACAGTCCCAACAGGGCGAAACCCGTGTACATGGACCATCTTTGCGTCGTGCTCATTGTCATGCCCCCGTCGGAATGAGAGCGATGAAAGCACGGCGTTATTTATTTGGCAACCATAAGTTGTATCAGGCGCGGATATACTGCCCGTCAGAGGTCGTGACGATCAGCCCGGCGATTTCCAGTTCCCCCAGGGCTGCCAGACCGACATGGGCAGGTGCGCCGCTGAGGCGCAGCAGGTCTTCGCGCGGGGTGGGGACAGGGCTGATCAGGCTCAGCAGGCGGTCACGCAGGGACTCGATGGCCTCATCGAGGTCCGTATCGTCAAACGCACTGACGGCGTGCAGCGGTACGACGGGGGCGGGGCGCTCAAACAGCGTCATCTGGGCGTCGAGCGTGCGCAGGATGTCGTCCACGCCTTCGCACAGGGTGGCCCCTTGCCGGATCAGGTCGTTGGTGCCGCGGCAGCGTGGGTCGAGCGGCGAGCCCGGCACGGCAAACACCTCACGCCCCTGTTCGTTGGCCAGTCGCGCCGTGATCAGCGAGCCGGATTTCAGCTCGGCCTCCACCACAATCGTGCCGCGCGTCAGGCCGCTGATGACCCGGTTGCGGCGCGGAAAGTCTCCGGCGCGGGCGCGATACCCCACCGGGCTTTCGGAGATCAGCACGCCATAGGTGCGGATAGCCTGATAAAGGTCTGCATTATCGGGCGGATAGATGTCATCGACGCCGCCGCCCAGCACCGCCGCCGTCCCGGTCTTGAGGCTGCCCGTATGGGCCTGTGTGTCTATGCCGCGCGCCAGTCCGGAGACGACGAAAAAGCCTGCTTCGCCCAGCTCTCTGGCCAGGGCGTGCGCGATGCGCTGACCCGCCGCCGAGGCGTTGCGCGCGCCCACTATAGCGATGGCGCGGTCGGGCAGGGCGGTCTGTTCGCCCAGCATCCACAGGACGGGCGGCGCGGCCGGGATGTCGGCCAGCAGTTTGGGATAGGCGGCGTCCCCCAGCACCACCAGACGCGCCCCGGCGGCGCGACCACGCGCCATTTCCGCTTCCACGGCGTCAAGCGAGGCGGGGACGATGCCGCCCCCGGCGCGTCTGGCGATCAGGGGCAGGTTTTCGACGGCCTTCACGGCGCTGCCGAAGCGCAGGATAAGCTGATGGAAATGCACCGGGCCGATACGGTGCGTGCGCGCCAGCCGTAACCGCGCAAAGCGTTCCGAGTCGCTGGTGCAGGCGGGAAAGCGTCCGAAAAAGTCCTCCCCCCCGTCGCTCATGGATCAGGCGTCCGCGGCGGGTTCGGCGTCTTTTTTCTTGCCGATCTTCGGTTCCTCGCCCTTGAGCAGGCGGCGGATATTGTCGCGGTGGCGCACATAGATCAGCACCGACATGAACAGGGCCATGACGACGAAGGCGTGCGGCTGATCGGTCAGGAGGCCCAGCGGCGCGATCAGGGCGGCGGCCACCAGCGCGCTCAAGGACGAAATGCGGAAGATAAAAGCGGTCAGAAGCCACGTCCCGGCGGCCAGCAGCCCCATCGGCCAGGCGGCGGCAAACAGGGTGCCGAGGAAGGTCGCCACGCCCTTGCCGCCCTTGAACTTCAGCCAGACGGGGAAGAGGTGGCCTAAAAACGCCGCCCCGCCGGCCAGCGCCATGCCCGTCTGACGGGTCGCCTGATCGACGCTGAGCAGCAGGGCGAAGGCCAGACCGACCGCCATCGCGCCCTTGCCTGTATCGCCCAGAAAGGTGATCAGGGCCAGATCCTTACGCCCGGTTCTTAAGACATTGGTCGCGCCGATATTGCCCGAACCGATGCTGCGGATGTCGATACCGGCCAGCTTCGTCGTGACGACGCCGAAGGGGATCGACCCCAGCAGGTAGCCGCCGATCACGGCAAGGGCAAAGATGGTCCAGTCGGGCAGAGGCATTACAGCGCTTTCACTCAGGCCTGATAGACGATTCGACCGTCCACCAGCGTCAGCTCTACCTTGCCCTGTAATGTGCGGTTTTCAAAGGGGGAGTTCTTCGATTTCGACAGGATGTCGCTTTCGCGCAAGGCAAAGGGGGCGTCGATATCGACCACAATCAGATCGGCGGGCGCACCGGGCGACAGCCGCCCGGCCTCCAGACCGATCAGTTGCGCCGGATTGATCGTCACGGTGCGCAGCAGGTCAATCAGCGGAATCTCCCGATCGTGGTGCAGGCCGATCAGGGCCGCCAGCAGGGTTTGCAGGCCAATCGCCCCCGGTTCGGCCTCGGAGAAGGGGCGGCGCTTGTCTTCGGCGGGCAGGGGCGTGTGGTTTGACACCACCACATCAATCAGGCCGTCGGCCAGCGCGTCCACCAGAGCGATACGATCGTCTTCGGAACGCAGCGGCGGGTCGAGGCGATAGAAGGTGCGGTAATCGCCGATGTCGATTTCGTTGAACACCAGATGGTTGATCGAGGCCGAGGCATAGACATCCAGCCCCTTCGCCTTGGCCTGTGCAACAGCCTTGATGGCCCCGGCGGTGGTGATCTGATCGACCAGCAGGCGCGCCCCGGTCAGTTCGACCAGAGCCAGATCGCGCTCCAGCGCGATGCGCTCCGCCAGCGCGGACACACCCGACAGCCCCATGCGCGCGGCCATTTCGCCGGAGGTGGCGACCGCACCTTCCGACAGCCATGGCTCCTTGGGGCGGTGGGCGATCAGGGCATTGAACCCGTTGGCGTAAGAGAGGACGCGGGCCAGTACCTTGGAATTGATGATCGGACGTTCGACATCGGTGAAATAGACGGCCCCGGATTCGCTCATCAGGCCGATTTCGGCCATCTGCTTGCCATTATGGCCCTTGGTGGCGGCCCCGGCCGGATAGACGTGCACCAGCTCGATATCGCGGGCGCGGCGCAGGATGAAATCGACCATGGCCGGCTCGTCGATCACCGGGTCGGTGTCGGGCTGCACCACCATCGACGTCACTCCCCCGGCGGCGGCGGCGCGGCTGGCGGATTTCAGAGTCTCCTTGGGCTCGGCCCCCGGCTCGCCGGTCTTGACGCGCAGGTCGATCAGGCCGGGACAGATCACCTTGCCGTCGCAGTCGATGACCTTCATGTCGGAGGAGCCCGACGGCAGATGCGCCGTGTGCAGCACCTCGGCAATGACGCCTTCGGTGAGGATCAGGCTGCCGGGGCCGTCATAGTCGCTGGCCGGGTCGATCAGGCGGGCATTGACGAGCGCGATGGGTTGAGACTGCTTCATTGCCCGTTCTCCAGACGCGCGGCCAGCGAGGCCAGAACGGCCATGCGTGCGGCGACGCCCATCTCCACTTGATCCTGAATGAGCGAGATCGACAGGTCATCGGCCACTTCGGAGTCGATTTCGACGCCGCGATTCATCGGGCCGGGGTGCATGACGCGCACATCGGGCGCGGCGACGGCCAGCTTTTCGCGGTCGAGACCGAAATAGCGGAAATATTCGCGGGTCGAGGGGATAAAGGCCCCGTCCATGCGCTCAAGCTGAAGGCGCAGCATCATCACCACATTGGCCCCGGTAATCCCGGCCTTCATATCGTGATAGACCTCCACGCCCCATTCGTCGGCGTCACCGGGAATGAGCGTCGGCGGCCCGACAAGGCGCACATTGGCCCCCATAGCGTTGAGCAGGATGACGTTGGAGCGCGCCACGCGGCTATGGGCGACATCGCCGCAAATGGCGACCGTCAGGCTATCGACATGGCCAAAGGCGCGACGGATCGACAGCATGTCGAGCAGCGCCTGAGTGGGGTGCTGATGCTGACCGTCGCCGGCATTGACAACGCTGCACCCGACCTTTTGCCCCAGAAGCTGCGCCGCCCCTGATGCCGAATGGCGCACGACCAGCAGGTCGGGCTTCATGGCATTGAGCGTCACCGCCGTGTCGATCAGGGTCTCGCCCTTGGCCACACTGGAGGTCCGCGGGTTCATATTGACCGTGTCGGCTCCCAGACGCTTACCCGCCAGTTCAAAGGACGACATGGTGCGCGTTGAGTTCTCAAAAAACAGATTAACCTGCGTGCGGCCTTTCAGCAGATCGAGCTTTTTGTTGGTCCGCCGGTTCAGTTCAACGAAGACATCGGCCAGATCGAGCAGGGCCAGAATGTCGGGCGGATCAAGGTCCTGCGCGGCGTTGAAATGCCGTTTGGGGAAGGGAAAGAGGCGCGACTGGATCATCTCCAGCAACACCTGCGGATCTTGGGGGGCAATGCGCGTCATAAAGGGCGGCTATACCCCACGACTCAAGGGGAGGGAAGGGGCAATCGCCGCCGCCCGACCGTAGTCAGGCAGCGGCGACGCGCAAAGAGCCTTACGCCTTGTTCAGCGACGCGATGTCGATGACAAAGCGGTAGCGCACGTCGGACTTGATGACGCGCTCATAGGCTTCGTTGATGTCCTGAATGTCGATCAGCTCTATATCCGAGACGATATTGTGCTCACCGCAGAAGTCGAGCATTTCCTGCGTTTCCTTGATCGAGCCGATCATCGACCCGGCCAGGGTCTTGCGGCCGGGGATCAGCGAGAAGGCGTGCACGGGGATAGGGTTGTCCGGCACGCCGACCAGCACCATAGTGCCATCGACCTTAAGCAGGCCCAGATAGGCGTTCCAGTCGATGGGCGCCGACACCGTATTGATAATCAGATCAAAGGTGCCCGCCAGAGTCTTGAAGGTTTCCGCGTCATTGGTGGGGTAGTAGTGATCGGCCCCCAGACGCAGGGCGTCGTCCTTCTTGGCCAGTGACTGGCTGAGCACCGTGACCTCGGCCCCCAGCGCGTGGGCCAGCTTGACGCCCATATGGCCAAGCCCGCCCAGACCGATAATGGCGACCTTCTTGCCCGGCCCGGCGTTCCAGTGCTTCAGCGGCGACCACAGGGTGATCCCGGCGCACAGAAGCGGCGCGGCGGCGTCCTTCGGCAGATGGTCCGGCACGCGCAGCACATAGCCTTCCTTGACCACGATATGGTCGGAATAGCCGCCATAGGTCGGCTGACCATTGGCATCCAGGTTGTTATAGGTCTGAATCAGGCCCGGCATGTAGTGTTCAAGGTCTTCGTCGCGGGTCTGACAGTTGACGCAGGAATCAACGAAGCAGCCGACGCCGACCGTGTCGCCTTCCTTGAATTTGGTCACCTTTGCGCCGACCTGACGCACGCGGCCGACGATTTCGTGGCCGGGCACCTGCGGATAGATGCCGGGGAACCATTCGTCGCGCACCTGATGGATGTCGGAATGGCAGACGCCCGAATAGAGGATGTCGATGACCACATCGTCTGCGTTGGGGGCGCGGCGTTCAAAGGTGAAGGGTTCGAGCGGAGCCTTGGGCGAGGGCGCGGCATAGGCTTTGGCGAGCGTCATGGGAAATCCTTGCAAAATCGGGGGCGTTCGGCCGCAGAAAAGGTGTGACGTGAGCCGTTACGGCTGAGGCGGGCGAACGGATCGGATATAGGAAGCGTGCCGGGGCCTTGCCAGCCCGAAGCTGTGCGTAAATCTCTTACGTTAGCAGATGGTAGAGCCACAGGAGCAGGGGCAGGCTGATCAGGCTGAGCGAGGTGGTCAGCGCCACGATCCCGGCCATCAGCGGCGCGTCTCCGCCCATATGACGGGCCTGCACATAGGCGACGGCGGCACACGGCGCGGCCCCGCAGCACAGGGCCACGCCCTGCGCCAAAGCATCGCCGCCGAACAGCCGGCACAGGCCCCAACTGATCAGCGGCACGATCAGGACCTTAAAGGCTGAGGTGGCGACGACCAGAACGGGCTGGCTGCGGATATAGGCGAAGTTCAGCCCGGCGCCGGCCAGAATCAGGCCGGTGGGAATGGCCGCGTCGCCCAGCATCTTCAGGTCTTTTTCGATAAACGGCACGGACGGCGCACGCACCATATTGAGCGCCAGCCCGATCAGGCACGACAGGAAGATCGGGTTGGTAAACAGGCGCGCCATGACGCCGCGAAAGCTGCGGTCAACCGTGTCCTCGCCTTCGGGCTGCCCCCAGCGGGCCAGCACCAGTATCGAGGCCATATTGCTCAAGGGGATGAGCGCGCTCATGGCCACGGCGGCCAGGCCCACGGCCTGCGCCCCGAAGATCGAGGTGGCGATGGGCAAAAAGACGAAGGAGTTGAAGCGGATCAGGCCCTGAAAGACGCTGGTATAGGTCGGGCCGGACAGGCGCAATACCGGTTTTAGGGCAAAAGCGATCAGGATGGACAGGGCCAGCGATGTACTGACCGCCAGACTGATCGGACCGGCGCTGAGGCCCGACAGGTCGGCGTGCCAGATGGCCGGGATCAGAAAGCCCGGATAGAAGACATAAACGGCGATGCGTTCGATCGGCCCCCAAACTGACGGCGGCAGAAAGCCCGATACCTTCAGCCCGAAGCCCAGCGCGATCAGCAGAAACACCGGCAGGATGCCGTTGATGAAGATGTCGGGCGTCATGTTTATCCCCCGCGCCCATGCCGCTGCGCGCATGCGCCCTTTGGCAGATGGAATGGGTTCATGTGGCGCTTCTTATGCGGTCGAGCGCGCCCTGAAGGATGTAGGCGGCGGCGGAACGGTCGATGACTTCGGCGCGTTTGGCGCGCGTCAGATCGGCCTCTTCTATCAGAAAGCGGTTCATCACCGACGACGACCAGCGCTCGTCCCAGAAGGCGATGGGCAGGTCGGGGTCCAGACCTGCGGCGGCGAATTTCTCAGCGGGCAGGCGCAGCAGGTTACGGGCAAAGGCGCGCACCGACTGACAGCGCGGCCCTTCGGTGCCGTCCATATTGACCGGCAGGCCGATGACGAGGCCGGAGGCTTCGCGTTGCTTCATCAGCAGCAGCAGCCGTTCGGCCTCCTGCGTGAACTTGCTCTTTTTGATCAGCTCCAGCGGCGAGCCGATGCTTAAGGAGATGTCACTGACGGCGACGCCGATGGTCTTTTCCCCCAGATCGAGCCCGATCAGGGCGCGGCGCGGCGGCAGGGCGGCTTTCAGTTCGGTGATGTCGAGTATGGCCATGCGATGCGGTGTGGCGCGCGGGCGTAAGCGAGTCAACCGCAAATGCAGCGGCGTTGCGGCGAATGTGGCGCGATTGTGAATTACGCTTATGTAATTAATGAATTGAATGTAATCTATTGCGCTTATTTAATAATAAAATTCTGGATTTTTACTTCGGTTTGCGGGATTTGATTGTCTATCCAAAGTAACGGGAGATAACAAAATGCCGAAAATCATACTGATGTGTGTCGCGGGTGTCATGCTGCTGACAGGCGGGAGTGCCGTGGCCGCAGAGGAACTGCCGCAAAAGACGATCCGTTTCGCTGACGCCGACCTCAATGATCCGGCGCAGGCGAAACAGGTGCTGAAACAGATCCGTACCGCCGCCAAAGAGGTCTGCGCCGAGGGGCTTGTCTCGCCCAACGGCTGGGTCATCACGGATGCGCAGTGCGAACGTACGGCCGTGCGGGAGGCGGTGCTTAAGGTCGGGCATCCGGGTCTGAGCCGCGTCGCCGCCGAGGCGGGGGACGTCCGCAGGGACGGTTTGTCGCCTATCCTTGGTCAATGGGCTGAAAAGTAGTTTTCTGTACAAAATGTAATAATTGACGTGCGCGTCGGCCTTTGTGGGCCGGCGCGTTTTCATTTCAAAATATACTATTCAATAAACTGTCACAAAATAAACTAACAAAAGTTCATGAACTGAAATTAATAGATGGCAAAGATTTAATAATAAAATCATGGATTCTAAAATCAGCAAAGTGTATTTGAGTGTCATCAGTTAATCGCGTCCTTCTCACTCAAATTCTTCAAGGAAACATCGCTATGACCACCAAGTTCATCCTCTCCGCCCTTGCCACTGTCATGCTGTTCGGTGCCGCCGGTGCTGTTCAGGCTCAGGACCTGTCGGATCGTGAAACCACCACGCGTTCGGTGCGTGTCTATGGGTCTGACCTGCGCTCAACTGGCGGTCTGGAAAACACCTATGCTCGCCTGAAGTACGCGGCGCGCACCACCTGCGACTCCGGTATGGACCGTGATCTCAAGGCCCGCCAGAGCGATCAGGCCTGCGCCCGTGCCGCGCTCGATACGGCGGTTGCCGACCTGAACCAGCCCGCCCTGTCGCAACTGCACGCTGAAAAGACCGGTCATGCGGCTTCGGTCTATGCCGACCGCGGTGAGGAGCGCATCGTCGCCAGCAAGTAATCTCTGAAACTATACTTATACCAAGGGTCATTGAAAATGACTCTTGGTATGCCTTTCGAGACTGTCTCTGACACGTATGAGGCAGTCTCGAGTTTTCAACGGCCGGATGCGGTCAGCATCTTCGGCCGTTGGTATTTATAGTCATGTTGACAAGATGGTGCGGACGCATTCAGCGGCGCACCGTTTTTTCGTAGCCTTTTTCCGGATCGTTTTCGTATCCGGCCTTGCCATTTGGGCGCGCCCTCGCTAACCGGAACTCTATAAATATAGGAGTCTCCGCATGGCCATTGATGTGGCAACTGTGCGCAAGGTGGCGAGCCTGTCGCGCCTGCGCGAAAGCGATGAACGTCTGGAAAGCCTGGCCGGCCAGTTGAACGGCATTCTGGGCTGGATCGAGCAGCTCAATGAGGTCGATGTCAGCGACGTGCAGCCCATGACCTCCTGCGTGGAAATGACCCAGCCCCTGCGTGACGACGTGGTGACCGATGGCGGCAAGGTGGCCGATGTCGTGTCGAACGCCCCCAAAAGCCTCGACGGCTTCTTTATCGTGCCAAAAGTCGTAGAATAGGGGGTTGTTGAGTCATGAGCGAACTGACCAAACTGACGCTAAAAGGCGCGCTTGATGGCCTCAAAGCCAAGCAATTTTCCTCGACCGAACTGACCGAAGCCTTCATCGGGGCCATCGAAAAGGCCAATCCGGCGCTGAACGCCTATGTGCTGACCACCTTTGACAAGGCGCGTGAGATGGCCGGTGAGTCCGACCGTCGCCTGAAGACCGGTGAGGCCCGCGCACTCGAAGGCGCGCCGCTGGGCATCAAGGACCTGTTCTGCACCAAGGGGGTGCGCACCACGGCCTGTTCGGGCATCCTCGATACCTTTGTGCCGCCCTATGAATCGACCGTCACCCAGAACCTGTGGGACAATGGCGCGGTCATGCTGGGTAAGCTGAACATGGACGAATTCGCCATGGGCTCGTCCAACGAAACCTCGCACTGGGGACCGGTGACCAATCCGTGGAAGTCGAACGCTTCCAACGCGCCCCTGACCCCCGGCGGCTCTTCGGGCGGTTCAGCTTCGGCGGTGGCCGCGGACCTGTGTCTGGCTGCCACGGCATCGGACACCGGCGGTTCGATCCGTCAGCCGGCCGCGTTTACGGGCACGGTCGGGATCAAGCCGACCTATGGCCGCGCCTCGCGCTACGGCATGGTGGCCTTTGCTTCGTCGCTCGATCAGGCCGGTCCGATCACCAAGACGGTCGAAGACGCGGCGATCATGTTGCAATCCATGTGCTCGCACGACGCCAAAGACTCCACCAGCCTGCCCAACGCCCTGCCGGATTTTTCGAGTTTTGTCGGTAAGTCGATCAAGGGCCTGCGCATCGGCATCCCTGATGAATACCGCCTCGACGGTATTCCGGGCGAGATCGACGCCCTGTGGGAGCACGGGATTCAGTGGCTGAAAGATGCCGGCGCCGAGATTGTGCGCATCTCTCTGCCCAACACCAAATACGCCCTGCCGTGCTACTATATTGTGGCCCCGGCGGAAGCCTCCTCCAACCTCGCCCGTTATGACGGGATGCGCTTTGGCCACCGCACCGAGGCGGCCAGCAGCCTGACCGACACCTATGAGCTGTCGCGCTCGGAAGGCTTCGGGGCCGAGGTGAAGCGCCGCATTATGATCGGCACCTATGTGCTGTCAGCAGGCTTCTACGACGCCTATTACGTCAAGGCTTTGAAGGTGCGCCGCCGCATCGCCGAAGACTTCGTCAACGCCTGGAATAGCTGTGACGTCATCCTGACCCCGGCCACGCCGTCCGCCGCCTTCCAGTTGGGCGACACGGAAAAGGCCGCTGATCCGGTGCAGATGTATCTCAACGACGTGTTTACCGTGACCACTAACCTTGCCGGCCTGCCCGGCATGGCGGTCCCGGCGGGGCTCGACTCCAAGGGCCTGCCGCTGGGCCTTCAGGTGATCGGTAAGGCGCTGGACGAAGGCACGACTCTGGCCGTCGGTGCGGTGCTGGAAAAGGCCGCGGGCTTTACGCACAAGCCCTCCCAGTGGTGGTAACGGGTTTTCCCTGAACACAAAAAAACCTCCGGGCGCAATCCCGGAGGTTTTTTGTGTGAAATGTTTGATTTCGTTTCGTCTTACCAGCCGCCGAACAGGCCGCCTTTTTTCTTCTGTTCCTTTTCGCGCTCTATGGCGCGTTGCTCCAACCCCTTTTGCAGCGGCGTTTTGGGCAACTCATCCAGGGTCAGCTTGCCGTCCTTATTAGCGTCGAGCAGCCGGAAGCGCTGCGACGTGGCGCGCGTCCATTCTTCGGTCGTGATGCGGTAATCGAAATTGGCATCGGCGGCACGGATGGGCTGAGGTTCGTTGATCAGGCTGAACTGCGCGGCGCCCTGCACGCTCTTGACGTAACGGTTGGCGGCAGCAGTCTTGTCGCCATCCTCATCGGTGGGGCGCGGATTTCTGGGCTGCGTCACCAAAGGGCTGAAACCGGTGATTTCGGGGGCCAGTTCGGTTTCGTAGAAGCTGTTATCCTGCGACGTGATAACGCCCTTGCCGTCACGGTCCACGATGGCAAAAAAGCGCATCGCGTCGGCCAGAAACTCATCCGGGCTCAGGGCGCCGTCCTTATTGGTGTCAGCCGCAGCGAACCACAGGGCGACCGGGTAGGGGTCCTTTAAGGGGGCCTTGAACACTTCGCCCGACGGGCTGAAGAAGACGGCCTGTCCGACGGTGCGACCATTGGGCGTCTCAGGCGGCGCTTCGCCCGTGGGCGGCGGAGCCGAGCGCGGGGGCTGCGCCATGGCCGAACCGGCGACACACGTGATCAGAAAGCCGCAAAGTAAAGTTTTTTTCAGGGTCATGACTCTGGTTCCGCCGATTTGGGTCTGTTGTCGGGTCTCTATGTGATTTTTAGATGGTGTGATTATGGCGTGACTGACATGCAAGGGGAAAATTTCGCACTTCTGCGATCCGGCGTTTTTGCCGGGCGGAAAATTTGTCCGGATTTATGTAGGGGCTGTATTTAAGGGGCAGTCAAAAGCATTGAATAAGGCAAAATTGCGTCATATTGTGCAATATATTGAAATTGTTATTAAATAAATGCCTTGTTAATTGAGAATTGCTTCCGTTTTTGCGCTTGCCAATCGAGGTGAGTACTTGAACGGAGATGACAGATGCAGATTGGATCAATGTCGGCTTCCGCCATGTCGCAAATGCACGCGAAGATGTTTTCGAAGATCGACGCAAACAGCGACGGCGGAATAACGCTGGAGGAAATGACCGCCTCCGCCAGCGAAAAGACGAAAGGCAAGGGCGGCACAGAAGACAGTGCGAAAATCGCTGAACGCTTTGCCAGTATGGATAGCAACAGCGATGGCTCCGTAAGCGAAGAGGAAGGCCTCAGTTTCTTCCAGAGCCAGATGTCGTCGCAAACGATGAGTGGCATGTTGCAGGCTCAGGAAGGCGGGTGGGATCGGCCCATGGGCCCGCCGCCAGGCGGCGCGGCCGGAGGCGGTGGCCAGAAACCGGCGACCTTCGACGAACTCGACACCAATCAGGATGGTTCGGTCAGTCTCGATGAAATGCTGGCCTCGTCTGAGAGTGAGGAGAGCGAAGATACGGAAGACACCGATAAAACCGCACGCCTTACCGAACTCTTCTCAAAGATGGATGCCGATGGCGACGGCTCGGTCACCGAGAGCGAGAAATCGACCTTTGATGAGAAGATGCGCGCCGAAGGCCCGCCGCCTCCGCCTATGGAGGCGTTCGCTCAGACCTCTGAAAGCGAAGATACCGCGTCGTCGGCGACAGGTACGATCGTCGATGAGGGCACTGCGGCCAAGCTCGCCGCGCTGACGGCTCAATGGATGCAATCCATGGCCGCCGTGCTGGCGGAACAGGCGAAGACCCAGACGTCCGTGTCGGTTGCGGCCTGATCGGACGCGGGCAGGTAGAAGGCCTGCCCGTTCAGCTACGGTTCAGGAACTGAGGTGCTTGATGGGCTCACAACACGGAGAAAACCCCATGCGCCGCCTGATTTCCCTTTTCGCCCTTACCCTGATCTGTGGCCTGTCCGCCGGGGCCGCCTCGGCTCAGGACAGTTATGGTGGCGGTCGCTGGCAGGATCGTGAGGATGACCGTCGCTGGGGCGGTCTGCCGTCAGGCTCTTACCGCGAAAGCTGCCGGGATATTGAACTGCGGGGAGACGTGCTGTCGGCGCGCTGCCGCGCCAAGAGCGGCTATTACAACTACACGACCCTGTCCTTGCGCGATTGCCGCGGCGGTTCTGTCGAAAACGACCGGGGCAATCTGCGCTGCGAAGGCGGCCGGTACGGCGGTGACTGGGGGGGTAATGGGGGCGGCTGGAACGACAGCCGTCTGCCTGAGGGCAATTATTTGCAAACCTGCCGCGACATCCGGGTGGAAGGCGACCGTCTGACGGCGCGCTGCCGGATGCGCGAAGGCGGCTATAGCTATACAGATATACGCCTGCGTGAATGCCGCGGCGGGCGCGTTGAAAACCTCAACGGCACCCTGCAATGCGAAGGCGCCGGCTATAGCGGCGGGCGTCTGCCGGTCGGCAATTATCGCGATACCTGCCGCGATATCTCGCTACAGGGCGACCGTCTGACGGCGCGCTGCCGCGATAAATGGGGCGATTACCGCCTGACGGCTATGTCGTTAAGCGATTGCAATGGCGGACAGGTCGAAAACAGCAATGGCAATCTGGTTTGCCGCGGCTGGTAAAAGAAAAGAGGCCGGGCATCGGACCCGGCCTCTCGCTTTTACTGGAAGGTTTCCGCGATTTGCGCGACGGTCGGCCCGCCGCCGTACTTGTTGGGGCCCTCGGTGCCTTTCAGGCAATAGAAGACGAGCAGGACAATGCCGCCGATCAGCGGCACCAGGCTGATCAGCAGCCACCAGGCGCTGCGATTGGTGTCATGCAGACGGCGAAAGCTAAGGGCAAGGCTGGGCAGGAACAGGCCCAGCGAGATCAGCAATTGCAAGGTGGAAAAAATACCAAAGCTGCCGTCTGCACGTTCTGAAATGCTCAACATGGCCGGAACCAGAATGACGATGAACTGAAACAACGCAAACCACCAGAATTCAGACCGCGTAGCGCGCCCGGAAAACGTGACATAGTTTTTCAGACCGCTTTTTACCGCTTCGACAAAGCCCATGTGTTGCCCCTTGTAAACAGACGTCCCTGTGACGTATGTGGGACTATAGTTTGACAGGGCGGACTGTGAAAGTCGGAAAAGGTGTCAGGATGCTTAAGCGTTGAATTGTAACCTGATCGTCCGTCCACAAACGAAATTATACC
The DNA here is from genome assembly GCF_003966695.1 of Asticcacaulis excentricus. Taxonomy (NCBI): domain Bacteria; kingdom Pseudomonadati; phylum Pseudomonadota; class Alphaproteobacteria; order Caulobacterales; family Caulobacteraceae; genus Asticcacaulis; species Asticcacaulis excentricus. Next base: position 297,239 of record NZ_AP018828.1, read on the forward strand.
AGAACGTACGTGAACGCTTTTAGGCTCGCCCTTCGCCGGGTGCATAAAAATCGCCTAATTTTCAGTTATTTACGCCGAAGAAAATGGCGGACAGAGAGGCCGTTTCATCTGCGTCCAGCGTCGGCCACGGTCGTATGAGAGTGCGTTGATTTATTTGTAGAAAGTGTTTCAATTCGTCCGAAACCATCCATCTTGGTTCCCTGCTAATTTGGGCCCCTGCTGGGGTCAGTGCTGGGGTTAGATTAGGCTCAGGCCCTATTAATTAACGCGAGGGATTCCCAAGGGGGGGTTGATGTGATTCACTTTTGGAAGGAGGTGGATCATGGCTGATGTGTTTTTGCTGTCTGATGTGCAATTCAACCGGATACGCCGGTATTTTCCGTTGTCGCATGGCGTTCCTCGCGTGGATGATCTGCGCGTGGTCAGCGGGATTATTTACGTTATAAAACATGGTCTTCAGTGGAAGGATGCCCCCAAGGGCTATGGTCCGCACAAGACGCTTTATAACCGCTTCATGCGCTGGAGCCGGATGGGCGTTTTCAATCGGATTTTCAGCGCTCTGGCCTCGCAGGCCGGTGATCCGGAGCAACTGATTATCGACGCCACGCATCTCAAAGCCCACCGCACCGCAGCCAGCCTGCTAAAAAAAGGGGATTTCCCCGCCTTCTCGGACGCACCAAAGGTGGCCTGAACTCCAAACTTCATGCGGTTAGCGACCCGCACGGCAGGCCTATCTGCCTGTTGCTGACCGCTGGACACGTCAGCGACTTCAAGGGCGCAGCCTTGCTGCTGGATACACTGCCCAAAGCAAAAACTTTGCTGGGTGATCGGGGATATGACGCCAACTGGTTCCGTGATGCTCTGAAAGATAAAGGAATAAACCCCTGCATCCCTTCAAAGCGTAATCGAAAAGTCCAGATCGAGCATGACAAAATACTCTATAAGCAACGCCATAAGGTCGAAAACATGTTCGCCAAACTCAAAGACTGGCGGCGCGTACACACTCGATACGACCGCTGTGCCCACACCTTCTTCTCTGCCATACTTATCGCCGCTACCGTCATCTTCTGGCTCTGATCAATGAGTCTTGAGCCTAGGGGAACGACGAATGGCTGCCTTTACGACGAAGCGGATTGAAGCCCTGAACGCGCCGGGCCGTTACTCGGACGGAAACAATTTGTACCTTCAGGTCACGAAGACAGGGGGTAAATCGTGGCTATTCATCTACCGCTGGAATGGCTCACAGAAAGAAATGGGGTTGGGGCCGTTCCCAGCCATAGGGCTGGCCAATGCGAGAGAGGCCGCAAGGGAAGCTCTGAGGCTCCTGAAGGACCGGACGAATCCGCAGGACCCGTTAGCTGTGCGACGTGCGGAAGAGGAAGCCAAACGTGAAAAGCCAGCGTTCGGCGTCTTTGCGGAGCAAATGCTGTCAGACATCGAACTGCAATGGCGAAATGATAAACATCGGGCACAATGGCGGTACACGCTACGTGAATACTGCAAGCCCCTTTGGCAAATGCCGGTCAGTGACATCGACACGCAAGATGTTCTCAAGGTCCTTAAGCCGATCTGGCAAACCATACCAGAGACGGCATCGCGTTTGAGAGGTCGTGTCGAACGGGTGCTTGACGCTGCTGCGGCGAAGGGGCTCCGGTCCGGGGCCAATCCGGCCCGGTGGAAAGGCCACCTTGATCACCTACTCCCGAAGCGGCACAGGCTTACGCGCGGCCACCATGCGGCGATGCCCTACTCGGAGGTGCCCGCGTTTGTTAAGGACCTGCGCGAGAGGGACAACATGTCGGCCCTTGCCCTGGAGTTTCTCATCCTGTGCGCGGCGCGATCTGGCGAGGTCTTGGGGCTGACGTGGGAAGAGGTGGACCTTGACGCCAAGGTCTGGACCGTCCCAGCCACACGGATGAAGGCCGGACGCGAACACAGGGTGCCCCTGACTGATAGGGCCGTTGCAATACTCAACTCCCTTCGGCTTCTATCGCTTGTTTCATCCGATGGTGGGCAGCCGAAAGCCACTGGCTTTGTCTTTAGGGGAGCGCAAGGCGGGCAATTGTCGGTAATGTCCCTGACGATGCAACTGCGCCGAATGGAAAAGGGCCACTATACGCCTCACGGCTTCCGATCAGCGTTCCGTGACTGGTGCGGTGAAGAAACGGACTTCGCTCGGGAGATCGCCGAGGCGGCTTTAGCTCACACCGTCGGCGACATGACCGAGCGCGCCTACCGACGCGGGGATGCGCTTGAAAAGCGGCGGAGGTTAATGGGCGCATGGGAGGGCTATTTGAACTGCCGAAGGAGTTGATCAGGATACATAATTGCCTGCCGCTAACCGCTAAGGTTGAACTCGCTCCGCGATATTTGGCCGCACCCTGAAAAGCACCATGCAAGGCGGAAACATTCAACGCTTGCTACGTCAACGGACGCAACCTGGTGATGCTCTCAACGGGATATGTTCCCGGCTGATTGCTCGCTCTGTTATAGCGCCGGGCATCCTACCAAGTCCCGGCATGGCTCAGCTGGAAATGTCGCCAGCTTCGGCCGAAACCCTGTAATGGTGTCATTTCCAAGAGGTCCTCGTCACCTATAAGGAGGAAAGAGGAAATACGCAGCGGACCTTCTGGATACTTCATTGAAATTTCATGTTGCCTATGATGGGGGTAAGGTCGGAATTAGGTTGTTGTAGTCAACCGATAAATACCGACACCGTGCTGTTTTTCCAACTCTTGATTCGTCAGTTAGTCCCTGCCAGCGCAAATGAGCTGTTTTTTCGGCGCGGGGCGGGCGACTCGATGTATCCTACAATCGGGGATGGCGATGTGCTGCTGATTGACCGCAGCCAGAACACCCCGACGATGGGCGATCAAATCTGGGCGATTACGCAATACGGCTTGGGGATGATCAAACGCCTGAGGCCCGCCGCCGAAGGCTACAAGGATAATCCGAACGTCCCGCCCGACACCGCGGCGGACGGATCAATGCACATAATCGGCTGCGTCATCGCGGTAGTTGGAAGGGTGTAATACTGATGCTGGGGGGCGAACACGAAACTTGCATGGTATGCGAAGGCGCTAACCTCGCTGGATGCTACACGAGCGGTTCCCGTATTGGGCAAGATAATCTCGCCTTTTACTGTTCAGCTTGCGGTTATTATGAAGTTGATCGTTTAGGGATTCTGTCGTTTTCAGCATATTCGCAGCAATTGACGCGATCGAAGCGCGCCGCATTGTCTCACCTCATACGGACGAATGCTAAGGCGGGAAAGGTCTTTGTCATCAACCGGGCGAATCTTCATAACCTTATTGATACGGTCGTTCTGCCTCCGGCGGCCACACAAGCCCAAAACCTAGTGTCGGCAGTGGGTGATTATAGTGCGGCATATGGCGACGGACACCCGGTTAAAGAGCCCGAACTCATCGCCATGTGCGGCGCTATAAGTGACAAGGCCTTAGAGCGCATCATGACGGAACTTTATGATCGCGGACTGATATACGAACCCCAACGATCTCAGGTCGAAGAGAACAATTTTTTGGGTGGTGTCACCGCTTGGGGGCTTTCCCTTACGTTGAAAGGCCATGACGCTTATGATCGGCTTCAACGCGGTGAAACACTGTCTTTTTCGGAGGGCGGCAACATAACTGGGTCTAAACACACAACCTTAAACGTTCATGGAAACGTCGGTTCATACGTCGAGACCGCCACGAATTCAGTGGTAATAGGCGTGGTCGGCGATCTTAAAATGGATCGTATCGAGAGACTTCTCCAGCAATGTCCGGCAATGATAAATGAACTCCCAGAAGAAGAGCAGGTTCGGGCAAATGCTGAGTTGAGCAAGATTCAAGATGAGATGAATGGCCAGCGGCGGCCAGACATTCTCAAAGGCATTTTGACCGAACTGGGTAAGATCGCTGCTGGCGTAAGAGACAACATGGCTGCGTCAGCCATCACCGGGTATTTGGCAGCTGAATTCGGTATCAACTTCTTCGGTGGTTGAAGAGGTAGTGATGTCGTTCTCCCGCGCTGGGATCAAACATTTCCCTTGGCCGGCACCAGCGAGCTCTATTTTGCGCGCGGGGCGGGCGACTCGATGTATCCTACAATCGGGAATGGCGACGTGCTGCTGATTGACCGCCGCCAGAACGCACTCACGATGGGGGTATCTGTTTATCGCGACAAAGGCCTGCGAGGCGTCGAGCGAGCGGGGGCTCAGGTGGTCGATATCGTTAATCAACCGCTTTGACTCAATGGCTTAGTCGATTTGCTAGTTTAGGTATACTGCGATACTATGCTTACGGGACGCTACGCTCGTCAAACTGTTGCCACTGGATGCGACTCGTGAAAAAACAACCAAAGGTCGGTGGAAGCAGTGAAGCGTCTGAAGTTCGGCGTTCGCCTAAAAAGGCTGCCCTGGACCACGAATTCGGCTCCTTTCTCGCCAACCATGTAGAGCAAACGGTTAAGCGAGCGGGAGAGATTCAGAGCGATGTCGCGAACAAACGAGCACGACTTTCAGGAGCCCTTGCAGGACCAAAGCGCAGGTTCCGTTTATGACTTTCTCTATCATGACGCAAAACGCATTGGCGCGTTTTTGTCGCAGTTTGAGACTTACGGCCTTCCTCAAACAGTCAAAGCTGTAGAACGTGCCACGGAGCAAGAGTCCACTGACGCTCTCATAGAGGGCACCGCCAAGATTCCCTACATTGGCTCAGGCAAGGGCGGTACTAAGTGGACGGCTGGTAGCCTTAGCGAGAGCGCCGCCGAGCGGACCTATGATCCGTTGTGGCGAAACGCCCTAACTTTCTTGGATTACCTACAAAGCAACGATCTTCTTGAGCGTTCTCTGGATGATGCGCAAATAGGTCGCTTTGTCCTAGTATCTGGCGATCTGGCCGTCTTTGATATGGGAATCCTCGAGGTTGCTTGGGATAATCCGTTAGTCTCTAATGTAATCTCACAAGCTATGACAGGATCTTCGGACGCACCTGACGCGCACGGTAATCGTCGGGAGAGACGAGCCGCCCTCAGATCAAATGGGGGAAGACAAAAATCACCCGAAGATGGACTAAAAGAAGGCATAATTCATTTCATAAAGATGTTGCCCCACAGTGTCGTCTCATCATTACAACACAATGGGCATAATGTTTGGTTTAATCTCTCGCGTGACAGCATGACGGTGTCTTCGACCGAGTTGCTTTTGAAGCATGGTGTTTCAATCCCTGGCACGTGGCACGTCATAGGTGTGTTCGACGCTTACCCTGACGATGAACCTCATCCGGAATTCGGGGACCTCAGTTTGTTAACTTCGGCAGCAACATTCGGCGGATTTGGTGCCGTTATCGGTGGTTTCGTCCCTGTAATACGGCAAGTCATGGGGCGACCAGCTGGCGCCTATGGAGTGACGCCCTTAATGGTCTTCAGAGAGGTCAATGGTTAGCGATTCTCGCCGGTTGACTCTTTGGACGAACCCTGGAGACGAGTTATGCCGAATGATGACGCTGTCGCAGCAATATGGGCAGATGACAGGTTCAATAGACAGAAAGAGGCGCAACTTCTTCAGGCCTACGTCGAAAGTCTGTGGGAGCGTCGCTTTGATCGCGATGATGCAAAGGCTTTCACTATTGCGGTTGATGCGTCTTATGGCGTGGGGAAGACCTTCTTTCTGAAAAGGCTTGCCAAGCAGTTATCTTTGAACTTCCCCGTCGCTTACATCGACGCCTGGTCTGATGACCTTCTGGACGATCCCCTAACGGCACTGGCGGCGACACTGGAGGACGCTTTTGAGGGATTAAAGAAGGGCAAAAAAATTAGAGATATGTTGGATAAGGTCATCAATAACGCGGGTACGGTCGGCAAGATTGTCGCGATAGGCCTCCTGAAAAAGGCGACTGCCACCGTTATTGGTGCTTCTACTGTTGAGACTGTGGTTGATGCTATTGATAGTGATGTCAATCTCAACGACGATACTAAGGACTTTCTTGCCGAGGAAGCGAAGGAGACGGGCAAACTAGCCGTTGAGACAGGAGAAAATAGCGTTAAAGCCATTGCCGCGCGACGGTACATGAGGGATCGTATCGCTTCCTTTAGAGACGGAAAGCAGGCTCTGAGCGATCTTAAAGACAGCCTTTCGTCGCTCGTCGAAAGTGTAGGAGAGGGCAAATCGCTACCTGTGAAATCACCCCCTGTGATCATTATTGTTGATGAACTGGATCGGTGTCGCCCGACCTATGCTGTAAAGCTCCTTGAGGAAATCAAACACGCTTTTGATGTCCATGGTCTTGTTTTCATTCTGGGAATGAACGGAGATCAGCTCGGGCATTCATTGTCGGGAGCCTATGGCCCCGGCTTTGACGGTCCGGCATATCTCAGCCGGTTCATCAGCCGACGCTACAGCCTCGAGGAGGTTGATCTTACGCCCCTTCTCGAACATCTTTGTGAACGTGTAGGGTTCAATAACGACATGTTCATATGGCCTGACCTGCCTAAGGGCAAAGTAACGATACCAGAGTTTATTTCCCTCTACATGCAGGCCTTTGAACTGAAACCGAGAGACGCATTTCAGGTTGTCGATATGATACAAACGTGCTCCGGGCTGATCTACGGAGCCCCACTGTGGCTGGGCGTTTTGTTGCCACAAATAATGGTCAAAATAGTAAATGGGCAAAATTATACGGCAAATCATATAAATTTATCAAGCAACATAAATTACCAATTCAGAGTGACATTTGATGGATTGCAAAAAGGTCTGAACCCATCAATGTATGCATCTAATGTTATAGAATTTGCTAAAATGAGCAAAAATGATCTCTACCAACAAATATTGAATAGAGGAGAAAAGAGATTTTTAGCCAATCAGATATATGAATTTTTGCACAAGGAAAAATCTTTTGCTTCCAACTCAATAAGCCTGCCCTCAAATTACGATAAGCTAGTCACCTTGATAGGTCGTTTTTCCACACATGGTTTGATAACGGCTCCGGCGACTGGCGAAGGTTTATAAACTCTCCAACTGCAAACTGGTCTGAGAGCCGCCGGTACCGTGCATCTCGTGGCGGGCGCTGACCACGATCCATTTTTGCGCATTGATTTCCGCCTTAAACCCCGTGACCGTGATCTTGGTTTCCGGGGTGATGTCCGGGCGGCCATAGGTGAGGGACAGGGTCAGATTGGTCGCGGCGCGGGTTGTATGCTCACGCCCTTCGTTCGTCTTAGCTAATCTGGAAGCGGCGACGGACCGCCAGGCCAAACAGGAAAATCAGAACGATCGAAAGGATCTACTGAAGAGACGCCAGAATACGAGTGAGGAACCCATAGCCTTCGCCGTATTTAGTCAGAAGGCGCTGGGCCACCGATTTGTCTGGGATATTTTCTGAGGAAAGCACGCTTAAAGGGTGAACCGTGTTGCCCAGGGAAAACGAGAACCCGCTCCACAGGTTTTCCCAACTGGTCTGAACCTTGGTAAGGTCGGGCACGGCTAGGCGAGGCAACCTATTCGAGAAGCGCAGGGGGCTGGTGAGGGATTGGGCCTTGTATTCTTCTGCGATGTTCACCAGCTACGAGACTCCTAGTGAGCAGGCTCGGCCAACCTTAAGCTTGCGCCTAAGGCTATTTACATATAGCGTGTAAGGGCCAAAAATCCCGAAAAATTCGGAAAAATTGGCTCAATTAAGGATGTCAATCTTGATTATAGATTTTACGGTCCGGAATTTCAGATCGATCGCAGAAGAGCAGGTTTTCTCGCTACATGCGGAAAAGGTGGGGAAATACCATCTGGATAATGTTGCTTATCCAGATGATAAGACGGCTGTTTTGAAGGTCGGTGCGATCTACGGTCCGAATGCAAGTGGCAAGTCGAATCTGCTTCTTGCAATGGTTGGGTTGTGTTGGTTGGTCGATCAGAGCGCCGAGCTTAAGGAGGGAGAAGTGATTCCTCCATATGAGCCATATGCGTTGGACGCTGATCGTAAGTCTTCGCCTATAGAGTTCGAAATTGAATTCGTCGCAAGTGATAAGGTGCGATACAGATATTCGATTTCATATAATGCATTTGAGATTATTTCAGAGTCACTGGACTCATTCTTAGGTCGTTCTCGTTCGAATCTTTTTACGAGAAAAAAAGGCGATACTTGGGAAACTATGTACCTTGGGAGCAACTTAAGGGGCAAGGTGCGTCGTATTCCCTTTTTTAAAAATAATAGCTATGTTGCAAAAGCGGGTCGAACCGCAGGTGCTCCAGAATCTTTACGGGCTGTTTTTAAATATTTCGATGATCTTATGTATATAGGGACCGAAGTCTCTGGTACGTTTACGCCTGTCTTCCTCCAAGAAGAAGAAAACATACACACGGTATCTCGTATATTATCCGCCATAGACACTGGCGTGACTGGCATAACTTGCGAAGAGCAAGAGGTTCAAAACGCTAGTATTTTTGACAGTTTGCCAAAAAAAATACGGGATAGGCTGCTTGAGGAGGCTAAGCTAAAGTTCACGTTCTGGCACAAATCGGATCAGGGCGATCCATTCCCTATGGATTTTAAGTATGAAAGTTCGGGGACAAAGAAACTGTTCCATTTCATACCGATAGTAATTTTTACCATCGCTAGGGGCGGTGTTCTCATAGTCGATGAGTTGGAAGCCAGTTTGCATCCTCACATAGCAGCTTTGTTTGTGAAGATATTTAATGACCCGGACGTAAATGCAACAAATGCACAGTTAATATTCACAACGCACAACACCGGATTGCTCGATTCTCAGGTTATGAGGCGAGATCAGATTTGGTTCGTGAGAAAGGACGCTGGATCTTCCACGTTTTATTGTCTTGATGAATTTGACAAAAAAATCGTCACTCCTCAATCTCCGATCGACGAGTGGTACGACGAGGGCAGATTTGGTGCCGTTCCGAAAATCAATTATGGGGCCGTTGCGGACCAACTGGCGAGCGCTATTTACGAAGCGGTGGATGAACATGCCGAAGCCTAGGCGAAAAGAAGAAAAGCCGCTTTCTAGGATTTTGAGAATTTACTGCGAGGGGGAAAAAACGGAGCCGCAGTATATACAAGGGTATATTGATCACATCGACCCTCCGGGAATGAGGCGTGTCTTTTCAATTATGAAGACTAGAAAAAACACGCCCCTTTCGCTGGTAAAAGAAGTTGTCGCCCACAAAAAAAGAAATCAGGTAAATGATGAATACTGGGTGGTTTATGATCGTGAGAGTACGGCAAAGATTTCCGAATCAGAGCACGCTAAGGCATTTAACCTTGCCACCCAAAATGATGTAAAAGTGGCTCTTTCAAGTGTTTGCTTTGAATACTGGCTAATACTCCACTTCGAGAGCAGTGGTCGTTCATACACATGTTATGATGACTTAATTCAAAAAAGCTGCTTGGCAAAGTCATTTGAGAAAAATTTTGGAAAGAAATACGATAAAGCGGGGCACTCCATATACAGATTACTTAAAGACAGGGTCGGCGATGCAAAAGAGCGAGCAGTTGCCCAAAATAAAATTGTAATTGGTGCAGCTGAACCGGGTCGCTCTTATCCCTTTCAGTTAAATCCATTTACTGGAATGCCTGATTTGATGGATGCAATAGATAAATTCAAATAAATTTCCATTCATTCATAATTAAATTAATATCATGGTTTGATTTTTTGAATAATTAATTTTAAAAGATTTACTTTTTCGAATAAAAAATTTAGCTCATGAAAGCTAATGTCGTATTCATTAGAGTAACGTGCTTCTACATAGGCGCGTTGCAATTTTGCGAAAGATCTGCGCGAAACTTTGTCATCTGGCCAAACCACTCTTATGTTATCGTCTAGCCCCTCAGCCTGCGACCTAAGAAATGTTAGACGATGTGATTTCGGGCTATATAAAGAAAGTGTAAGCAGCACGCAGTGGTATAGTGCTTCAGTTGCTTGATGTAGGTTGAACGCGGCCAACTTGGCGTCTGGCATATCTAGGTAAAACTGGGCACCGGCCTGAAATTTAATTGCCCGATCCATCCACTGCTCGTAGTACGCACTTGCCTCAGCCTTGATCTCTTCCGGCGTCAGCGCCTTTGGCTTGGCGAGTGGATGGCCCTCAGCCTCGTACAGCATGACCCCATCCTTGACGATGTCCGAGAAGAAGGGGCGTCCACGGGCGAGCTGATCGTTCACGTCGGCAAGGCTGTGAACGATGAAGCTCACCGGCGTCTTGAGGTCATGGGTCAGGGTGTATTCCCGTACAAACCGGTCGTCTGCCGCGCTCCAGTATTCCTGCAGGTCGGTAAATTCCTGGCTGTTGACCACCACCAGAAGATCGTAGTCCGAGCGATAGCCGGACAGACGGTCTTCCACCCAGTCCCCTCGCGCATATGAGCCGAACAGGATGATTTTGAGGATGCGTCCGCCCTTGCGCTTTTCGGACAGTTTCGTCTGTGTCGCCGCCTCGAAGCTGTCGAACAGCACCTTCACCACGTGCTCAAGCTCGCGGCGTTTGGTGTCTGGCAGATGATCAAGGGCGTCAGGCAGCATGTCGGGTTCCGGTAGCGTCTTTCTATCTATAAGTGTCGCTGACTCGCCCTGCAATGCCATGTCCACGGATCAATTACGGATAGTTTTCAGCATTTGGCTGCGTTGACGTTCTATCCACAATCGTCCGCCTCTGACGAATAAGGCGCTTTCTGGTGTTTCTGCCCCCTCGTTAACCGTGCCTAAAAAGCGTTTGTTAGACGTATGGTTGTATTTTCGCCGCATGTCAGGTTATCGAGACTATCCCAAATATCGTGGCGACCAAAGTTACCGCCCTCGTCGTCGGGCGCGACGGTTTTGGGATTCTGATGAGCCTGCCCGTCTTTTGATGGCGCTGGTGTTCTTGGGTTTCCTCGCCTACCTGAACTATCCACGGCTGGTCCGTCTCGTTGAGAACAAGCCGGTCTATTACGCGGACTGTTCCCATGCACGCGCGGCTGGCGCGCCTACGCCAATCTACAGATGGGAACCCGGATACCGTCCGGAGATGGATGGTGACGATGATGGGGCGGCCTGTGAGCCTTGGCGTTAGCCCGGATCAGCCGAACTTGCCGTCATTTCTGCGCCGTCGTCTTTTTCCTCAGAAATCGTCTGTTTTCGTGCGCTTTTTTGAGGGTTTGGGGTTGAGAGCAAGATTAAAGAAGTAGAGCCTTATGCGCCTCATGGGCGGCATAAGTCTCTGTCTGCACGTCGTTTTTCGTGAGGCTGTTTTAGCGCCATTTGAGATTTCGTAGCGCCATTGTGGCGCTCTTGAATCCGCCGGGACAAATCCAATCCTTTGAGAGGGAATGGGGCTTCACCGGAGGCGGATCATGGACCGCGAAGACGGGTTTGAACTGAGACCGGGCCGTATAGGCCGCGACGGCAAGGCCGTGTCTCTGGGCCGGGACTTTCGCAATCGGGTGATCAAGGCCGCCAACCTCGCGCGGGGTGGTCGTGCGGTGTCCGGGAAGCCGTCCGGCTTCACCGGCGAGCGCATCGGACGCGGTAGCGGTGCCGGTGCGGTTCTGGCCTCGCGTGCCGGTGCGGCTGTGGGTGCGAAGGATGGCGGCTTTGGCCGCCGCCGCGTCATGGTCAAAGCGCGGATCGTCAAGCTGGCCGGTAAGGGACGCGGTGCGGCTATAGCCCATATGCGCTATGTCCAGCGCGATGGCGTGACCCGTTCGGGGGAGCGCGGCGAGCTTTATGATGGCCGGTCTGATGTGGCCGATGGCAAGGCCTTTCTGGAGCGCTCAGAGGGCGACCGGCATCAGTTCCGGTTTATCGTCTCGCCGGAAGACGGACAGCAGTATGACGACCTGCGCAACGTCACCCGCCGTCTGATGACCCAGATGGAAACCGATCTGGGGACGCAACTGGACTGGGTCGCCGTGGATCACTTCAACACCGGCCACCCGCACACCCACATCCTGATCCGGGGGAAGGACGATCACGGCAAGGACCTGATCATCGCGCGGAACTACATCACCGAAGGCGTCAGGGAACGCGCCGCCGAGATTGTGGGTTTTGACCTTGGCCCCAGAACCGCGCTGGAGGTGTCGCTGTCCCTCCAGCACGAGATGACCGCCAACCGCTACACCACGATTGACCGCTGGATTGAGGACAGCCGGGACGCCGAGGGCCGAGTGCGCGCCATCGACCCAAGCCCTGAACGCCAGTCCCTGATTACGGGTCGTCTGAGGCATCTGGAGACGCTGGAACTGGCCACACCCGAAAAGGGCGGCCTGTGGCAGGTCAGCGAGGATTTTGAAGCCGCCTTGCGCCAGCTCGGGCGGCGCGGCGACATCATCAACAGCCTGCGTCACAACCTGGCCCTCGGTGCGGACGGTCGTATGGTCGAGACGCTGCGCATCCACGACGCCGGCTACGGCATGGGGCAGGATGCCGAGGCCCATCGTGCGGCGTCTCTTTCCCATACCGAGCCTATGCCGCCGATCATCGGGCGCGTGGCACACCGTGGTCTGTACGATGAACTGGAAGACCGCCACCTGCTGGTTATCGACGGTGTGGACGGTCACACCCATGTGGTCGAGATCGGCAAGGGCGAGACGGCCCCGCAGGTGCCGACCGACGCCATTGTGCGCCTGACACCCAAGGTCGCCCAGTTGCGCAGCGTGGATCATACCATAGCCGAGGTTGCCGCCGCCAATGTCGGCTACTATTCCGTAGAGCGTCATCTCAGGCACGACCGCAACTCCACCCAACGCTTTGCCGAAACCCATGTGCGCCGTATCGAAGCCGTGCGGCGCGCTATGGGCGGCATTACATGGGAAGACGACTACAGTTTCAGGGTCGGTCAGACCTACCGGGACACGGCACTGGCCTATGAGCAGCAGAAGGTCAGCCAGAACCCGGTCAATATAGAGGTCCTGTCCCCTGAACCCCTGCGCAGCCTTGAGCGGCGGGACGCATGGACATGGCTGGATAAGGAACTCACCGCACCGGAACCGACGCCGCTTGCGGACACCGGGTTCGGGAAACAGGTCAAGGGCGCAATCTACCACCGGGTACTGTGGATGAGCGAACAGGGGCTGATCAGGTACGAAGAGGGCAAGGCCTATTATCCGCGCAATCTCGAACAGCAGATGGCGGCGCGCGAGCTGAAGGCCGAGGGCCAGCGACTATCGCAGGCACTGGGCAAGACCTATGTGCAGATGCGCCCGTGGGTGGAATACAGCGGCACCCTGAAAGACAAGGTCACGCTGAACGGCGGCCAGTACGCGGTTGTAGAACGCGCGAAGGACTTCGCCCTTGTCCCGTGGCGTGACGTGCTGGAGCGGCAACGCGGGAAAGAGATCACTGGCATGATGCACGAGAACCGCAGCATCGAATGGTCGTTCGGCAGGGACAGGGGGATCGGCATCGGGTTCTAGCCCGCCAGTAGGGATAACGGCAGGACGCGCTTCCATGCCCACCAATTGCAAATCATCCCACTATCGATTTTAGAGGCACGTTTTCTGGGGCAGCTTTATAACTCCCTTGAAGATTGGAGGGAGCTAATGAGAGATATTGAGGGAATCGAGCAGGTTTTGGAAGCCTTGAAGCCGCACTGGGCGGAAATCGAGCAAGACTTTGATACGGCTAATGCTCGTTTTTTAGAGTTGGCAGCTGGCGATCATGAGCCCGTGGGCAAAGTGCTCAAGGCACATCTTTTGGTTGAACATCATCTAAATGAGTTTCTGCCATCGTTCTTCGGGTTTGGAGAGTTTCATGAACTTCGCCTCTCGTTTGCGCAAAAAGCTCGAATGTTACCGACGGTAGGGTCGAGCGCAGCCTTTGTGCGGCCTGGTATTCTTCAGTTAAATAAAATAAGAAACAAATTCGGCCACCAACTCAATTACCAGATAGAGTTTCCGGAAATACAAGCGATCTTGGACATCTTGTCGATCGCGAGAGAGGGGCATCAATTCGATACGCCAATTGATGCGATTGAAGCGTTTACGCCGGTGGCATGTGCCTTTCTTCAGGTGCCTCCAAAGCATTTACAAGACGCATTTGTAAACGCATTCAAAAACATACGTGCGGCCCACCAAGCGGACTTCGATTAGAGTCTTCGATTGATTGCATGTTATGGATGGTAGCCCCCAAGTCCAGCCCCGGATCACGCTGGAGAGCACTACCAACCGTCCGACTGTGTGCAGAATGCGGCAAAACGGCATCTGCGGACGGCAATGGAGCTATGAGACCAACACCTCAGCGATGGCATCATGGCGCTTACTCTGTGGAGGAGACGCGCCCTGATGCCCGGCACCGCAAGCCCGCCGGTTGTCCACGCCGATCCCCCTGAACACCAGCGGACGGACAGGCCCATGAAACCCCGGCACCACCTCTACCTAGACGACGAGCTGACAAACGAACTTGAGGCTCTGGCCAGCAAGCCCGGCGCGTCGAAGTCGTCCATCGTGGCCGATGCGCTGCGTTCCTATTTCCGTCATCGCGCCGGTAACGCAGAGGCGAAGGCCCTGAGCCAGCGGCTTGATCGGATAGCGCAGAAGCAGGACCGCCAAGCGCGCGACATCGAGGTCGTACTGGAAGCCATTGCGCAGTTTGCGAACTTCTATTTTGCCTTCACCGGCAGCGTGCCGAACCCTGACGAGGCCTCTGTCAAACGCGGCAAAAATCGTTTCGAATATTATACCAAACATGTCGGCAAGGTTCTGGCCGTAGGCACGTCGTTCGGATTGCAGGTGGAAGAGATCGTGGAGGCCCACCAGAGCGATAATGCCACGTCAGACGGAGAGGACCGCTGAGATGACCAGCCCCGCGCAAAATGAACCGCAGAAACTCGCCTACCGCATTGACGAAGCCGTCAAGGCCACCGGACTGGGGCGGTCATTCCTGTACGAGCGCATGGCCGATGGTTCGCTCAAGTCCGTGAAGATCGGCGGGCGCAGGTTGATTATGCGCGATGATCTTTTGCGGTTTCTAAGCGGAGACAACACGGTCAGAGGTGAGGTCGAGGCCCGCTATGTAAAGCCAAAGTTTGTGCCAAAGCCCAAATCACCGAGCCGGTCGGGCGTCCTCCCGTTTGGCCAGCTTGAACTCCCGTGGCGGCGGTAGGCTATAAGTAGAGCTAACACTGCACACCGAAATGCGAGAATCGCGAACGTCCCACTACGCTGGAGGCTATAGCCGCGAGTGCCCAACCGTATCTGTGTTGCAGAGACAGCACATCGACATTCAAAAGCGTCCAAAGACATCCACGGAAATCCACGCAAACCGCTGGGGTGAATGCTGGGGTTGGGTTGGCGGAAACTGCGCCAATGCCAGTAAATTCAATGATTTGCGGGGGAGGGTGGCGGACAGAGAGGGATTCGAACCCTCGATAGAGTTGCCCCTATACACGCGTTCCAGGCGTGCGCCTTCAACCACTCGGCCACCTGTCCATCACTGGCAAGACCGGGCTATGCCGCAGGTCTTGGGAAGGCGGCGGTTATAACCGTCCACCGATAAATCGCAAGCCCCTAACTGGCCTCTGGCGCTATCTTTTTTACACCCTATATGTCCGGCATAGGTCTATATTGGGGATAAATCCCCCTGCATACTCAGGAGCCGCGCATGTTCGGTAGCAAAACCCGCCTGATTTCCCGTGAAGACGCCCTGCCGGGCCGTGCCGAGGCCCTGCCCACCGACTCGACTCACGCCGTACTGGGTACGCCGCTGAAAGGCCCATTCCCTGAAGGCACCGAAACGGTGGTGTTCGCCATGGGCTGTTTCTGGGGCGTCGAGCGCCTGTTCTGGCAGCAGGCGGGCGTCTATACGACGGCGGCCGGCTATATCGGTGGCTATACGCCCAACCCGACCTATCGTGAGGTGTGCACCGGTCAGACGGGTCACACCGAAGGCGTTCTGGTCGTTTATGATCCGGCTAAACTCAGCTTTGAGGCGCTTTTAAAGCTGTTCTGGGAGCGTCATGACCCGACGCAGGGGATGCGTCAGGGCAATGATGTCGGCACGCAATACCGTTCGGCCATCTTCACCACCACCGAGGCGCAGTACGAGGCGGCGCTGAAGTCGCGCGATGCGTTTGAGGCGGCGTTGTCGGCCAAGGGCCTTGGGCCGATCACCAGCGAGATTTTCGGCCCGGACAACGAGCAGCCCTTCTATTATGCCGAAGACTACCATCAGGGCTATTTGGAAAAGAACCCGGAAGGTTATTGCGGTCTTAAGGGCACGGGCGTCACCTGCGCCATTTAAGAGCCCCTCGCCGGGCGGTGGCTCCGCCACCTTGGCCGCCGCCGCAATGGCGGCTTGAGCGGAATGATTCCCTCAGCAATCATTCCGCTCTACTGTGTGGGCTTTATATCACGCAGGATCGCGGGGATCTGTTCGCTCAGGTCTTCGGCGATCAGGCCCGGCCCGAAGCGGCGCGCCGCCTCCGAATGCAGCCAGACCCCGGCGCAGGCGGCCTCAAAGGCTCTCATCTTCTGGGCCATCAGACCGCAAACCAGCCCGCCCAGAACGTCACCTGAGCCTGCGGTGGCCAGCCACGGTGGCGCGTGGCGATTGACCACCAGCCTGCCGTCAGGGTGGGCGATCACGGTGTCTGCGCCTTTCAACAAGACCACAGCCCCGGAGGCGGCGGCCGCATCGGCGGCGGCGCGCGCCCGTTCTTCGGCGCGGCCAAAGACGCGCGCAAACTCGCCTTCGTGCGGGGTGAGGACGCAGGGGCCGCTGATGGCGGCAAACAGGGTCTTCGGGTCGTCTTTGAACACGGTCAGGGCGTCGGCATCGAGCACGCAGGGCTTTTGCGCCCTGAGCGCCGTCATAACGCAATCGCGCGTGCGCTCATTCAGCCCGGCGGCGGGCCCCAGCAATACGGCGGTAACCCGCGGATCGCCGATGAGCCCGCCAAATTCGGCGACATCGCGCACGGGCTTGGTCATAACGGCCTCAAACGCCGTCGCATAGACGATCAGGGCCGACGGGTCGCAGGCCACGGATACCAGCCCGGCCCCGGCGCGCAAGGCCGCCCGCGCCGCCAGTCGCGCCGCCCCGGTCGAATGAAGCGGGCCACCCAACACAACGGCGTGACCGCGGTCGTACTTGTTGCCTGCCACATCGGGCGAGGGGAAGTGGGCGAACCAGTGTTCCGGACGGTTATCGGCGGGGGTGGGCAGGGTGCTCATGACAGGCTCGGCGCGCTATGTTCACAGACCGCACCCCTATACCATGCGCGCATCCTTTTCGGGAGCCGGATCAAAGGCCTGCGGCATCCGGAACTCTACCGCCTGAAAGGTGTGTCAAACACGCACAGATGCGCATTTTCGATCATCATATCCCCAAAACATGTGATACCGCCCCCTAAAATGAGGGGGTAGGGTGTGACAAGTTGCTGTTCAAAGCGATGTGCGGAAAAGTGTGAGCGGTTTTCCGCAAAAACATCGCGACAAAACAAAAATTTAGAGCGAAATGGCGTTTCCACCTAAAGTCATTTCGCTGTAGTGTCGATGTTTGGCTCCGGGAGCTGGGGGTTGCCGGGGGGAAGCGAAACGTCGCAAATGCCGGAACGGACGCATGGCGCATCGCCAGAGTTGTCCCCCTTTGGTGCTGCCGCTTCCTTGTCCCAGGATCGGCCCCCCACGTCCAGACGTCCGTTCCGGCCCTTTCATAACATTACAGAGAGTTCATCTTGACCCCGTTGCGGCCTGTGCTGAGCGGGTTTAGGGTCGTTGCCTGCGCAACCTTGTGCGCCGCGTGCCTTTTCCGGAGATGCCCCCATGCTTGATCGTCGTTCGCTTTTGTCCGGGGCCTCGGCCCTTGCCGCTGTGGGTCTGTCGGCCGGTAGCGCCCTGGCGCAGACGGCATCGGCGAAGCTGAACGCGACGTTTGACGCCATCTTCAATGAGATGGTCGATCATTCGCCCACGGGGGCCACCTCTCTGGGCCTCGATACGGGGGCGCGCGCCGCCCTGAAAGCCAAACTCGATCCCGCCACGCCGCAGGAGCGCGCCCGCTACACCGCCTTCCTCGAAAAGTCGGTCTCCGCCCTGAAGGCCATTCCGCGCGATCAGTTGTCCGGCATGGACCGCATCAATTACGACACCGTCCTGTGGGACCTGACCCAAAGCCTGAACGGGTACAAGGCCTTCGCCTTCGGCTCGCCGGGCTCATCGCCCTACGTCATCACGCAGTTGACGGGCTCCTATATCTCGATCCCGGACTTCCTCGACAGCCAGCACACGATCGAGACCAAGGCCGATGCCGACGCCTATCTGTCGCGCCTCAAGGCCTATGCGGTGCTGCTCGATGAGGAAACCGCCAAGATGCAGGCCGACGTGGCCAAGGGCGTCATTGCGCCGGACTTCGCCCTGCAAAAGGCCATCACCCAGCTCAAGACGCAGCGCGACACCAAGGCCGCCGACAGCGTGCTGGTGCAATCCATCGTCCGCCGCACGAAGGAAAAGACCATTGCCGGTGACTGGGGCGCGCAGGCGACCCAAATTTATGAAACCGCCGTTGTCCCGGCCCTCAGCCGTCAGATCGCCGCCGTCGAAGCCGTCCTGCCCAAGGCGACGCACGATGCGGGCGTGTGGCATATTCCGCAGGGCGAGGCCTATTACATCTATGGCGCGCGCGGCGGCACCTCGACCGACCTGACGCCGGACGCCATCCACCAGATCGGCCTCGATAAGGTCAAGGACCTCAATGCCGAGCTGGAAAAGGTGATGACGAAACTCGGCATGACCACGGGCACGACGGGCGAACGCCTCAAAGCCATGGCGAAGGATCCGAAGTTTGTCTATCCCAACACCGATGCGGGCAAGGACAAGCTGCTGGCCGATCTCAATAAACAGGTCGAGGTGGTGCAGGCCAAGCTGCCGGCCTATTTCGGCGTGCTGCCCAAGACGAAAGTGACGATCAAGCGCATCCCGCCGGCGACCGAACTGGGCGCGCCGGGCGGCTATTATCAGCCGGCGTCGCTCGATGGCTCGCGGCCGGGGGCCTATTACATCAATCTGCGCGACACGGCCGAGGTGCCGAGCTGGACCCTGCCGACCCTGACCTATCACGAGGCCATTCCGGGCCACCACATGCAGATTTCGATCCAGCAGGAAAACAAGAACCTGCCGATGCTGCGGCAAATTTCCGGTTTCAACGCCTATATCGAAGGCTGGGCCCTCTATTCGGAAGAGGTGGCGGCCAAGGATATGGGCATGTATGCCGAAGACCCCTATGGCTATATCGGCTATCTGCACGACGCCCTGTTCCGCGCCTGCCGTCTGGTCGTCGATACGGGGATGCACCACAAGCGCTGGAGCCGCGAGCAGGCCATGGCCTTCATGGATGCCAATCTGGGCGATCCGAACGAGACCGAGATCGAACGCTACTGCGTGTGGCCGGGGCAGGCGCTGGGGTACATGATCGGCAAGATCAAGTGGCTGGAGCTGCGGGCCAAGTATCAGACAAAGCTGGGCGCGAAGTTCGATATCAAGGCTTTCCACGATACCGGCCTGACGGCGGGCGCGGTGCCGCTGGCGGTGCTGGAAACCGTCTATGCCGAATGGGCCGCGAAGCTGTAATCAAGAGGAAAAGCTCCATGCTCAATCGACGCGCTCTGCTTGTGACCGGTGCCGCGGCGGCGACCTTTGCCGCCACGGGGACCCATGCCGCCAGCGACCCGGCGACCGCCAAAACGCTGAACGCCCTGTTCGACGCCATCTTTGACGAGAATGTCGATCAGTCGCCGAATCTGGCCACCTCGCTGGGCCTCGACAAGGACGCGCGCGCGGGCCTCAAGTCCAAACTCAACGACGCCTCCGAAGCCGAGGCCCTCCGGGGCATTGCGCGCGCCGAAAAGAACCTGGCGGCGCTGAAAGCCATTCCGCGCGACAAGCTGAGCGGCATGGATCGCATCAATTACGATACGGTGCTGTGGGGCTATGAGAGCCGCAAGTCGGGCTATGACCGCTTTAAATTCGGCAACTGGGGCGGGGCTAACCCCTACATCCTGTCGCAACTGAATGGGTCCTATCAGTCCACGCCGGACTTCCTCGCCAATCAGCATACGATCGAAACCAAGGCCGATGCCGAGGCCTATCTGGCGCGTCTGGAGGCCTTCGCCGTCCTGATTGGGCAAGAAACCGAGCGCTTCAAAGGCGATGTCGCCAAGGGCGTCGTGCCGCCGGATTTCGTCATCGACAAGGCTCTGACGCAGTTGCAGGGGCTGGCGGCCATCAAGGGCGCCGACAGTTCGATGACCAAAGCGTTGACCACCAAGACCGCGGACAAGGGCCTTGCCGGGGATTGGGCCGCTGAGGCCGCCCGACGCATCGACGGGCCGGTCGCTGCGGCGCTTAACGCCCAGATCGACGCGCTCAAGGCCGTGCGCCCAAAGGCCACGCACGACGCCGGTGTGTGGAAGCTGAAGGACGGGGATGCCTATTACGCCTTCGCGGCGGGGTCGTCGTCGGGCACCACCACGAAGATGACGCCCGACGAAATCCACAAGATTGGTCTGGATATGGTCAGGGAACTGTCGGCCGAAGCCGATGCGAAGTTTAAGGCGCTGGGCCTGACGCAGGGCACGGTGGGCGAGCGCATGGCCGCCATCGCCAAAGACCCCAAATACGTCTATGACAATACGGACGCTGCCAAGGAAAAGCTGCTGGCCGATCTGAACGTGCAGATTCGCGCCATTGAAGCCAAATTGCCCGACTGGTTCGGCGTCCTGCCCAAGACGCCGGTGGTGGTGCGTCGCGTGCCCAAGGAAATCGAAGCCGGTGCGCCGGGCGGCTATTATCAGCGCCCGACGCTCGATGGTTCGCGGCCGGGGGCTTACTATATCAATCTGCGTGATACCGCCGAATGGCCGTCGTGGTCGCTGCCGACCCTGACCTATCACGAGGCGATTCCGGGCCACCACCTGCAAATCGCCATCCAGATGGAGACGCAAGGTCTGCCGCGCCTGCGCAAGGTCGGCGGCTTCTCGGCCTTCTCCGAGGGCTGGGCGCTCTATTCGGAGCTGCTGGCGGCCGAAATGGGCATGTATGCGGCCGATCCGCTGGGCTATATCGGCTATCTGCAATCGGCCCTGTTCCGCGCCATCCGTCTGGTGGTCGATACGGGGATGCACGCCAAGCGCTGGTCGCGCGAAGAGGCCATCCGCTACTTCGTCGCTACCAATGGCGATCAGGAATCGTCCGCCACCACCGAAATCGAACGCTACTGCGTGTGGCCGGGTCAGGCGCTGAGCTACATGACGGGCAAGATCCAGTGGGTGCGGCTGCGCGACCGTATGAAGGCGCAACTGGGGCCGAAGTTCGATATCAAGGCCTTCCATGATCGGGGCCTGACGGCGGGGCCGGTGCCGCTGGCGGTACTGGAAACCGTCTATACGGAGTGGGCGCGCGGTCTTTGATCGCCGCCCGGTGGACGCCCGTCGCTGAGTGTGTTACCCGATTAAAAAAACCAAATATAACTATTCGGGAGGACGCTATGAAACGCAACACCTTCGTCGGTGCCTTTGGGGCTTTGGTCCTGACGCTGATGGCCTGCGGGCCGGACATGGCTAAGGCCGAGATGTCACCTCAGGCGCAGGTCGCCGCCATGAAGCGCGGCGTCAATGTGCTGGGCTACGACCCCCTGTGGAAGGACCCGGCCAAGGCGCGCTTTCAGCCGCGGCTGATGTCGGTGATCCGTGAAGGCGGCTTCAACACGGTGCGTGTCAACCTCCATGCGTTTCAGCACATGGACAAGGATAACCGCCTGTCACCCTTCTATTTTTCCACCCTCGACACCATGGTGGATGCGGCGAACAAGGCCGGTCTGCACGTCATTCTGGACCTGCACAACTTCAATGAGTGCGCCGAGGACGTGAAGGCCTGCCGACCTAAGATCATGGCCTTTTGGACGCAGATGGCCGAGCATTACAAGGATGCGCCCGACACAGTGATGTTCGAGATTTTGAACGAGCCGCACGGCCCGGTGAATGCCGTGTGGAACGACATGATCGCCGAAAATCTCAAAATTATCCGCAAGACCAATCCGCGGCGCAACGTCATTGTCGGCCCGACCTCGTGGAACAATCTCAATGATCTGGAAGGGCTGCGCCTGCCCGCCGACGACCAGCACCTGATCGTCACCTTCCACTATTATGAGCCCTTCGTTTTTACCCACCAGGGGGCGGCGTGGACGCCGGACTTCAAGGATGTGAAGGGCGTGGCGTGGACCAAAGCCGAAGGGCAGGCGCGCCTTGACGCCGATTTTGACAAGGTGAAGGCGTGGAGCGCCCGCACCGGTCGCCCGATCCTGCTGGGCGAATTCGGGGCCTATGACAAGGGGCCGCTCGAGAGCCGCGTGGCCTATACCGAAGCCGTGGCGCGGGCGGCGGAGGCGCGCAACTGGGCGTGGGCCTATTGGCAGTTCGATTCCGACTTTATCGTCTATGACATACCGGCGGATCGCTGGGTCAAGCCGATCCACGGCGCGCTGATCCCCGAACAGGCGGCGAAGGTCGAGGCGGCGCAAACGCCTCAGGTCGATCCCAATGACGTCATGGCCCACGTCATCAATACACCCAAACTCTCGTCGTGGAACGCCTATGGTGCCCCGCAAAACGCGACTCCAGTGCAGACGGCCGAAGGCGCGCCCATCCGTTCGGCCCTGCGCATCCCTTTGTCGGCGGCGCAGCCCAATGCCTGGGATGTCGGCGCCGTGGCCCCGATCTCCCAACCTGTAAAAAAGGGTGACAAACTTCAGGCGTGGGTGTGGGCCCGCGCGGCCACCCCGGATGCGGCGACGCGCGTGCCTCTGAACATCCAGATCTCGCTCAACAAGGCCCCATGGACAGCACTGGTCAACACCCCGGTTCAGATTTCGTCCGAATGGGATATGTATGTGGTGCAGGCCGTGGCCGACAAGGACTATGAGGCGGGCACCCTCATGCTGAGTCTGCAACTGGGCAAGGCGGCCTATCCCATCGAACTGGGTGCGCCGGTGGTCCTGCGCAACTACGCACCGACCGCGCAGTAGAGGTGTGGGCGGCCCATATACCAACGGCCGAAGATGCTGACTGCATCCGGCCGTTGAAGACACGAGACTGTCTCATATGTATCAGCGACATGAGACAGTCTCGAATGGAATACCAAGAGTCATTTTCAATGACCCTTGGTATCATCCCGCATATTCGGCCAGAAGGCGTTCAAGTCGCGCGCCTTCTGGTCTCAGAAACCACAAGTAGCGGATCGCCTGCACGAGCGTCGAAGCCCCCAGTACGCCTCCGAACAGTAACGCCCCCTGCACGGCCTGAGTGACGGTCATCTTGTCCGTACCGACCAGTTGCCACAGGGTCACGCCTGTGACGAGGGGGAAGAGCCCCATCAGCCAGAACATCACGACGGCGCTGTGCCGGGCCGCGCGGTTTTCGTCCAGCCTGAGCTGTAGGCTCTGCGCAATAGACGCCGTCGGGTCCGCAAAGCGTCGCCTGTGCCGGTCGTGCGCGCGCATCATCAGGATCAGCGCCACCCACGGCGCGACCAGCATCAGCAGGCTCCCCCATTCGCGCGTGACGTCAAAACTGTCATGCCTAAGGGTGTCATACCCAAAGACAAGCGTGATCGTGCCCAGTGCGGCCCCGACACACAGAAAAAAAACGGTTTGTCCCTTACGGCGACGTTCGATCCCGCTCATCAGACTCTCCAGTAAAAAGGCCCGCGCGGTACGATCCATGTCGTGGTCATGGGTGCGCCACAGGCGCTCCAGGGTTTCAATCTTCATCGGATAGCTCCTGAACAAGCGTAGCCAGTCGCGCCCGCGCCCGGTTCAGACGCACGCCGATATGGCTTTCACTGAGGCCGTGCAGGGCGGCCATATCGGCATAGGGCGTCTGTTCCAGCCACAACAGCATCAGCGACCGGTCGAGCGGGGAAGGGCGCGCAAGGCGTCGAATACCTGATCCAGCCGGGCATCGGACGGTTCAGGGGTGAGCGGTTGCAGGCCCTCGCGCTGTGTTTCAAACAGGCGCAACAAACGCAGGCTCTCGCGCCGTTTCCACGTCAGGGCGCGGTTATGCGCCACGCGGTAGATAAAGGTCGCCGGGAGCGACTCTCCGCGAAAGGCCGGCCACGCCTTCCACACGGCGATCAGCAGTTCCTGAAGCAGATCCGCCTGATCCGCCGACGCCGCAAAGGCGCGGCTAAGCCGCCGCAGCGCCGGCAGGTGCGGGCTTATCCACTCGCTAAAAGCCGGATCGTGCGGCATTTGGACACCTTATCGCGTGGCCGTGGCTTCGCGCGCCTGTCGAAGGGCCTCGCGATTGTTCTGCTCGAACGCCCCGGTGTTGAGGCCGTAGACCACACCGGCGATGAGCAGAACCAGCAGGGCCGCAAGGGCCGGCAGACGGTAACGGGCAGGTAAAAACAATCCAAGCATCCTGATCTCCTGTGTTTGGGCTTACGAGAGGTTAGACGCCCGTGACCGCGTAAAACTTACACATCCACAAAATAAATAGGTACAGCCGATAACGGGAAGGTCACTTGCCAGCGCTAAGTCTGTGAGTCTAAATACGCGGCGACTTCGCAAGGTGAGCCGATGAAACCCTTTAATGCCGATGCGCTCGAAGATCTGGTCCATGCGCGGGCGCGTCTGGCCATACTCGCCTATCTGTCCACGGCCGGGCAGGCGGACTTCACCGATCTGCGCGATCAGGTGGGCATCACCGACGGCAATTTGTCGCTGCACCTCAAAAAGCTGAATGAAGCGGGCTATGTGGCGATTCGCAAAAAGATCGTCTCCAACCGCTCGAATACGCGCATCGGCCTGACCGATGAAGGGCGCAACGCTTTTTATAACTATCTCGATCAGCTCAAGCGGATGCTCGACGCCGTTCCGGAAAAGCCTGAACTCTGATGTTCCATTTTTTTAATGAGAACATATTGCGAACTTAGAACAAATGGGGTACGGTCCTCTCAACACATTTTCGCGGACGGGGGATGGACCTTCGCCTTGGGAATCGTGGCATAGGGAAGGTCTGGAATCATGTCGCAAGCGGTATTGAAACTCGTGGGAAAAGACGAAGCTGAAAAACAACGCGCGCTGGAATCGGCGCTGGCTCAGATCGACCGTGCCTTCGGTAAGGGCTCGGTGATGAAGCTGGGCAATGCCGGCAAGGTGGTGGAGGTGGAGTCGATTTCCACCGGCTCGCTTGGCCTCGACATGGCGCTCGGTATCGGCGGCCTGCCCAAGGGGCGTGTCATCGAAATCTACGGCCCGGAATCGTCGGGTAAGACGACGCTGGCCCTGCACACGGTGGCCGAGATTCAAAAGGCGGGTGGCACGGCGGCCTTTGTCGATGCCGAACACGCGCTCGATCCCGTCTATGCCCACAAGCTGGGCGTCAATCTGGACGATCTTCTGGTGTCGCAGCCCGATAACGGTGAACAGGCGCTGGAAATCACCGATACGCTGGTGCGGTCGGGTGCCGTCGATATCGTCGTGGTCGATTCGGTCGCGGCCCTGACGCCCAAGGCGGAAATCGAAGGCGATATGGGCGACAGCCTGCCCGGTCTTCAGGCCCGCCTGATGTCGCAGGCCCTGCGCAAGCTGACGGCCTCGATCTCCAAATCGAAGTGCATCGTCATCTTCATCAACCAGATTCGTATGAAGATTGGCGTCATGTACGGCTCGCCCGAAACGACGACCGGCGGCAATGCGCTGAAATTCTATGCTTCGGTGCGCCTCGACATCCGCAGTATCGGCAAGATCAAGGTGCGCGACGAAATCGTCGGCAACAATGTCCGCGTCAAGGTGGTGAAGAACAAGGTCGCGCCGCCGTTCCGCGAGGTCGAATTCGACATCCTCTACGGCGAAGGTATCTCCAAGCTGGGTGAAATCCTTGATCTGGGCGTCAAGGGTGGCGTGGTCGAAAAGTCCGGCTCGTGGTTCTCGTTCAACTCGATCCGCATTGGTCAGGGCCGCGAAAATGCCCGCGACTTCCTGAAATCCAATCCGGAAATCGCGGCGGAAATCGAAGCGCTGGTGCGCAAGAAGTCAGACGCCATTTCCGAAGAACTGCTGGGTACGCCCGAACCGGACGAAGACGGCGAATAAAACCTGAAACCCGCGTGGGGTGCGGGTTTTCAGACCGCCTGCCTTCCCTACGTGAACACCCCGGTCTTGTGATCGGGGTGTTTCTTTTTGTCCTGACACGTCAGAAAAATACCTGCGTTGGCGCAAAGGTCTTTGCGCAAATACCCAAGCCCTCTATATACGGCTGAAAATCGTCCTGTGGTGCGGTGTTTAACCGTCGGAGTCCCATGCCTTCCTTAAATCAGATCCGTCAGACCTTCCTGGATTACTTCGCCAAGAACGACCATGAGATCGTGTCGTCTTCGTCGCTGGTGCCGCATAACGACCCGACGCTGATGTTCACCAATGCGGGCATGGTGCAGTTCAAGAACGTCTTTACGGGGGCCGAAACCCGTCCGTACAAGCGCGCCACCACCTCACAAAAGGTCGTGCGCGCTGGCGGCAAGCACAATGATCTGGACAATGTCGGCTATACGGCGCGTCACCACACCTTCTTTGAAATGCTGGGGAACTTCTCCTTCGGCGATTATTTCAAGGAACAGGCGATCAGCCACGCATGGAACCTGATCACCAGGGAATACGGTCTGCCCAAGGACCGCCTGCTGGCCACTGTCTATATCGACGACGATGAGGCCTTCAATCTGTGGAAGAAGATCGCGGGTTTCTCGGACGACCGCATCATCCGCATCGCCGGGTCTGACAATTTCTGGTCTATGGGCGATACGGGCCCCTGCGGTCCGTGCACGGAAATCTTCTACGATCACGGCGAGCACATCTGGGGCGGCCCTCCGGGCTCTCCGGAAGAGGACGGCGACCGCTTCGTCGAAATCTGGAACCTCGTCTTCATGCAGTTCGACCAGCAGCCGGACGGCACGCGGCTCAACCTGCCCAAGCCCTCGATCGACACCGGCATGGGGCTTGAGCGCGTCGCGGCGGTGCTGCAAGGCGTGCACAACAATTACGATGTGGACCTGTTCAAGGCCCTGATCAGCGCCAGCGTCGAGGAAACCGGCGTCAAGGCGGAGGGTGAAGCCCTGCCGTCGCACCGCGTTATCGCCGATCACCTGCGCTCGACCTCCTTCCTGATCGCCGATGGTGTCACGCCATCGAACGAAGGCCGGGGCTATGTCCTGCGCCGCATCATGCGCCGCGCCATGCGCCACGCCTATCTGCTGGGGGCCAATGAGCCGCTGATGCCGCGTCTGGCGCCGGTTCTGGTGCGCGAGATGGGCGACCATTACGGCGAACTGAAGCGCGCCGAGGCGACCATCGTCGAAACCCTGCGTCAGGAGGAAGAGCGTTTCCGCCGCACGCTGGGCCGCGGCATGACCCTGCTGGACGAAGCGACTGCCAATCTGAAAAACGGTGACATGCTGGAAGGCGAAGTGGCCTTCAAGCTCTACGACACCTACGGCTTCCCGCTCGACCTGACGCAGGACGCCATCCGCGCCAAGGGCTTAAGCGTCAATGTTGCCGGTTTCGAAGCGGCGATGGAAGAACAGAAGCAGCGCGGCCGTGCCAACTGGAAGGGCTCCGGCGAAACCTCCGTTCAGGCCGAATGGTTCTCGATCCGCGATCAGGCCGGGGCGTCGGAATTTGTCGGTTATGAGCACCTTTCGACCCAGTCGCACGCCCGCGTCATCGTCCGAGATGGCGAGTCGGTTAGCGAAGGTCTGGTCGGTGAGCGCTTGCAGGTCGTCTTCGACCGCACGGCCTTTTATCCGGAAGGCGGCGGGCAGGCGGGCGATACCGGTACGCTGCATTGGGCCGGGGGCGAAGGCCGCGTGCTCGATACGCAAAAGCAGGCCGGTGACCTGATCGTGCATGATGTTGAAATCACCGAAGGCGTTCTGGCGGTCGGCGACATGGTCCATCTGCACGTCGATGGGTCCAAGCGTCAGACGACAAAGTCCAACCATTCCGCCGCCCACCTGCTGCACGCGGCGCTGAAAAATGTCCTGGGGCCGCACGTCGCGCAAAAGGGGCAACTGGTCGATGCCGAGCGGATGCGCTTCGACTTCAGCCACGGCGCGCCCGTCTCGCCCGAAGAGATCGAGCGCATTGAAGCCGAGGTCAATGCCGTTATCCTGCAAAACGAGGCGGCGACGACGAAGATGATGGCCCCCGCTGAGGCGATCGAAGCCGGGGCGGTGGCGCTGTTCGGTGAAAAATACGGCGATGAGGTCCGTGTCCTCAGCCTCGGTCACGCGCTTGATGGCGAGGACAAGGGCTATTCGGTCGAACTGTGTGGCGGCACCCACGTGTCGCGCACGGGCGATATCGCCCTGTTCAAGATTATTTCCGAAAGCGGCATCGCCGCCGGGGTGCGCCGTATCGAAGCCTTTACCGGCGAAGCGGCGCGTCAGTATCTGCTGGAGCAGGCGGGCGTCGCGCGTTCGCTGGCCGATCAGTTCAAGGTGCCGGTGGCGCAGGTGTCGGCGCGCGTCGAAGCGCTGGTCAACGACCGCAAGCGCCTCGAAAAAGAGCTGGCCGAAGCCAAGCGCGCCCTGGCCGTTGGTGGCGGCGGAGCGGCGTCTGGTCCGGAAGAGATCAATGGCGTCAAGGTGATCGCCCGCGTTCTCGATGGCGTGGGTGGCAAGGATCTGCGTCCGCTGGCCGAAGACTTCAAAAAGCAGATTGGTTCCGGTATTGTCTATTTGGTTGGTCAGCTTGATGGAAAAGCAGCAAATACCGCAGTGGTCACGCCCGACTTAGTTTCGACCTTCGACGCAGTAGAATTGGCAAGACATGGAGTCTTGGTCATGGGAGGGCAAGGTGCAGGTGGAAAGCGTGATTTTGCTCAAGGGGGAGCTCCGGATGCTTCTAGAGCGGGTGAAAGCGTAGATGCAATCAGAAAATTTATTCAAAATAAAACCGCCAGTGAGGGCGCGTGATCTAATTCACCTATCTGGTAATGTCTCAAGGCCGTCCGATCGCGGGCGGCCTTTTTTACATTTGCCGATTGCTTTGCGGGCCTCCCCTATGCTGCAATCCTTCCAAAGGAGAGCCGCATGGATCGCTTGAAGGATAAGGTGGCGCTGGTGACCGGAGGCGCGCAGGGTATCGGCAAGGCTATTGTGTGCAGCTTTGCCGCTGAAGGGGCGCGGGTCATCATCGCCGATATCGACCCCCGTGAAGGCGAGGCACTGGCGGCGGAGCTGCCCGGTGCGGCGTTCCGCCGACTCGATGTCGCTGATGAAGCGCAATGGATCGCCGTCCTCGATTCGGTGGTGGCCGATTTCGGCCGGCTGGACGTTCTGGTCAATAATGCGGGCATTACCGGGCGCGCCGATGCCAAAAATGATCCCGAACACACCACGCTTGAAGACTGGCGGCGGGTGATGACGGTCAATACGGACGGTGTGTTTCTGGGCTGCAAGCACGCGATTCGCGTGATGCGCCCGAATCGCACCGGTTCGATCATCAATATGTCGTCGCGCTCAGGGCTGGTCGGCATTCCGCATCAGGCGGCCTATGCGGCCTCGAAAGCCGCTGTGCGCAATCACACCAAGACGGTGGCGCTTTATTGTGCGGAGGAGGGGCTGAATATCCGCTGCAATTCGGTGCATCCGGCGGCGATTCTGACGCCGATGTGGGAGGCCATGCTTAAGGACGAAGCCGATAAGGAAAAGGTCGCCGCCGGGACGCCGCTGCACCGATTCGGGCGACCGGATGAGGTGGCCGCCGTCGTGCTGCTTCTGGCCTCGGATGAAGCCACCTTCATCACCGGTTCGGAATTCAACATCGACGGCGGCGTTCTGGCGGGTACGGCGGCTTCGCCTAAGTAGTTTTAACTCTTAAAGATTTGCCAGAACGAATAGAGACCGATGGCGATAAACAACCCGGACGCCACGTAGCGCACGATCTTCATCGGCACGACCTTCAGCACCTTGTCGCCGAACAGAACCGCCGGGACATTGGCCAGCATCATACCGAAGGTGGTGCCGAGCACGACCCAGGCAAAGGCGTTTTCGTACTTGGCCCCCAGAAACACCGTGGCCACCTGCGTCTTGTCGCCCATTTCGGCCAGGAAGAAGGCGATCAGGGTGGTGAGGAAGGGGCCGTAATCCTTTTTGGGAGCCTCATCGTCGTCCATCTTGTCCGGAATCAGGATCCACAGACCGAGCGCGATAAAGGCAATGGCGACGATCCACGGCATGTAGGTGGTCAGGGCCAGTCCGGAGACAAAATGCCCGACCCCGGCGGCCAGCGCGTGATTCGCCACCGTGGCGATGAAGATGCCCCAGATAATCGGTATGGATTTGTGATAGCGCGCGGCCAGAATCAGGGCCAGCAACTGCGTCTTGTCGCCGATTTCGGAAAAGGCGACGAGGGCGGTCGAATTGAGGAAGGCGTCCACGGTAAAATCTTGTCTGTGACCGGCCAGGTTCTGACACACAACGACGTGCTTCACCGCGGCCAGTCACTTATGGCGGCAAGGCAGGTCGTCGGTCTCACCTGTTTCGATTACGCCATGTCCATGCCGGACAAGTGTGTTGACGTAATCCGCCTGAAAAACACTCAGGCGCGGTTACTCCCCGAAGGAACGCGGGCTTGATAGACGCGGCTCACAGGTGAGTCAAGAGGAGCGCCAGACCCGACAGGGTAAACAATGAGATGACCGTCGATTGGGCGATGGACACCGCCGCGCCTTCGTACCACAGGCCGTACATGCGCGCCTGAATGAAGACACTGACCGCTGTGGGGCAGGCTGACAGGAAGACGGCGATCTTCCACATCAATGGCGGCGCGCCGAACAGGTGCATGGCAACGGCCATCACGGCGGGGGCCAGAAGCAGCTTGCCCGCCACGGCAGTGGCGGTCACGGGCGTAACAGAGCGTAACGTTTTCAAAGGCATAAGCCCCAGCATCCCGCCTAATGCCACCAGAGCCACCGGCACGGACGAGCGGCCCAGTATGTCGAGCATCTGATCGAACATCGGCGGAATCTTCACCCCGGCCAGCATCAGCCCGACCCCCAGCAGTGACCCCAGCACGGTGGGGTTCTGCATCGTGCGTTTGAGCGCCAGACCTATGCCGTGGCCCGACGCGACCGACAGGCCGGCGCAGCCGATAAAAAACAGAATCAAAAAATCAGCGACAAACAGCAGCGGGGCCACCTGCATGACCTGCGGCCCCAGAAGCCCGGTCAGAATGGGCAGGCCCAGAAAGGCGCTGTTGGAAATGAAGGCGGCCATGCCGGCGCCGGTGGCTTCGCCGCGTGTGGCGCCGAAACGCCGGGCGGCCAGCAGGCAAAGCCCCGACGATACGGCGAAAGCCAGCGCATAGACGCCCAGCCAGCCCACATGCAGCGCATCGGGTCGCGGCAGATTGGCAAAGGCGT
This sequence comes from Asticcacaulis excentricus, assembly GCF_003966695.1. Lineage (NCBI taxonomy): Bacteria > Pseudomonadati > Pseudomonadota > Alphaproteobacteria > Caulobacterales > Caulobacteraceae > Asticcacaulis > Asticcacaulis excentricus. The sequence continues at coordinate 328,632 of NZ_AP018828.1, forward strand.
GGATCAGATAGGCGGGAAAGCCCAGCCAGTAGAAATAGGCGCTTAGGCCATCCAGCCCTTCGGATTTCAGTCGCCCGGTGCGCGCCAGAAGCACCCCCAGTCCGACAAAGGCAAAAAACAGCAGAACGCGGCTCAGGGTTTCCAGCATGGCAGCGCTTTACGCCCTGTCAGGGGGTAAGAAAAGCCCTATTTGTCGGGACCGAAATCGCTGCTAGCCGAGGCTGAGGCGGCCGCTTCGGCTTCCGGATTGGGCAGGCCGATATGCGTCACCTGCCAGGTGAACAGGCCCTTGCGCTTCAGCGTGAACACCGTCGTGCCGATGTCGGGCTGCTTTACCCCCAGACGCGCGCGGTCAATGCTCCAGTAAAGGACGGTGGGCAGGGGCGGTTTGGGCGCAAATTCGCGCGGTTCGACCACATTGGCGTCTTTGCCCGCCCCGTAGGACAGGGCCAGCAGGGCCTTGGCCGTCAGGTACGAATTGACGTCGATCACGGGTTGTTTGGGGGCGGGCGCGGTCAGGTCGGTAATGGCGCGGCCGATGGCCCCCAGCGGGTCCTTCATGACATTGGGCGCGGGAGCGTCGGCGGTCGTCGTGCCCTTGGCATCGGCCCACAACTGCGCCTTGAGACTGGTGCGCACGTCGTCAAAGGCCACCAGTTCCGACAGGCTCTGGATGTCCTCGGACTCCGCTGCTGAACGCAGGTCGTAAAAGGCCCAGACCGGGCCGATGGCAAAACCGAACAGGGCGGCCAGAGCGGCGACGATGATGGCGATGGATAAGGTCTTGAACACGCGGACAGTTCCCCCTGAAGGCGCTGAAAAACAGGGTTAACACGAAAATAACGCCCTGTCGCGCCCCGTCCGACGATTCGCGTCAGACTGTGGCTAAACCGCCTGACCCGTGATCAGCCGGTGCACAAAGGTGAGTTTGTTGCGCACGGTGGGCGTCAGGATAAACGGATAGAGCGGCCGCTCGCCCATGGCGTTATGGATCGAGTTGATCGCCAGACTGAGCGGCACCCAGGCCTCGGCCAGACGCTCAAAGTCCGTGACGCGATAGGGCTTGAAATCGACCTCGGCCGCGACACCTTCGTCGGCCTTGGTCTTGATGGTCATGCCATAATAGTGAGCGGTTTCAAGGGCATCGGTAATGTGCAGCACGTGGGCGAAGGTTTCGGCAAAGTCCTCCCACGGGTGCATCGAGGCATAGGCGCTGATATAGCTGTCGGCCCAGAAGGGGGGCGGCCCTTCGGCATAGTGGCGCTCGATAGAGGCCTGATAATCGGCTTCGTCGTCACCAAAAACCGCACGGCAGGCATCAAGTTTACCGGCGTCGCGCACCAGCCGGTTCCAGAGGAAATGCCCGCATTCGTGGCGAAAATGGCCGAGCAGGGTGCGATAGGGCTCACCCATCTGGCTGCGCACGCTTTCGCGTACGGCGTCGTCGGCTTCGGCGGCGCGGATGGAGATGATGCCCTCATCGTGGCCGGTCATGGCGCTGTGGAAGGTGCCGTCCGGGGCCTGTTCGTCCTCCAGATAGTCGAAAACGAGCCCCCCGTCCGGGTCTTCGCTGCGGTCGGGAGCGGGCAGGTCCCATTTGAGGAAGGCGTAAAACAGCCGGTGCTGGGCGTCGATAATGCGCCGGAACCGATCGAGATCGTTGGGGATCAGGCGGTTGTGGCGGCAGGCGCGGCAATAGGCCGAGCCATCCCCTTCGGGCACCAGCCAGTTGCACACATCCGTCGCGGCATTGGCGCAGAAGCGATAGCGGTCGCCGCCATTGACCGGTTGCCAGCGGTCGTCGCCTGCGGGCCTCAGGGCGTGCAGGTCACGGCTGTTCGGCGAAAAACCCAACCGCGTCCCGCAACTGACGCAGGCGCGGTTATGGAAAAACAGGGTATTGCCGCATTGGGCGCAGGTAAACAGCTTCATGAAAGCGCATTCCGAAAAGTGTGAAACGGTTTTCGGAGCCAAATGCGCGACAGAATAGTTAGATCGGGCTCCTGTGCCGCGACCCTAATGCAGCGGTTGTAAGTGCGAAAGGGTGCGCCGCCGGCCCCGTGCAAAGGGCCGGTAAGGCTATTTCCCTTGCCACACGCCCGGATGGGCGTCGATCCAGCCCTGTATCAGGCCGGCAATTTTTCGATCATCGGCCAGCGACGGATGATAGTGGCAGCCGCCAAAGTCCAGTCCGTCGAAAAACAGCGTGTCGAGGCGCGTTTCACCGCCGTCTTTCAGCGTTTTGGCCACCTGAGAAACCTGCGCGCGAATCTCGCCATTGGCGCCGTCGGAGGCCATCAGGATGAACTGCGCCTGCGGGTTTTTAGCGCGCAGAGACTTGACGAAGGCGACATAGGTGTCGCGGTAATCGGCTTGCAAGGCTTCGCGCGTCGTCCATTTTTCGCCCGGATTGAGCGCGGTCGAAAAATCATTGGTCCCCAGTCCGATGACGATAATCTGTGGCTGCCAGCCGGTGGCGTCGTAGGCGGTCTTACCGTCGAACAGGCTGTAAGGATAAAGTTTTGGTAGAGGATCGCCGATAAAGCCATTGTAATTGCGCACGATTCCGCGACCGGAAAAGGCGTTGACCTGATAGTCGGCCTCATAGTGTTTGGCCGTCAGCGGCCCGAAGGCCTGAGACGTGTCGGTCGTCGCCCATACCTCGTCATTGGTACAGTCGCGCTTTGGCGAGGTATTGCCGTAACCGACGGTAAAGCTGTCACCGATAAACTCGACTTGACGCGCGCGGGCGGTCAGGGCGGCGGGCTTGTCGGCGCTGAAACCGAGGAAACGCCCGGTCTGGTCCTGCGATTCGGTGATCTTTTCGAGGCGATAGACGTCCACGGCCTTTGGGCTTTTGCTGTCGAAGCGAACCGTCGTCTGGCCGGGTTTTTCGATGACCTTCACCACCTCACCGTTGAGGTACAGCTTATAGATATTGGTGCTGTCATCGAAACTGAGGGTGACGGATTTGGAAGTCGTCGCGGTCTCAAAATAGACGCCCGGCCATTGATGCGTATGGGCCGGGGCCGCCGTGCGTCCGCCGCTGTGCAGGGGCAGGGTGTCCGCAGAGGCGATGGCGGCGAAGCTCGTCCCCGCGAGAAGCCATCCGGCCAGCCATAGCGCCTTTGTCATAATGCATCTCCCTGATTTTTGCGGCATGAAGAATGATAGCGCTGTCACTGTCAAGACGCGCGCACAAAGAAAGGCCGCCCGCGAACGGACGGCCTTTCATATCATACCTCAAAAGAGGCTTTAGCTTAAGCCGCCAAAGCCTTCGACAGGTTCTCGGAGATCTTGTCGAGGAAGCCTTCGGTGGTCAGCCAGCCTTGCGTATCACCAACCAGCAGCGCCAGATCCTTGGTCATGAAGCCCGCTTCGACGGTGTCGATGCAGACCTTTTCCAGCGTTTCGGCAAAGTGCTTCAGCTCGGCATTGTCGTCCAGCTTGGCGCGGTGCTTGAGGCCCTGCGTCCACGCAAAGATCGACGCCATCGAGTTGGTCGAGGTGGCCTCGCCCTTCTGATGCTGGCGATAGTGGCGGGTGACGGTGCCGTGGGCGGCTTCCGCCTCCATGATCTTGCCGTCCGGCGTGACGAGGGCGGAGGTCATCAGACCCAAGCTGCCGTAGCCCTGCGCCACCGTATCCGACTGCACGTCGCCGTCATAGTTCTTACAGGCCCAGACGAAACCGCCCGACCACTTCAGCGCCGAGGCAACCATGTCGTCGATCAGACGGTGCTCATAGGTCAGGCCCAGTTCTTTGAACTTCGCCGCGTATTCGGCGTCGAAGATTTCCTGGAAGATGTCCTTGAAGCGGCCGTCATAGGCCTTGAGGATGGTGTTCTTGGTCGAAAGATAGACCGGATAGTTGCGCGCAATGCCGTATTCGAACGAGGCGCGGGCAAAATCGCGGATCGAGTCGTCGAGGTTATACATGCCCATGGCCACGCCCGAAGACGGGAACTGGAACACTTCGTGCTCGATGACCTGACCGTCGTCGCCCTGGAACTTGATGGTCAGCTTGCCGGGGCCGGGGACGAGGAAATCGGTGGCCTTGTACTGGTCACCGAAGGCGTGACGGCCGACGACGATCGGCTGGGTCCAGCCGGGCACGAGGCGCGGTACGTTCTTGCAGATGATCGGTTCACGGAACACGACGCCGCCCAGAATGTTGCGGATGGTGCCGTTGGGCGACTTCCACATCTTCTTGAGGCCGAATTCCTTCACGCGGGCCTCATCCGGAGTGATGGTGGCGCACTTGACGCCCACGCCGCAGGCCTTGATGGCGTTGGCGGCGTCGATGGTCACCTGATCGTCGGTGGCATCGCGGTGTTCCATCCCCAGATCGAAATATTGCAAATCGATATCGATATAGGGGTGGATCAGCTTGTCCTTGATAAGCTGCCAGATGATGCGGGTCATTTCATCGCCGTCGATATCGACGACGGGGTTCGCCACCTTGATTTTGGCCATTGCGAATGTCCTCTCTGAACGAAGCGCACATGAGGCGACGCACAGGGTCGCACTCGGCGCTGACAGCGCCTCCTATAGACGAAAAGGCGAGCGGCGCAAATGGGCTTTAGCTGATCTGGAAGCGCCGACGCACGGCAAGGCCGAACAGGAAGGCAATGATAAGGGTCAGGAAGGATTGAATGGTCCCGAGAACCATGAACAGCATGGCCCGACCCGGTCCGTGCGACTGATTGATCCATTCGCGATAAAGGCCGCTCCCGTCGCCAAACGCGCCGAAGGGAAAGGATCGCGACAGAGACGCCCAAAACGCCATGAAAAGATCGTCACCCCAGTTGGTCCCCTGATACAGGATGCCGAAATAGAGCAGTGCAAAGATGAGAAAAGTCGCGGCCAGTGACATCAGTGGGCGTACCAGTGACTGCCCGTAGCCCGACAGAATTCGATAGCAGTCTGTAGCGAAATGCAGTCCGGGCCTGACATTGGAACGCTTGCGCCACGCCATCAGTTCCAGACGAAAGAACTCCCCTTCGGCCTCCCGGTCGCGACGGCCCTCCATGATTAGTTTCAGCGTGCGAAACCCCGATTCGACCTTTGCATAATAATCGTCATGGATGCGCTGGGTGATAAAGGCCTCTGCGGGAGTTTCTGTTTCTGGGGTTTCTGCTGGCGCTCGTTTGATGGCCTTCATCAGGCGATAACAGAACCTGGCCCACCCTGCCGGTGACAGACCATCCCGGCGGATGTCGGTTTCCGTTTCAATTCGCAGCGTTTGATAGGCAGAACCTGCCTTTTCATGTCGTTCCGCTTCAAACTCTTGTCGCCATTCTGTTAAAGATTGTAAGGACTTCCCGCGTAAAGGCACGGCAGCTTCATAAAGCGCCGTGAGCGCCCTGTCGGGAACAGGCGGCAAGGCGGTTGCCGAAGGCGGGAAGTCGAGGGACGGTTGCCATTGGACGTGCGGAAAGATCACGTCCGGATGCAGTTTGCTGTCATGAAAACGCACGGCCCCGTAAAAGCGCGCGTACTTGAAGGTCGAGGCATTGGGTATGTCGCGATTGGAGAAATTAGCCTCACTCAGAAAGACCGTGCCACTTGCTGCAATCGACGGAATACGCCGCAAACTGGCCAGTGATGGCGTGTCCAAAGACGCAAGCCTTCCCTCAAACTGATCGGGTTTATCGGTGCTGCGGCTTAGGCTCAGCGCTTGCGACCCGCTCGGCCGCGACGTGCCCGAGCCATCTCCCTCAAAATCGGCTTGGCCTAAGAAAACCGCCTCGTCTAGGCGGAGAGGCCCTCCGAACAGGGCAAATCTGAATAGGGCGGTGTCTGAGAAGGTTGCGCGATTGAAGCTGGCGGAGAAAGGGAAGGTTGCGCTGTCGAAGCGGGCCTCGCCAGAGAAGGTTGCGCTGTCGAAGTCGGCGTAGAAAGAGAGGGTTGCGCTGTCGAAGCGGGCGTCGCCAGAGAAGGTTGCGCGATTGAAGCTGGCGGAGAAAGGGAAGGTTGCGCTGATGAAGCTGGCGTCGCCAGAGAAGGTTGCGCTGATGAAGCTGGCGTCGCCAGAGAAGGTTGCGCTGATGAAGCTGGCGTCGCCAGAGAAGGTTGCGCTGTCGAAGCGGGCCTCGCCAGAGAAGATTGCGCTGTCGAAGCTGGCGTAGCCAGAGAAGGTTGCGCTGTCGAAGCGGGCGTCGCCAGAGAAGGTTGCGCTGTCGAAGCTGGCGTAGCCAGAGAAGGTTGCGCTGTCGAAGCTGGCGTAGCCAGAGAAGGTTGCGTTATCAAAATGGCTGTGGGTTAGGATGGCGAAATTGAAATGGGCGCGTATCGGATGGTCAATGCGCTCCCGGGACAGGTCGATCGGACCGCCCACAACAAGGCCGTGTAAAAGGGCCATTGGTGC